>RPOR01000170.1 GCA_003820645.1 Betaproteobacteria bacterium
CAAGCCAGAGGAAGTTGCCGGGCTCGTCGCCTACTTGTGTTCCGAGGAGGCCGCCTTCGTGACTGGCGCCAACATCGCCATCAACGGCGGCCAGCACATGCAATAACGCAGCGGGTATGGTGCAGTCCGTGTCGCGCGCAGCACCACGTCACTGCGAAGTACCTGCTCCGAAAATTCAATGGCCCGGCCGGCGCCTGACGGGCAAATCTTCGTCTGCGGCAGCAGCGCCCGACCAAACCGGGCGGCGCTGCGAGAGTCCATTTCAGGAATCAGGCGCCCTTGCCGGCTTTGCCGCCCTTGCCACCCTTGACGGCCGCATCCGCGGCAACGGTGATGGCCGACTCCGCCGCTTTGGCAAATTGCTGTGTGGTTTTCGACATCGTATCCACCATGCTGTTGACGGCCATCAGCGTCTGCTTCATGCCGGAAAATGCGGCTTCCGCTCCCGGCGGCGCTGCTTTGGCCATCTCGTCGACCATGGTCTGAAATTGCTCGTTCATCGCATGTACGCGCGTTTCCACGAGGCCGCCGATTTCCTTCTGGGTTTTCCCGGCGAGGTCCTGAATGCTGCGCGAATACTCGGTCAGCCGGCCCAGCATGTTGCGCATGTTCGCTTCCTGCAGCGCGCCCCATTGCTGCGGATCGCGCGCTTCCGTCAACGACTTTGCCGCCTTCATGCTGTCGTCGAGCATGCCGCGCATCGCATCAAGCTGCAGCTTCAGCAGATGCTCACCCTGCGCGATCGAGACCTGGGTCAGTTTCATCGCCGTTTCGGCAGCCTTCTGGTTCAGCGCCGCGAGTTGTTCAGGTGTCTTGGACATGATTGCCTCCATCGATGGCTGTTGGGGAAATTCCGATTACTTGATCAGTATTCCACCATGCCGGATCGGCAGGTTTGATCCGGGTCAATCCGCCTGCAAGTTGTTACGCGACACGGTAATGATCCGTAGCCCGTTGATTTAATTGATATTTTTTAATATTTTAAGTTGCAATGCAGCATTTGCTGTGAGACAATGAAAATTCTTCTTCTTGAGATTCCCCATGAGTACACAGGCCCGCACCATCAAGAAGTACCCCAACCGGCGGCTCTACGATACGGAAACCAGCAGCTACATCACGCTCGCTGACGTGAAGAAACTGGTGCTCGACAACGTCGAGTTCAAAGTCGAGGACGCCAAGACCAAAGAGGACCTGACCCGCGCCATTTTGCTGCAGATCATTCTTGAAGAGGAATCTGCCGGCGCGCCGATGTTCACCAGCGATTCGCTGTCGCAGATCATCCGTTTCTACGGCAACGCCATGCAGGGCATGATGGGCAGCTACCTCGAAAAAAACATCCAGACCTTCATGCAGATCCAGAACAAGCTGCAGGACCAGTCGCGCCAGGTCTATGGCAAGAACCCGATGCTGAATTCCGAAACCTGGAACGAGTTCGTGCGCATGCAGGGACCGGCGATGCAGGGCCTGATGAGCAGCTATCTGGAGCAAAGTGCGCGGACCTTCCTCGACATGCAGAACCAGTTGCAGACCCAGACCCGCAACCTGTGGGGCAACTTCCCGTTCCCGGGTTTCCCCGGCGCCGGCGAAGGCAAGAAGGACGGCGACGAGCCGAAGTCGTAGCACCCCGCAGTTTTTTCACGCTCACCGTTCGCTGATCGCCGGTTTCCCCGCTGTGCCCACTCCCCCGCGCAAGATCGGTTTCGTATCGCTCGGCTGTCCGAAGGCGCTGGTCGACTCCGAGCACATCCTGACGCAGCTGCGCGCCGAGGGCTACCTCGTCTCGCCGACCTATGAAGATGCCGACCTCGTCGTCGTCAACACCTGCGGCTTCATCGACGCCGCAGTGGAAGAATCCCTCGACGCCATCGGTGAAGCACTTGCCGAAAACGGCCGCGTGATCGTCACGGGCTGCCTCGGTGCCAAGGGCGACATCGTGCGCGAGACCCACCCCAGGGTGCTCGCCGTCACCGGCCCCCATGCCACTGCCGCGGTCATGGATGCAGTGCACACGCATCTGCCCAAACCGCACGATCCCTACACCGACCTGGTGCCGCCGCAGGGCATCCGGCTGACGCCGCGACATTACGCGTACCTGAAAATATCGGAGGGCTGCAACCACCACTGTACCTTCTGCATCATCCCGTCGATGCGCGGCAACCTGGTCAGCAGGCCGATCGGCGACGTGATGCAGGAAGCGCAGAATCTGGTGCATGCCGGCGTGAAAGAACTGCTGGTGATTTCGCAGGACACCAGTGCCTATGGCGTCGATGTCAAATACCGCACCGGTTTCTGGAACGGGCGGCCGCTCCGGACCAGGATGACCGAACTGGTGCAGGCGCTGTCCGGGCTGGGCGTCTGGGTGCGGCTGCATTACGTCTACCCGTATCCGCATGTCGACGAAGTCATCCCGCTGATGGCCGAGGGCAAGCTGCTGCCCTACCTCGACGTGCCGTTCCAGCACGCCAGTCCGCGCATCCTCAAGCTGATGAAACGCCCGGCCAATGCCGAAGGCACGCTCCAGCGCATTCGCGACTGGCGGGCAATCTGTCCCGAACTCACCGTCCGCAGCACCTTTATCGTGGGGTTCCCCGGCGAAACCGAGGCCGAGTTCGAATCGCTGCTCGGATTTCTCGAGGAAGCGCAGCTCGACCGTGTCGGCTGTTTCGCCTACTCGCCGGTCGAAGGCGCCGCGGCGAACGCGCTGCCCGATCCGGTGCCAGAGTCCGTCAAGCAGGAGCGCCAGGCGCGCTTCATGGCGGTGCAGGAAAAAATCAGCGCGGCGCGGCTCAAGCGCAAGATCGGGCAAACGCTGACCGTGCTGGTCGACGAAGCCGGCAAAGAAGGCGCCATCGCCCGCTCGGCAGCCGACGCCCCGCAAATCGACGGCCGGGTCATCATCCGCCAGGGCGCCAAACTCAAACCCGGCGAGTTCGTCGAGGTGAAAGTCACCCGCGCCGACGCCCACGACCTGTGGGCGGCGCCAACAGGACTGCGAACTGCCTGATGTTCGCGCGCCTGAGAAACCGGGCGCGACTGCTCAAGCGAGACATTGTCACCCTGTGGTTCGCCTACCGCCATCCGCAGATGCCGCTGGCGGCGAAAATCGCCGCCATCCTGATCGTGGCCTACGCCTTCAGTCCGATCGACCTGATCCCCGATTTCATCCCGGTGCTCGGTTTCCTCGATGAAGTGATCCTGCTGCCGGCCTTCATCTGGCTGACGCTGCGGCTCATACCCGAAACGGTCGTCGTAGAATGCCGGGGCAAAGCGCAAGCCTGGATCGACGAACACCGCCCCAGGCCGCGCAATTACATCGCTGCCGCAATCTTCATCGCGTTGTGGACCTGCGGCGCATGGCTGCTCTGGCGCTGGCTGACGAACTGAACAGCGGAGATCTGCATGATACAACTGCCGACACTGATCAAACGCTGGCTGCGGCTGCTGCACCGGCGCCGCGACAACATTGAAGCCGCCGAGGTTTCGGTGCGCGAGCTGGCATTCGTGATTCTGCTCGCCACCGTGGTGATCGGCAGCGCGTTCATGATCGCTTACCACTTTGTGCGGCCGGCACCGCCCGACCACTTCGTGATCTCCACCGGCAACGAAACCGGTGCCTACCATCTGTTCGGGCAACGCTACCGCGACCTGCTGGCGCAGGAAAAAATCGAGGTGGAACTGAGTCCGTCGACGGGTTCGGTGGAAAACCTCAGCCGCCTTGACGATCCTGAATCCGGTGTCGACGTGGCGCTGATACAGGGCGGAATTGCATCAGCCGAGCAGGAGCACCCGGTGCGCTCGCTGGGCGCCATTTACTACGAGCCGCTGTGGGTGTTCTACCGCGGAACCGCCGAACTGACACGCCTCACCCAGCTCGCCGGCAAACGCATCGCCGCCGGCCCCGAAGGCAGCGGCACCCGGGTGCTGGCCGTCAACATGCTGAAAGCCAGTGGCGCCACGGGGCGCAACCTGATCATGTCGCCGCTGGCCGGAAAGGCCGCAGCCGATGCGTTGATCGCGGGACAGATTGATGCAGCACTGTTTGTTGCCGCGTCCGATGCGCCGATCGTGCAACAGCTGCTCAAGGCCGACGACATCCGCCTGATGAGCCTCGCCCACGCCGAAGCCCTGGCCCAGCGCTTCAGCTATCTGTCGCCAGTAACGCTGCTGCGCGGCACGGTGGATATTGCCTCGGACATCCCGCCCAGAAACGTCAATATGGTGGCTGTCACCGCACACCTGGTCGCGCGCGCGGATTTTCACCCGGCGCTGGTCTCGGTGCTGCTGCAGGCGGCGACCAAGGTCCACAACGGTGCCGGCGTCTTTCACAAGGCCGGGGAATTCCCCGCTGCGCGCGGCGGTGATTTTCCGATCAGCGAAGACGCGGCGCGTTATTACAAGTCGGGGCCACCATTCCTACAGCGCTATATGCCGTTCTGGGTGGCTAACCTGATCGAGCGCCTGCTGGTATTGCTGGTGCCGCTGATCGCCGTGCTGATCCCGATGATGCGCATCATGCCGGCGCTCTACGACTGGCGCGTCAAACGCAAGATTTTCCGCTGGTACCGCGAACTCAAGGAAGTCGAAGTCAGCCTGCACGATGCAGCAGGCACAGCAGATACCGCTGCGCTGCTGAAGCGACTGGATGAGATCGAAGTTGGCGTCGCTGAGATCCGGGTGCCGTTGACGTACTGGGATTACGTCTACACGCTGCGCGGCCATATTGACTTGGTGCGCGCACGGCTGATCGGCACGCAGGCAGCGCCAGTCGCGCCGTTAAAGCCGCCCCCGGACCGCTGATCCCGGCAGCGGATCGGCAGTGATGAAAACATGCGCAATGCTGCCGTAACGCCATGCAGGCCGTGGATTCCGGCAACCACGGCCTTATTTCTTGCGGAAAATACCGAGCTTGCCCAGGATGAAAATGAGCAGCACCGCGCCTGCGAGCGCAACCGCGAAGCGCACAATGCCGCCAGCAGGTGCGAGTCCCAGCAATCCGGCAATCCAGAAGCCCAGCAGCGAGCCCGCGATGCCCACCAGCACATTGGCAATCAGGCCCATCTGGGCGTCGGTCTTCATGATGATGCTCGCCAGCCAGCCGACGATACCGCCAATGATCAACGCGATGATCCAGTTCATATTCACGCCCCTCCGGTGAGTGCGACTGCCCGCGCAGCGCGGCTAACGCGGTCCCTTGCCGACCAATCGCAGAATATCGTCCAGCGGATTACCGTCGCCGTTCAAATCGAGCATCGATCCCAATCCCGTTGCCCGCCCAGGATCGCCGGCAGCAGCGAATCGGCACCGCTCGCCGCTTCAGTTTCACTGACGCCCAGTTCGCGGGCCATCGACTGGAGCCCGCCCATCCGGGAAAGAAGATCCGTAATTTGCATGGGCCTGTTTCCTCTGGTTCCTGGTTAGAGCACACGCCTCGGCCCGCCATCGCCTGGCACACCGGAAAGAAAAAAGGGAACAGGCGTTCCCTTTTTCCATGTCACCAGCCATCGGTTGCACCGCTACTTCACCGCGAACTTCCTGGTACCGACAGGCTTGTCGTTGAGCGAGATTTCGACCTGATAATCGCCGGTCGGCCACCCGTCAGGTTTGCTGATGTGGAACTCGCTCGCAGCCGGACCGCTGGCGCTGATCGTTTGCGAACTGTCGTTCACTGACGCCGTCTGGTCGCCCCGGTGATAAGTCCATTTGGCCTTGAGCGTCGCGTTGCCCGTGCCGGTGGTCTCCACAACGGCATAGATCGTGTCGTCCTTGGCAAACGTATCGGTCGGGACCGTGACTTTCTTGTCCGGACCCAGTGCCTTGCCCAGGCTGATACTGGCGACCGCAACCGGAGCCGGTGCGGACGGCGTCTGAACCTGGGCTTGAGGTGCGGGCGCCGGTGGCGGCGGTGCTTCTTTCTTGCAGCCGAACAGACCAAACGTCAGCGCGACCACGAGCACGCCGATATGCAGTTTCTTCATGAATGTAGTTCCTTTCTGATATCCGATCTGTTGATCACTTCGGGGGAATCTTCAGCTTTTGCCCGGGATAAATCTTGTCGGGATCCTTCAGGATGTCCTTGTTCGCCTCGAAGATTTTGTTCCAGGCATTGGCATTGCCATACTCGGCCTTCGCGATCTTGGACAGGCTGTCGCCCGATTTGACCTCGTAAATCTTGGTCGCCGTCGAACTGGAGCCTGACTTGACGTTGGAGAAATCCGGCATTTCTTCGCTCATGTGCACATCTCCCGGGCAGGTTGTCACCATGGACGGCCACAATTTGGTGCAGGACTTGGGCACG
>RPOR01000171.1 GCA_003820645.1 Betaproteobacteria bacterium
AGGAAGTACAAGCCTGACGCTGTATTGGACGGTGTCCTCGTCCAGGGCATGGCGCCACCAGGCACTGAAATCATGCTGGGGCTTACCGTGGACCCCATATACGGTCCGGTGGTCGTGGCGGCGCTTGGTGGAATCCACGTTGAGGTTTTACGCGATCTTGCCTACCGCATATCACCTATTGATGAGAGCGAAGCACATGCGATGCTCAAGGAGCTGCGAGGCTACAAGCTGCTTGAAGGAGTGCGCGGAGCGTCGCCACGTGATGTGGAGAAATTATGTGAATTGATTGTTCGCCTTTCATGGTTGGGACATGATCTTCGCGATCAATTATCGGAACTGGATATCAATCCCCTGATCCTTTTCGAGCGTGGAGCAGGCGCCTGCGTTGTGGATGCGTTGGTTGTGAAGCGTAATCAGGAGACTCATTGATGGTCAATGCCGGGATGTCTCCGCAAAGTAAAAATGGCCTTGCGCATTCCATGAACGGTCGGGTGTTATGGCTGGCATTTGACCGGCCTCGTGCATCAAATGCAATTGATGCAACGTTAGCCCAGGAATTCGCCGATTCGCTGGCTCATGCAGGACAGGATAATTCGGTCGGTGCTGTTGTATTCACGGGTAACGGGGGGAAGGTATTTTCGGCCGGAATCGATGTAAAAAATCCCAATAACCTTGATCACGAATCGTTGTCCGCATATCGTCGAAATGCGGTTTCGGCCTGCCTCGCCGCTATTGTCAATTTCGATAAGCCGCTGTTGGCGGCTGTGAATGGCCCGGCAATCGGGCTTGGTTCCATGCTGGCATTCCTTGCGGACAGGGTGATTGCGTCAGAAAGCGCCAGTTTTTCATTGCCCGAGATCGAAATCGGTATTCCGACTTTTCTTGGGATCTCGATCCTGGCCCGTGCGGCAGGTACTTCCATTGCGCGTGAATTGGTCCTGACAGGGCGGCGGATGGATGCCCGTGAAGCATGGCAGCGAAATCTGGTCGCAGTGGTGTCATCAGCCGAAGAACTGGCGGGTGCGGCACAAACTTCGGCGGAGGCGTTGGCAGCCAAATCCGGGGTGACCTACGCGCTCAACAAGCGCTGGCTTTCACGCGGCTTGAGTGAAGAACTGGCCGCAGCCAATGCCCAGTCCATATCTGTTCAGCCGCAGCTTGCAGCTGAGAAACGTTTGCAGGCGTCTCATAACTTATCCAAAGGACACAAATGATGGAGACAACCGCCCTTGAGATCGAACTCAGTGACGAGTTGGAGGCAATGCGTGATGCGGTGCGCAACTTTGTTCGCAAGGAGCTTGGACCCTGGGCTCAGGAAATCGACAAGACGGGCGAAATTCCAGACGGTCTTTTCGAGCTCATGCAGAAGAATGGCTATTGCGGAATGCGTCTGCCTACGGAATATGGCGGTGGCGGGCTGAGTCTTTTTCAGTATTGCATTGCTCTGGAAGAGTTCAGCCGTCTGCATCGCGCATTTACGATCGCAGCCAACTACTCGAGCGGTATGACGCCGATGGCGATTACGCGTCATGGAACCCCTGAACAGAAGGAGAAATATCTTCGCGGCTTTGCCCAAGGTAAGCTCAAGTCGGGGTTTGCGCTTACCGAGCCAGAGGCGGGCTCAGATCCTGCAGGCATGCGCACACGTGCCGAAAAGCGCGGCGATAAATGGGTGTTAAACGGTAGAAAGCATTACATCAGCGGTGGCCACGTGGCGGATGTGATCATGGTAATGGCCGTGACTGATCCCGAAAAGCGGGCTCGCGGTGGTATCACGGCATTTCTGCTCGATCGTGGAACGCCAGGATTCACCGTTACACGAGTGGACACGACGATAGCGACCGATGCCATCAAGCTGGCCGAGCTGACGTTCGAAGATTGTGAGCTTCCGGCTTCTGCGGTGGTTGGCGAGGTCGGTGCTGGCTTCAAGGTCGCGATGCGGTCACTTAACGATGGTCGATTGTCGGTCTCGTGCTCGTGTGTCGGGGCTGCAGAGAGTCTGCTGGACATGGCAACCGAACATTCCAAAAATCGGCGGACGTTCGGGAAGCTCTTGGCTGAGCGACAGGCGATACAGTGGATGCTGGCGGATTCGGCAATGGAGATCGCCGCTGCCCGGGCGCTGGCTTATGACACGCTGCGCAGACTGGAAGCCGGAAAAGATGTCGCTTCTGCAGGCAGCATGTGCAAACTCTTTTGCTCAGAGATGGTCGGCCGGGTAGTTGACCGGGTCGTGCAGATACATGGTGGCATGGGCGTAATCCGGGGATTTCCAGTGGAGCGCTTCTACCGCGATGTCCGGCATTACCGCGTTGGCGAAGGTGCGTCGGAGATCCAGCGCATCGTCATTGCGCGTGATTTGCTGCGCGGCATAAAAATCACTGATTGAAGCCCTGATATGAATGGGATAAGGGCGGCAATTGTAGGTATAGGTGAGAGCCAGGTCGGTAAGGTGCCGGGTCGTTCGGCGCTCCAGCTCCAATCTGATGCAGCCTTGGCCGCGCTCGCGGACGCTGGTCTGAAGATCGGGGATGTGGATGGGCTGTTTACGACACCGGTCCGCGTCGAGCACTGGAACATGCCGGCGGGTGTCGTGGCAGGGTTCTTTGGCATTCGTCCCAATTATCTGTCTACCGTTGACTTGGCTGGAGCGTCGGGCTGTTCGATGATCGATCAGGCTATCGCTGCTGTGGAGTCGGGCCGATGTGAGGTGGCTTTATGCGTGGCAGGGCAGAATCTCCTCTCCAATCGATCGCGTTCGCAGGCAGTGCAGAGCATGGCCGAACGAGGGAGTGGACACCCGCAGTTTGAAGTGCCGTACGGACCTTTGGTTCCTTCACTCTATGCATTGATCGCGCAACGCCACATGTACGAGTACGGAACGAAACCTGAGCAGCTGGCGGAGGTCGCCGTCACGATCAGGACGCATGCCGGTCTCAATCCCAACGCGCACAAAAAGGACCCGATAACGGTAGGCGATGTCCTGTCCTCACGGATGATCACCTCGCCATTGCATGTACTTGACTGTGCGATCGTATCGGATGGCGCTGCTGCCGCAGTGGTTACCAGAGCGGATCGAGCCCGTGACCTTCGCAAATCCCCCGTATATTTGCTTGGGTCAGGGTACGGATTGCGCCACGGATATGTCGGTGACGCGGAATGTCTCACAACTTCAGGCGCAGTCGACTCTGGTCGTACAGCGTTCCGCAAATCGGGTCTAGGACCGAAGGATATCGATGTTGCGGAGATATACGACTGTTTCACCATTACGGTTATCGTCGAACTTGAAGATCTCGGCTTTTGTCCGAAAGGAGAGGGCGGCCGATTTGTGGAGAACGGAAACATAGGTCTTGGCGGACAGCTGCCGGTGACGACGCATGGCGGCTTGTTGTCAGGGGGGCATCCAGGACTGGGTGGGGGCTTTTTCCATGTGCTGGAGGCGGTCCGCCAGCTACGTGGGGAGGCGGGAGGGAGGCAGGTCCCGAAGGTCGAGGTGGCCCTGGCGCATGGCAATGGCGGTGTGGTGAGTGTGCATTGCACGCTGATCTTGGGAAACGCGGAAAATTAGCAATACCTGTTGAGACAATCAGACCATGACTTCACTGCCAAAACCGCTGCCTGCGCCCGATCCGGCAACCAGCGAATACTGGGAGGGCGCAAAGCAGGGAGAACTGCGATTGCCGAAATGCAGGGATTGCGGGAAATTCCATTTTTATCCCCGCACGCTGTGCCCGCATTGTGGTTCGGTCAATCTCGAGTGGAAGAATTGCAGCGGCCGTGGCGTAGTGTATTCATATACCGTGGTGCATCGCGCACCCAGCCCGGCATTTGAGGCCGATGTTCCCTATGTGGTCGCTGTTATCGCGCTGGAAGAGGGCCCCCACTTGATGAGTTCCATCATAAATGTTCCGGCAGACAGGGTTCGTGTTGGAGAAAATGTTCGCGTTACCTTTAGAAGCGCAGGCTCTGGTGACGAAATGCTGCCGATGTTTGAGCTTGGCTAACTGCCACTAAAGGTTTTCTATTTATGGCGATAGATTATGAAAGATTAAAAGACTGGAAGGTCGATCCCGTCGAGCATCTGTATTCCTCCAAAGATGCCATTCTGTATGCCCTGGGTATTGGTGTCGGGGCTGATCCTTGTGATGAAAATCAACTCCGGTTTCTATACGAACAACAGCTGGAGATTTTCCCGACATTTCCGACCGTGCTCGGGTATCCATGGGGATGGATCTACAAAGTGAATGCCGGAGCAACCCGGCTGAAGCATGTGCTGGCGGAGCAGGGCATCCAAATTCACAAACTGCCTCCCCCGGACGGCGGGGTGATATCGCACCTGGGTGTCACTGGAATTGTGGATAAGGGAGCGGATAAAGGTGCGTTGATATACACGGAACGCAAGGTATATGAAAAAAAATCCGGCGATCTCCTTTGTACGCTTTCCAATACGATGTTTTGTCGCGCAGACGGTGGATTTGGTGGTCCTTCAGGTCCCGTCCGGCGCCCCCAGGAAATACCGCAACGTTTAGCCGATCAAATATGTGAATTGCCAAGCCTGCCCCAGTCAGCGCTGATTTACCGCTTATGCGGTGATCAGAATCCACTGCATATCGATCCGACGGTTGCGCGTGCGGCGGGCTTCGAGCGTCCCATTTTGCATGGACTTTGCACGTTTGGTATGGCTGGTCATGCGCTCCTAAAAACGTACTGCAATTACGACCCGGGGAAACTTCTGTCGGTAGCGGGACGATTCTCCGCCCCGGTTTTTCCCGGAGAGACGATTCGCGTCGAGATGTGGCGTGATGAAGAAGCGGTGTTGTTCCGTGCAACAGTGCCTGAACGAAATGCTGTGGTAATCAACAACGGCAAGGCTGAAATCAGAACCTGAATTATGGGGGGACTTCATGCGTTGATTTTGTTGGACGCGCGGGAATCTGAATTCGCTGAATCAAAAGAGATTAAAAATGCGAATTACAAAAATTCTTGAGAGAACCATCCCGCTCGCAACAAACATCAGCAATTCAGCACGCAGCCTGCAGGACATCAGGACCACCATCGTCGCGGTCGTCTCCGATGTGATCCGTGGCGGGAAGCCGCTCATCGGGTTCGCCTTCAGCTCGATCGGACGTGCCTCGCACAGTGCACCTGTCAGGGAACGCATTGCCCCGCGCGTGCTGGCAGCCCCGCCCGAATCCGTGTTCAACGCCGCGGGGACGAATTTCGACCCGGACAAGTTGCATGCGGTGGCGATGAAGAACGAGAAGCTGGGCGGCGATGCCGAGCGCTCTGCCGCCATCGGCACCCTCAACATTGCCGTGTGGGACCTGGTGGCCAAGATCGAGGAGAAGCCGTTGCACCAAGTCCTCGCGGAGCGCTTCAACGGCGGCGATGTGCAGGACCGTGTCTTCTGCTATGTCGGCGGTGGCTGGTATCGCCCGGGCCAGACGACGCAAGACCTCCAGGACGAGATGCGCGGCCACCTCGCTGCGGGCTATTCGATGCTTAAGATGAAAGTCGGGGGGCTGGCGCTCGCCGAGGACTGCAAGCGCATCGAAGCTGTGCTGAAGGTCATCGGTGACTCCAAATCACTCGCCGTGGACGCAAACTGCATCTTCGACCGGCAGCAGGCGATTGCCTGTGGCAAGGCCATCGCGCCGTTCGGGCTGCGCTGGTACGAAGAGCCGTGCCACCCCCAGGATTACGAGACCTACAAGGCGGTTGCGGAAGCCTACGCGCCACCGCTGGCTTCCTGCGAGAACCTCTTTTCTCCGCGCGAGTTGGAGAACTTTCTCCTTTATTCTGGTTTCCGTAGCGACCGGGACATTATTCAGATCGATCCGCCGCTCGCATACGGCATCAGCGGTTACCTACGCGTGATCGAGATTGCGCAGAAACACGGTTTTACGCGCAAATCGCTTTTTCCCCATGGCGGCAATCTGATGGGGCTGCACATTGCTGCGGGCTTCGGTTTGGGCGGCTGCGAATCTTACCCGGGAGTCTTTGGTGCCGCAGGGGGGTTCAACGACGAAGTGAGCCTCCAGAACGGTTACGCGATCCTGCCGCAGTCACCGGGTCTTGGTTTCGAGATGAAGCCCGAGCTGTTCCCGATGATGCGGGAAATGATTTCTTGAGCACACAACAAACGGCGGCAGTGCAGACCACTTATCGAGTGATTCCTTGGCAAGATGACGAATAAAATGCTGAACCTGCCGTTCACCGGCACCGGGACT
>RPOR01000172.1 GCA_003820645.1 Betaproteobacteria bacterium
CAGAAGAGGCCATTCGCGAGGGTGTAGGTATCGCAGACGCCACGCCAGTCGGCATGATTCATGAAGCCGTCGAGGGGCGTGAAGCCGCCGATGCCGAGCATCAGCAGATCGCCTTTTTCCCGGGAGGAGACGGGGATCTTGGGCAGGCCGGCAGCCCGCGTCAGTGCCGCGGCGCGCGCGGCGCCGGCAAGGAACAACGGTTTTAGCGGGCCCCCGCCGTGGGGATTAACCAACTTCGTCACAGGGGCATCCTGCCGCGGTGGTTTTTAAAATATTGACAGCCGATAAGGCTAACATGTGACCGCATCACCACGTATCCATTTATTTTATGTGGGGATAAGATGGTGAAACTGCGATGCATCCATATTATGGAAAACTGCCGCGGCGTCACGGCTTTTTGACGCCATGCCAATTGACAATCGGTGCGAAATTTTAGTGCTAACATGCCATGCGCTAACTCGATTTTTTACTCTCAAGAATACGCCGCTGAATGCATCGATACGGTTCATTGATATCAGCGCTCGCCGGGGCGCTTTTTTTGTGGTCGGCGGGAGCGGATGTCTATGCGCAGTCCGCGTGGCGTGATCCGTTCGGCACCGATGGCAGCGTTGCTTCGGCGCCGCATATGCCCTGGCAATCGTCACTGCCATTACCGACAGTCGGCGCGCCGGTGGTCAACGGCGAGCTTGGCCGCAACCAGCTGCTGTCGCTGCCGGAACTGACCGAGTTCGCATTGCGTAACAATCCGCGGACACGGCAGGCCTGGCTGGCCGCGCGTGCGGCGGCGGCGGGTGTCGGCATCGAAAAGGCTGATTTGCTGCCACAGGTCAGCGCGGGCTACGGCGTAACCCGCAGCCAGCAGGTCGGTAATGCGGGGGCTGAGGTGCCGTGGCAGACGCGTTTCGGCCCGTCAGTCAGCCTGAGTTATGTGTTGTTTGACTTCGGCGTGAGCGCGTACCAGGTCGAGTCCAGTGAGTATCGCCTGCTGTCCGCGAACCTTGCCCACAACCGCGTGCTGCAGGACGTGATTTTCCAGGTTGAACAGGCGTATTACCGTCTGCTCGGCAATGATGCGCTGGTGCGGGTGAACGGACAGTCGCTGAAGAACGCCGCAACCGCGCTCGAGGCGGCGCAGAAGCGCCGGGAATCCGGTTTGGCGACGGTTGCTGACGTTTACCGCGCGGAAACCCAGGTGGCGCAATCGCAGCTGAATTTGACCCGCAGTGCCGGCGAACTGGAGAAGTCCCGCGGGCAACTGGCGTCGGTGGTGGGCCTGCCAGTCAACGTGGCGATCAGTGTACAGCCGCTGCAGCAACCGCCGCAGATTATCGAGATGACGACCGGGATCAGCGAATTGCTGGAGAAAGCCAAATCGTCACGGCCCGACCTGGTGGCCGCTGAAGCGCAGGTGCGTGCGGCGCAGGCGACGGCCAATGCCGTCGCGCGCGCCGGCTTGCCCTCGATCGAGGTTAACGGCGGCGGTGCGCATACGCTGTTTAACGACAACCGCCCCTCGGCCAGCAGTTACAGCATCGGGCTGGCTGTGCGCATCCCCATATTTACGGGATTTCGCGATACCTACAGCGCAAGGCAGGCACAGGTTCAGGCCGAAGCTGCGGCAGCGAGCCGCGATGTGCTGTTCAGGCAGGCGGAAATCGAGGTCTGGCAGGCATATTACGATTTGAATACCGCCAGCAGCAGCATTACCAGCACCCAGGCGCAGGTGCGTTCATCAGAGCAAACATCGCTGGCGACGCTGGCGCGCTATCAAAGCGGATTCGGCAGCATCCTCGATCTGATCACTGCGCAGCAGGACGAGTCGAACGCGCGGGTGCAGCAGATACAGTCGTATCTGGATTGGTTTACCACGCTGGCACGGCTCCAGGTCGCCGTCGGCGCAAGCGACTTACTCACGGCAGCGGGCGGAGCAAAATGAAACGATTGATCATGATGCTGGTTTTTCTTGCTGTCGGTGCGGGCGTGGCGGGCGGCTACTGGTATTGGCAGCAGTCACAGCAGGGCACGGCGGGCGGCACCAAAGCCAAGGGCAAAGGTGGTCGCGGTGGTCCGCTGATTGTCAAAGCGGTGCGCGCAGTGACCAAACCCATGCCCGTGCTGATCGAGGCCGTGGGCACCGTTGAACCGGAGCAGAGCGTGCAGGTGCGCGCTCAGGTCAGCGGTGTACTGAAGAATATATTGTTCAAGGAGGGTGACAAGGTCAAGGCGGGACAAACCTTGTTCGAGATCGATCCGCGGACGTTCCAGTCACAGTACAACCAGGCGCTGGCGGCCCTGGCCCGGGATCGCGCGCAACTGGAGAACGCCAGGGCGCAGCAGCAGCGGCTGGAGCCGTTGCTGAAGCGCGAGTTCATTACCCAGCAGGAATACGATGTTGCCGTGACTTCGGCCAAATCGCTGGAGGCGACTGTCCAGTCAGCGCAGGCGATGGTGGAACAAGCACGTATTCAGCTCGACTATTCGCGGATTGTGGCGCCGATCAGCGGCCGGACCGGACAGTTGGCAGTCCGGGCCGGCAACCTGGTTCCGGCCTCCGGCGGCGGGGCGCCGCTGGTCACCATCAACAGTACCGATCCGATACTGGTCAGTTTCAGCATACCGGAGCGGCAGCTGGAGGAGATCCGCCGGTTCCAGCAGGGGCAAGGCATACGCATTGGAATCCATCCCGACCAGTCCGGCCCGTCGGTGGCGGAAGGCAATCTGGTGTTTATCGACAACACCGTCACGGCACAGACCGGTACGGTATTGCTCAAGACCCGCGTCGACAACGCCAAGGAGGTCATTTGGCCGGGCCAGTTTGTCAATGTCCGTATCGTGCTGACCGTTGAGCCCGATGCCGTGGTGGTGCCGGAAGTCGCGGTTCAGCCGGGGCAGCAGGGCAGTTTCGTGTACCTGATAGATGCGGAAAGCAAAGTGCGGGTGCAGGCCGTGACGGTGTCGCGACAAATCGGCAACGAAGTGGTCATAGCCTCAGGCGTCCAGGCCGGCGATCAGGTCATTACGGAAATTCCCCAGGCGCTCCAGGAGGGGGCGACGGTGCGGCTGGCGGGCGCCGAAGGCGCGCCGGGGAAAGGCAAGGGCACGGGCAAAGGGAAAAAAGGCGGTGGCGGGAAAGCAGATGCTGGAGAGCAAAAAAGCAACGGCAAGAAGGGTGAAGCCAAGGTCGACGTGAAATCCTAGAGGGCACCATGAATCTCTCCAAAATATTCATCGAACGACCGGTCGCGACGAGCGTACTCGTATCGGCAATCATTATCTTCGGATTGTTCGCGTTTCGCGTACTCCCGGTCAACGAACTGCCCAACGTCGATTTTCCGACCATACAGGTCACGGCCGAGCTGCGGGGCGCGAACCCCGAGATCATGGCATCGACGGTCGCCACGCCGCTGGAGCGCCAGTTCAGCCAGATCGCCGGCGTGGACAGCATGGATTCACTCAATATCGCCGGGCGAACCCGCATCACGCTGCAATTCAGCCTGGAGCGCGATATCGACTCAGCCGCCCAAGATGTGCAAACGGCGATATCGCAGGCCATGCGCCGCCTGCCGGAAGGCATCGAACCGCCGAGCATGCGCAAAGTCAACCCGGGCGATTTTGCGATCATCATCCTCGCGCTGAGCGCGAAAACACTGCCATTGCACGAACTCAATGAGTTCGCGGAGACCAATATCGCGCAGCGGCTGTCCACCATCAATGGCGTGGCCCAGGTTACCGTTTTCGGACAGCAAAAGTATGCGGTGCGGGTATTCGTCAATCCCGAGGCGCTGGCCAAGCGCAGCCTGGGACTCGACAAGATTGTCAGTTCCATCCAGAACGCGAACAGCAACCTGCCTTCGGGCGTGCTCGAGGGCAGCGTGCGGAATTTCACCGTCAAGTCGTCGGGCAAGATCGAGCGTGCCAGCGGATTCAACAATCTGATCGTTGCCTACCAGGACGGCATGCCGGTGCGGCTGTCGGACGTCGGCTACGCGGTGGACGGGATCGAGAACGCCAAGGTCAAGAACTGGGTGAACGGCGATCGCAACATTGCGCTGGCGGTCTACCGGCAGCCGGGCGCGAATACCGTGGAAGTGGTGAAGCGTGTGCGTGCGCTGTTCGAGGAAATCGAGCGTGAGGCGCCGCCGGGCGTCAAGATCAGCGTCATCAACGACCGCTCCGAGTTCATCGAGAACTCGATCCATGAAGTGGAGTTTCACCTGCTGCTGTCGATCATGATGGTCGTGCTGGTCATCCTGATGTTCCTGCGCAGCGCGAGATCAACGTTGATTACGGCGTTGATACTTCCGACGTCGGTCATCGGCACCTTTGCGGCGATGTACCTGCTGGGATTCAGCCTGAACAACCTGTCGCTGATGGCGATCATTCTGGCTGTCGGATTTGTGGTGGACGATGCGATTGTTGTCCTGGAAAACATCACCCGCCACATGGAGATGGGCAAGTCCCGCATGCAGGCGGCGCTCGACGGCTCCAGGGAAATCGCGTTCACGGTGGTGTCCATGACCGTTTCGCTGTCGGCAGTGTTCATACCGATCCTGTTCATGGAAGGCCTGCTGGGCCGGTTGTTTCGCGAATTCGCCGTCACCATCGGGGTCGCGGTGCTGATATCCGGCACGGTTGCCCTGTCGATGACGCCGATGATGTGCAGCCTGATGCTGAAACCGGCGCATGAGCATGGCGCGGTTTACCGGTTCTTTGAACGTCTTTTCGACGGCGCCCGTGATTTTTACGGCACGACCCTGCGCTGGACGATGCGTCATCGCGGGCTGATGCTGGTCGGGTCCGGCATTGTTCTGGTGTTCATCGGCGTCATCTACAACCTGGTGCCGCACGGCTTTATTCCGCGTCAGGACACCGGCGTGATCTTCGGCAATACACGGGCGCCGGAGGGAGTTACTTTTGAACAGCTTGAACGACGCCAGCGCAGCGTCGAGGCGATCATCCGCCAGCACCCCGATGTCGAGGCGGTGATGTCCACGGCAGGACAGGGGTTTGGCGGCCAGACCGGCGACAACATCGGCCGGCTCATTGTCCGCCTCAAGCCTCGTGACGAGCGCAAGTTGTCCGCCGATGAAATCATCAGCGAACTGCGTCGCTCATTTGCCGGCGGTGCACAGGGACTCCGCGTATTCCTGACGAATCCGGCTTCGATTCGCATTGGCAGTCTCACCGGCAATGCGGATTACCAACTGGTCATGCAGGGGGCAGACCTGAAGACACTCTATGCTTCTTCACAGGATTTCGAGGAAAAGTTGCGGGAAGCCGGATTCCTGCGGGATATCAGCACTAATCTGGAACTGCGCAACCCGGAGATACAGATCAGCATCCTGCGCGACCGCGCCGCCGCGCTGGGGGTATCACCCCAGCAAATCGAGAGCGCGCTGTACAACGCCTATGGCGGTCGTCAGATCAGCACGTTATACGGCGCTACCGATCAGTATCTGGTGCTCCTGGAACTGGATCCGCGCTTTCAGCGTGACATTAACGCGTTGCGTTCGCTTTATGTCCAGTCAAATACCGGCCGCATGGTGCCGGTGCACGCGGTCGCCGACATCAAAATGGGGGTCGGCCCGGTTTCGGTGAGCCACTACGGCCAGCTGACTTCGGTGATCATTTCATTCAATCTCGCGCCCGGCGGGTCGCTCGGAGAAACCGTGGCGCGGATACAAGGGATGGCCGCAGAGACGCTGCCCAGCGGCGTCAGCATCAAGATGGCGGGGAGCGCGCAGGCGTTCCAGGATGCTTTCCGCACCCTGCCTGTGCTGCTGCTGATCACAATCATGGTCATCTACATGGTATTGGCGATTCTCTATGAGAATTACGCACACCCCGTCACCATTCTCACGGCACTGCCGTTCGCGGGATTCGGCGCCCTGCTGATGCTTTGGGCCGCCGGAATGGAACTCAACATCTTCAGCTTCGTCGGCATCATTCTGCTCGTTGGCCTGGTGAAGAAGAACGGCATCATGATGGTTGATTTCGCGATTCAATTGCAGCGCGAGAAGGGCCTGTCGCCGCAGGATGCCATCGTCGAGGCGTCGCTCATTCGCTTCCGGCCGATCATGATGACTACGCTCGCCGCAATTTGTGCGACGCTGCCGCTGGCGTTCGGTACCGGAACGGGGTCCGAGATGCGGCAGCCGCTGGGTA
>RPOR01000173.1 GCA_003820645.1 Betaproteobacteria bacterium
AAAAATATTGCGCGGGCTGACCGGTACCCCCATGCGCAGGATGGACCGCGCAAACAGCTCATTGGCGGAAGCCGAGCCTGAGCCGTTGACGTTGGCGAACTTGACGACGAAGTCGTTGATGGCAGTGATCTGTTTCATGATGGACGGTCCCTAGGCCGCCTCGCGTTGCGGTTTGCGGCAGCCGGAGCCGGCGTGTGTCATCTGCACCAGGTATTTCTGCATGTCCCAGGCCCCCGTCGGGCAGCGCTCGGCGCACAGTCCGCAGTGCAGGCAGACATCCTCGTCCTTCGCCATGATGCGGCCGGTCATGCGCAGCGTCTCCGACACGTACAGTCCCTGGTCCGGGTGCAGCGACGGGGCGGTCAGCTGCGTGCGCAGTGCCGCTTCGTCCGCGTTCGGCGTGAAAGTGATGCAGTCCATCGGACAGATGTCGACGCAGGCGTCGCACTCGATGCACAGCCGGGGCGTGAACACCGTCTGCACATCGCAGTTCAGGCAGCGCTGCGCTTCGGCATAACCCGCCTTTGCGTCAAAACCCAGTTCGACCTCGACCTTGATGTTCTTCAGCGTCAGCTTCTGGTCCTGCCAGGGCACCTTCTGGCGCAGCGTGGCGGAGATGTCGTTGTCGTAGCTCCATTCGTGGATGCCCATTTTCTGGGAAATCACGGTGACCGCAGGCAACGGGCGGTCCGTGAGTTCCTCGCCGTTGAGCATCTTGTCGATCGACACCGCGGCCTCGTGACCATGCGCCACGGCCCAGATGATGTTCTTCGGGCCGAATGCCGAGTCGCCGCCGAAAAAAACTTTCGGATTCGTCGACTGGAAAGTCACCTTGTCGACCACCGGCATGTTCCATTTGTCAAAATCAACACCGGCGTCGCGTTCGATCCATGGAAACGCATTCTCCTGCCCGATCGCGACCAGCACGTCGTCACATTCGAAGTACTTTTCCGGCTCTCCGGTCGGCACCAGGCTGCGCCGGCCCTTGCTGTCGTACTCGGCCTTGACCTTCTCGAAGCTCATGCCGACGAGTCTGCCGTCTGCGACCTTGACCGTCTTGGGCACGAGGTAATTGAGGATCGGGATGCCTTCCTCAGTCGCATCTTCCTTCTCCCACGGGCTCGCTTTCATTTCCTCGTAACCGGAACGGACGATGACTTTCACGTCCTCGCCGCCGAGACGTTTCGCCGAGCGGCAGCAGTCCATCGCGGTGTTGCCGCCGCCCAGCACGATCACGCGCCTGCCGATTTTCTCGATGTGTCCAAACGACACGCTGGCGAGCCAGTCGATCCCGATATGGATGTTCCTGGCGGCCTCCGCGCGGCCCGGCACGTCGAGGTCGCGCCCGCGCGGTGCGCCGGTGCCGACGAACACGGCGTCATAATTCTGGGCGAGAATTTTCTTCAGGCTGTCGACGCGTTCCCCGGTGCGCACCTGAATGTTGCCGATGCCGGTAATGTAGCCGACTTCCTCGTCGATGACGGCTTCCGGCAGGCGGAAACGCGGCACCTGGCTGCGCATGAAGCCGCCGGCCTTGGGATCGGCTTCGTAGATCGTAATGTCGTAGCCCAACGGTGCGAGATCGCGCGCCACCGTCAGGGACGCGGGGCCGCCGCCGATGCAGGCGATGCGTTTGCCGTTTTTCTGTTTCGGCGCCTGGGGCAGATGCCGGGTGATGTCGTCCTTGTTGTCGGCGGCGACGCGCTTCAGGCGGCAGATGGCGACCGGTTCGGGGCGCGGGCCGTCTTCGTGCGTGGTCGGTTTGCGGATCTCGACATTGCCCTCTTCGACGCGGCCACGGCGACAGGCAGGTTCGCACGGGCGATCGCAGGTGCGGCCGAGAATGCCGGGGAAGACATTCGATTTCCAGTTGACCATGTAGGCATCGCTGTAGCGGCCTGCGGCGATCAAACGGATGTATTCAGGAACGGGGGTGTGGGCCGGGCAGGCCCACTGGCAATCGACAACTTTATGGAAGTAATCGGGGTGCGAGATATCGGTCGGCTTCAAAAAGGGCTCCGTACGGTGTCACTACATCTCGTTGTTTTTATTTGGCAATTTCCGGCTCCGGACACGCTGTCCAAAAGTGTCGCAAATACTACCCCTTTGCCAGTGGGAAGAAAAGCGGATTGCAGGCGATTGCGGCGGTGCGGGCGGCGGGATACCCACGCTGATAACCCGGCTTTGCCCGGCCCCGGTGTTTTCGCCTGTCGCTGCAGACGGGGCCATTGTCGGTTTCGTTTCGGTGCCGGTGCCGCTCATCCACAAGGGCGGCAAATGGAACACGCGCGAAATCGATGCGAAGGCCGCGGTGATGACCGTCAAGTTCAACGGGAACTCGCAGTCAGCATTCAGAACGGCAGGTATGTTCGCGGACCGCTCTCGCTGCAGTATTCCGGCGCGGCCAAAGGTGCGCCGGAAGGCGCCATCAAGTGGCGCACGGTGCAAATCAAGCCCATCGAGGGCGCCGGCAAGTTCCGAGTGAGCGGCGCAAGATCAAAGGGGCGCCGCCGGGCCTCTTTGATTTCGGCCCCGCAATCGGTCGCGTGACCTACTCCAGCTTGATGCCCGCGGTTCTCACCACCTTGGCCCAGTTCGCTGACTCCACCTTGATGTGAGCGGCGAGCGCCTGCGGGCCCAGCAGCACCGGATCCATGCCTTGTTTCACCAGGATGTTGCGCATGGCGTCGGTGTTCATTACGGCGGCGATGGCCGTATGCAGCGATTCAATCACCCGTTTCGGCGTCTGCGACGGCACAAATATGGCGCCCCACGAATTGACGTCAAAACCCTTGAGACCCTGTTCGTCGAGTGTCGGAACCTCCGGCGCACCCGCGGAGCGTTTCAGCGTGGTGACGCCGAGCGCACGCAGTTTCCCGGAGCGGACATGGGGCATGGTTGCCGCCAGTCCCGCGCAATAGGCCTGGGTCTGGCCGCCAATGGTGTCCACCACTGCCGGCGCGCCGCCCTTGTACGGCACATGCAGCAGATCAATGCCGGCCATCATCTTCAGCATTTCCACGCACAGATGCGGCGTGCCGCCCACACCCGAAGATGCGAACGACAATTTGCCCGGACGCGCCTTGGCGTAGGCGATGAATTCTTCGAGATTCTTCACCGGCAGCGAGGCATTGATCACGAGCAGATAAGGCACGATGGCGATCAGGGCGACCGGTGCGAGATCCTTTTGCGGGTCATAGGCGAGTTTGGTGTAGAGATGCGGGCCGATCGAGAACAGCCCGCCGGTACCGTAGAGCAGCGTGTAACCGTCGGCTGGTGAACGGGCCACCAGTTCCGCCCCGATGTTGCCGCTGGCGCCGGAGCGGTTGTCGACCACGACGTTGTGACCCCACCGGTCAGCGAGTCTGGGTGCCACCTGCCGGGCAAGAATGTCATTGGAACTGGCGCCCGACGGATACGGTACCACCAGCCGGACCGGCCGCTCCGGATATTTCTGTGCCTGTGCAGTACTGATCAGCATCATCAGCGCCGCCGCACAGCCACCCAGTCCGAGCAGCATGCGTGCCGTCTTGTTGCCCATTTTCGGCCTCCTCGCGGAAAATTGAAGCAGTCAGGGAGCGATCCGCAGCGCGCGGCGAATGTCACCTGCGCGCGCAGGTGCTGCAGCGGACGCCACGGTTATTTTTTTGGCATGTACAAATCGGTAATCGATCCCTCGGCAATCTCCGCCGCAAAGAACAGCGTCTCGGACAGCGTCGGATGGGGGTGGATGGTCAGGCCGATGTCGGTGGCGTCGGCGCCCATTTCCAGGGCGAGCACCGCTTCGGCGATCAGCTCGCCGGCGTTGACCCCGACGATGGCCGTACCGAGCAGGCGCCGGGTTTTCTTGTCGAACAGCGCCTTGGTCATGCCGTCGTCACGGCCGGTAGCCAGCGCACGGCCGCTGGCTGCCCACGGGAATACCGCCTTGTCGTATTCGATACCCTGCGCCTGGGCCTGGCTTTCGGTGAGGCCCATCCAGGCGATTTCCGGATCCGTGTAAGCCACCGACGGGATGGTACGTGCATCGAAGAACGCCTTGTGGCCGGCGATGACTTCCGCGGCCAGCTTTCCTTCGTGGGTGGCCTTGTGCGCGAGCATGGGCTCGCCGCAGATGTCGCCGATGGCGTAGATATGCGCCACGCTGGTGCGCTGCTGTTTGTCGACGGCAATGTAGCCGCGCTCGTTGACGGTGACGCCCGCCGCTTCAGCCTTGATCTCGCGACCGTTGGGGCGGCGACCGACGGCCATCAGCACGGCATCGAACGTATCCGTGGCGGTGCCGTTGGGGCCCTCGAACGTGACCTTGAGCCCGTCCTGCTGCGTTTCGATTTTAGCCACTTTCGTTTTCAGCAGGATTTTCTCGTAGCGTTTCTCGATGCGTTTGGCGAGCACGCGCACGATGTCCTTGTCAGCGCCGGGGATCAGGCTGTCCATCAGTTCGACGACGGTGATTTTGCTGCCGAGCGCGTCGTAGACCGTGGCCATTTCGAGGCCGATGATGCCGCCGCCGATGACCAGCAGCCGTTTCGGCACTGCCGCCAGTTTCAGCGCGCCGGTGGAATCGATGATGCGTGGATCGTCGTAGGGGAAGCCCGGGATTTTCGCGACCGACGAGCCGGCAGCGATGATGCAGCTGTCGAAGGCGACGGTTTTGACGCCGTCCGCGGTTTCAACCCGGAGGGTATTGGGCGAGGCGAATTCGCCGCGGCCGGTGATGACCTGCACCTTGCGCTGTTTGGCCAGGCCCGAGAGCCCTTTCGTCAACTTTCCCAGCACGCCGTCTTTCCACGCGCGCAGCGTGTCGATGTCGATTTTCGGTTTGCCGAAGGTGATGCCGGCATGGCCCGCTTCCTCGGCTTCGGTGATGACCCTGGCCACGTGCAGCAGCGCTTTCGACGGGATGCAGCCGACGTTCAGGCACACGCCGCCGAGGGTCGGATAACGTTCGATCAGCACGACTTTTTTGCCGAGGTCGGCGGCGCGGAAGGCGGCGGTGTAACCACCAGGGCCGGCGCCGAGCACCACCACTTCGGCGTGGGTATCGGCCTTGATGCCGGATTTCGGCGCTGCGGCAGCGGCAGGCGCGGGTGCTGCCGGTGCTGCGGATTTTGCCGCAGCGGGCGCGGGCGCCGCCGGTTGCGCCGCGGCTCCGGATGTTTCCAGCGTCAGGATCAGCGTGCCCATCGACACCTTGTCGCCGGGTTTGAGGCTGACAGTTTTCACCACGCCGGCGCTCGGCGCGGGGATGTCCATGGTTGCCTTGTCGGATTCCAGTGTGACCAGCGCGTCTTCGGCCTTGACCGAGTCGCCGGGTTTTACCAGCACTTCGATGACCGGGATGTTCTTGAAGTCGCCGATATCCGGGACCTTGACTTCGACCATTGAGCTCATTGTAAAAACTCTTTTAAAAACAAATAGTTGCGAGTTTCACTCGAGGGCAGGCGCGGATCAGCTGCGGATATGGCCGTCGCCAATCACCACGTATTTCAATGACGTCAGTCCTTCGAGCCCCACCGGGCCGCGCGCATGCAGCTTGTCGGTGGAAATGCCGATCTCGGCGCCGAGGCCGTATTCATAACCGTCGGCAAAACGTGTCGATGCATTGACCATTACCGAACTCGAATCGACTTCGCGCAGGAAACGCCGCGCGCGGGTGAGGTCTTCGGTGACGATGGCATCGGTATGCTGTGAACCATAACGCGTGATGTGGTCGATGGCCGCGTCGAACCCGTCGACGATGCGTATGGACAATATCGCGTCGAGATATTCGGTGTACCAGTCTTCCTCGGTCGCGGTTTTCATGCCCGGCACGATCTTCCGTGCCGCGTCGTCGCCGCGCAGCTCGATCTTCTTGTCGGTGTAGATTTTGCACAGCGGTGGCAGGATCTTGTCGGCAATGCCGCGTGCCACCAGCAGCGTTTCCATGGTGTTGCAGGTGCCGAGGCGCTGGGTCTTGGCGTTGTCGGCAATGCGCAGCGCCTTGTCGAAATCGGCCTTGTCGTCGATGTAAACATGGCAGATGCCGTGCAGGTGTTTGATCATCGGAATGCGCGATTCGCGCATCAGCCGTTCGATCAGTCCCTTGCCGCCGCGCGGCACGATCACATCGACGTAATCCTGCATGGTGATCAGTTCGCCG
>RPOR01000174.1 GCA_003820645.1 Betaproteobacteria bacterium
CCAGCTGAGCAGGCCCGCGGCAACCGGGCCGGCAAGATCACCGTTGCGGTGCTCGATCGCGCCCGCCTTGGAATGCGCAACGACCAGCGCGGCACGGCACATGGTTTCATCATCCAGTTCACGGCGCGTGCTGCCCTTGTCGCCACTGACAATGGATACGACGTGCGTGCCGGGAGCGAGCCAGCGTCCGTCCAGCACCGGTTCGCTGGCGTTGGTCGCCGCAATCACGATGTCGGCACCGCTGACTGCCTGCTGCGCGGTGGCGACGGTTTCGGCGGCGAGACCCAGTTCATCGCGGGCCCGCGCGGCCAACGCTGCACGCCGCGCCGGAGTCGGACCATACACCCGCACCCGGCGCAGCCTGCGCACGGTCGCCGCTGCCTTCAGGTGCCACCACGCCTGCTCGCCCGCGCCGATCAGCGCAAGGTCCCCGGCATCCTCGCGCGCCAGCAGCTGCACGCTCAGCGCACTGGTGCAGGCTACGCGCGCCAGCTGAATCAGCCCGTCGTGAATGAGCGCGACCGGCGCAACATCCCGGGTGCTGAACAGGAAAATCAACCCGCAGTAGGTGCCGCCCGGCCCCCGCGCCAGCTTTTCGCGGCGCGCCCGGCCATTCACCTTGCCTTCGAACACGGCGTCCGAGGTAATGCGCAAGGTCATGTAGCCGTCGCCGAGGAGCGCACCCTCCATGCTCTTGAAACAATAGGTGACATCGGGCTCATCGAGCGGGACGCGGGTCTGGCTGCGCGGGCGCTCGACCGATTTGCCGCGGGCCATGGCCAGGTACGCACGCTCCAGCGCCGCCATGCACCCGCTGATGTCGAGAATGCCGGCGACATCGTCATTGGTCAGCAACAGCAGGTCATCTGCCATGGTCCGCCTTCTATTTGGCGAGACCGAGCTCGGTCATGATGGTCTTGATCTGGGCATATTCGCTTTCCATATACCTGCCGAATTCCCTGCTGCGCAGAAAATTGCCGTCCCAGAAATATCTCGCCAGTATCGCTTTCCAAGCATCCGTGGCCACCACCCGGGTCAGCACATCTTCCCAGTAGCCGACCTGCGCCGCACTGAGTCCCTTGGGACCGACCAGCGCCCGCCAGTTGGACAGCGATACGTCATAACCCTGTTCGCGCAGCGTCGGCACCTCGGCCAGGTCGCCGCCCATGCGCTGGGGCGCGCTGACGGAAATGATGCGGGTCTTGCCGTCCCGCATCTGGCCGACCGCGGTGCCCACGGCCGATGCGACAACGTGAATGTGGCCACCGAGCACGGCCGTCAGGCCCTCGGCATTGGTCTTGAACACCACGATCTTCAGCCGCCGGGGATCCACGCCGCCCGCTTTCGCCAGCAACGACATGGCCAGGTGGTTGGTGCCGCCCCGGTTGCTGACGCCGATGGCGATTGAATCCGGATCCTTTTTGAGCTGCGCAACGAGTTCCTTCGCATTGGTGTACGGAGAGTCCGCACGGACCGAAAATGCGGTGAATTCATTGACCAGCAGCGCGATCGGCGTGAAATCGGTGTACTGCTGCCGCCCCGCGATCGTATTGGCGATCAGCGTTGGATTGCCGATGTCCATGAAATGCGCATCGCCGGGATTCTGATTGATGTAGACGCGCGATATCGTCTGGTTGCCGCCCGGTTTGTTGAGCACCGAAACCGGCACCGGCACCAGCTTCTGCTCCTGGATGATGCGCTGCAGGGTGCGCGCGATGCGGTCATTGCTGCCGCCGGGCGCGGATGACACCACCACCTCGACGGCTTTCTCCGGGGCCCATGATTGCGCAGCAGCGGCGGGAACCGCCCCCGCCAGAACGATGCCCGCCGCAACTGTCATCAACTGCCGCAATGTGATCTGCTGGTGCGCCATGTCTGGTTCCTCCTGGTGAACGTTGTTCTGGGCAATGGAGCAATCCGGAAATGCGGGCAGTCCGCGCGTCGTGCGGCCACCGTCTTTTACTCATCTTGCCCGCACGATCAGCCTCGCGCACGCAATCCCCAGCGTCAGGTCTTGACCGGTGACGACGTATCGTCTTTGGTCAGCGCATACAGGGTGCGGGACTCAAACTCGCGGTGATAAAGCACATACACCACCCACGCCGTGGCAATCAGCATCAGGTAGGGATGCAGGAACCAGGTGAGTGCCGCCAGCGCAAAATAATAGGCGCGCAGGCCGTCGTTGAAATTGGTGCCGGCGTACGAGGTGACCGCGGCAACGCGATTGATTTCGACCGCGAACTGCTCCGGGTTTTCCGCCGGTTGCTTCGGTGCCGCACCAATCAGCGTCGAGCAAAAGCCGAGCTGGCGGATCGCCCACGAGAACTTGAAAAATGCATAGACGAAGATCAGCACCAGCAGCACGACCTTGATTTCGAGCAACCGCGTCGAGGCCTTGACCGTGAACGGAAGTCCCGACACCACGTCCATCGCCTGCTGCACGTAGCCGAGCAACGCAATCAGCGCGCCCAGCACCAGCATCGTCGTCGAGGCGAAGAATTGCGAGCTGCGCACCAGGTTGCGCATGATGTTGACGTCGACCATGCGATTGTCGCGTTCGATCATGCGCACCATCCATTGCCGGCGATAACCGTCCATGGCACTGTGCAGCGTCGGCACCGATTTCGACCGCCACTGTGCGAACGTGGCGTAGCCCGCCCAGGACAGCACGAAAAACAGGCTGGCCGCGATGTCGAGCCAGGTCAGGCTGAGTTCCGCGATGATGCGTGCACCAGGCATGAGAAATCCGGTCAGAGAAACAGGGTCAGAACCCCAGTATAGCCATAGAGCCGGTTGTGCGAAATCTCGCCATTGCAGAAGAACCCCGCGAGCGGTACATCACCCAGCGCCGCCTGGATCATCCGCAGTTCCTCGGAATCGCCGCCGAGCAGAGCGCCGCCGCGTCCGAGGCACGAGTAATAGAGCGCGCCGCGCGGGCCGGTGTACAGTCCCTCCCGAATGCTGTCGAGCATGCGCTTCATGTCGGCGCGCGCCGTTTCCCGGTCGCGCCGGCAGAACTGCAGGCGCTGCCCCTTGCGCGCATGATCACCGATGGCAATCAGCCTGTTGCCGGGATCGATGCCGATCAGGTTGCGCACCACGTATTCGCCGGTATCGCTCCCTGCCACCGACAGCCCCACAAAGATCTGGCCGCCGAGCTGTGCCAGATCCTCGTTGGCGCTGATGCCGACGTCGGCGCGCAGCACTTCCAGCGCCGGACGGCCATCCAGTTCGACCACGATGTTGTTCTGCGCACCGGTAATTTCATGTGCGGGCCGGATCGGCGCGCAGCCCTGGGTCAGCCGGGTCGCCACCGTCACCGCGTCGGAAAAAGCAACCCCCGACATTCCACCCTGCGCCACGGCATCGGCGAGCAGCGGGTTGGCGCCGCGCGAACTCGCCAGCCCGCCGACCAGAAAGCCGCTCTCGGTGCGTTTGGCAAGCAGGCGGATCTGCTGCGCGACATCACCGCCCAGCGGATCGGCATGGACGAGGGCAATGGCAGCCGGCGCGTCGCCACACTGCAGATCCACGGCCTCGATCTGCGCGGCACTGGTGACGGCACCGAATACGCGGAAACTGTCAACCGGGAATTCGCCGATCATCGCCACGATGGCCGGCTCGTCAAGGTACTCGACACCGCTCGCGCAAATGCCGATGCCTACCGTACCCACCCAATGCGCGACACCGGTGGCCCCGGCAAAATGGCGATGAATGTCCGGCAGCGCGGCCGCAAAAAAATCGGTGACATAGAGAAAGCCGAGGTTGCCACCGCCGCCGCCCAGCTGCGCCAGGCACGCCTGCGCCGCCGACTGCCAGTCGGCAGCCGCAGCGTGGCCGCAGCGGAATCTGTTCACCACGCCCGGCACCAGCTCAGACGCGCTTGATCCACCCCGGCAACGCCTCGACCCGCTTCACCCAGGCCGCCACGGCGGGATACGCGGCCAGGTCGAATCCGCCCTCGGGCGCCACCGACGTATAGCAGTAGCACGCCAGGTCGGCGATCGTCGGCCGTCCGCAGGCCAGCCAGTCGTTCGCCTTCAGCCGCCCCTCGAGCACGGCAAGTCCGTTGCGGCCATAGGTGGCATATTCGTCGTAATCGCCAATGCTGCGGATGCCGATTTTCACGCCGCGCGCCCACTGCAGGCCGTAGTGCAGTTCATTGTTCGACAGCGCCAGCCACTGCTGCACCTCGGCCATGCCCGCAGCATCGGTCGGCAGCCATTGTTCGCCACCGAACTTGCGGGCGAGATAAACCAGGCAGGCCGTGGAATCCCACAACACCCGGTCGCCATCGACCAGCACGGGCACCTGGCCCCGGGGATTCAGCTTCAGGAAATCCGGCGACTTATGCTCCTTTTTGTCGGTATCGACCACCACGGTCTCAAAAGGAACTTTCAGCATCGACAGCAGCAGTCGGACCTTCCAGGCATTCCCGGAAGTGGGCGTGATGTACAGTTTCATGAAGAACTCCGTAATGGATGGGGTGGACTGAAGCGCGATCGTAGCACGCGGGATTGGCCGGCAACCAAGCCGGCAAAGCTATAATGCAGCCTCACTCTGCCGAGGAAGAAACGTGAATCTGGACCGCGTCAGTTCCGGCTATGACGTGCCCGACGATGTCAATGTGATCATTGAAATCCCGATGCATGCCGAGCCGATCAAGTACGAAATGGAAAAAACCACCGGGGCAATGTTCGTGGACCGCTTCATGTCCACTGCGATGCGTTACCCCTGCAATTACGGCTACGTGCCGCACACCCTGTCCGGCGATGGCGACCCGGTGGACGTGCTGGTGCTGTCGCCGGTACCGCTGATCACCGGCGTTGTCGTGCGCTGCCGCCCGGTCGGCATGCTGCGGATGGAAGACGAGGCCGGCAACGATACCAAGATCCTCGCCGTGCCGATCGACAAGCTGACACCGCTCTACGCCGCCATCCGCAAGCCCGACGACCTGACGCAGGGCACGCTCGCGCAGATCGCCCATTTCTTCGAGCACTACAAGGATCTGGAGCCCGGCAAATGGGTCAAGGTCGTCGGCTGGTTCGGGCCGGACGAAGCCAAGCGTGAAATCATCGACGGGGTGAAAAGTTACCAGCAGGCCGCGCGCAAGCCCAGGTTCTAGAACCACCGGCATGCGCTGCGTCGCGCGGGCGCCGCAGGACCCGGTGAGCACCTCGCGGCACGGCCATCCTGCGGCGACCTTGATCGGCGGCCGGGGCAAAAAAAACCCGCCGTTGCCGGCGGGCTGTGAGTTGCCCAGGGAAGGGCTACTGCAGGGAGACAGCAAGGAGAACGGCGGCGGCGGCACCGATGCCGGCCGGCAGTCCGACAGAATCGATGCGCGATACCGCACGGCCAACCACGATCTCGACCGGAACTTCGACGATTTCGAGCACGCGACTGGTCACCGAATCCTCGATGACACGGGTCAGCGAATTCCGGCGCGCAGTGCCCATGACGATCTGGTTAACGCCCAGGCGTTCGGCCACACGCCGTATGGTTTCCGCCTTGTCGCCGAATTCAACATGATCGGTATGCCGGATACCCGCGCGATTCAGCAGATCGCGTGCCGGCGCGAGCGCCCGTTCCGCTTCCTGCCGGTGGTAGGTATCGTGATCCCGGCGGCTGAGGAAACGCGCGACGTACTGCGACAGCGGCACCCGGACGTGCAACAGGTGTACTTCCAGCAGCGCGCCTGCGGCGTGGCGGCTGATCACATGCTCCGCTGCCTGCAGCGAGTTGGCCGATGCATCCACCGGCAACAGGATGCGGGTCACGCCGGCGGCGGCCGGGGCCGGCGCGGTGACGACGCCTGAGCCGGCAATGTGTTCCGCGACGCGGGCGCGCGCCGGCGCATGGTTCACCCAGAAACCGCCGCCCAGCACGCCACCGATGACGGCGATGTAGACCAGCCCCGCGAGCGCGGGATAGGCCGCAAAGTAGTCCTTGACCAGCGGTTCGCTGATGATCATTTTGGCTGCAGTCCAGGCCAGCACCGCGCCGCCGACATAGATGATGCCGGGATAGCGTTCAACATACTTGAGGATGAGCTGACTGCCCCAGATGACGATCGGGATGCTGATCAGCAGGCCGATGACGACGAGCAGGAAACTGCCGTGCGCAGCACCGGC
>RPOR01000175.1 GCA_003820645.1 Betaproteobacteria bacterium
AGGATGATGGGATCTCGCACCGAACCGAGCACGATGCTCTGGTAGCCGGCGAGCTCGGCGCCCTCGAGTTTGATGGTGTAGCGCTCGGCCTTTTTGAACGCGCTGCCTGAAACCTTCACCGCGCGGTCGGAAATGGCCTCATAACGCGCGTTCACCGTGTTCAGAATGCCCGAAGGCTCCACCAGTTCGTACGGCGTCGAGTTCTCGTAGAGGTTGTGCGAGGCCACGCTGGCCGGGTCGCAGCGGTAATCGGGGTTCGGCGGTTCGACGATGAAATGGTCATCGGTGACGATCGCGAAATTGCAGTCCGGGTATTTGCGCTGCACCACGCAGGCGGCACCGCATTCGAGGATTTTAGCGGCGTGCCAGACGGTCGCCGGATTGAAACCGCGCATCACCGGCATCGCGGCGAAGATCGAGGTGTCGCTGGAGCGCCCGGCGATCACCACCTCGGCGCCGTTGGCGAGCGCCTCGATGTACGGTTCGGCGCCGCACATGCCGACAATGTGGCTGCTGCGGTCGATCACCGCCTCGTCGAACTGCGGGGCGTTGGCCAGCGGCTTGATGCGGCCTTCGCGCAGCCGGCGTTTCAGGTAATTCCTGTCCTGCTCGGAGGCGATGGTTGCCAGCTTGAAACCGAGTTTTTCCTCGCGCGCGATCTCGCGGGCGATGCCGGCCAGCCGTTCGAGCTGGGCATCGGTGCCGGCGGTCATCGCCGAGCCGACGATCACCGGGATCTTCGCCGCGCGTGCGGCAAGGAGCATCAGCCGCAGGTCGCGCTTGCACGCGGCATCCGAGAACTGCGGTTCGCCGGAGCCGAGGTGGTGGGGGCCGGGATCGGTGGAGCCGCAGTCGGCGCCGATGAAGTCGGGTTTCAGCGTCATCGCCCGCTTCAGGGTCTCCTCGCGAAAACCCGAACCGAGGATGCCGGTGGCGGAGAGGATGCGGATCTCCTTCATGCGAGCACCCGGGAGTCGGCGACCGCCGGACCGCGCACGGTGGTGCGGTAGAGCAGGCGCGGCAGCGGATCGTAATCGAATGTCGCCTTGTGCTGCACGGCAATGTTGTCCCACATCAGCAGGTCGCCGGGTGCCCAGCTGTGGGTATAGACGAATTCAGGCTGGGTGATGTGCGCATAAAGCCGGGCCAGCAGCGCATCGCCCTCGTCGCGGGGCATGTCGGCCATGTGCGAGGTATGGCCTTCGTTGACGAACAGGCCTTTGCGGCCGGTCACCGGGTGCACGCGTACCACCGGCGTCGCCATGTCGGGCACGCTGGCGAGCTGTTCCGGGGTCGGCGCATGTTCCTGCACGGTGCGGATACCGCGGCGCAGGTCTTCCTGCTGTGCGGCATAGTTCTTGAGCCGGTACTCGCGATAGCTGTGGATGTTCTTCAGGCCCTGCAGCTGCGCCTTCATCGCTGCAGGCAGTGCATCGTAGGCGGCAGTGCTGCTGGCAAAGCGGGTGTCTCCGAGCGGTTTGCCGTCGCTGACCGGAATTTCGATCGCATACAGCGCCGACAGCAGGCTCGGTTCGCGTTTGTAGGACAAGTCGCTGTGCCAGAAGCGCCCCGCATCCTGCGCGCCGATGGCTTTGCCCTCGTCGTCGAGCTTGTTCGACAGGATGAAGATTTCCGGATGGTCGGCGAGCCGAGCCTCCTTGCGCACATGATGTTCGAGCGCACCGAAGCGCCGGGTGAACGCAATCTGCTGCGGCGGCGTCAGCCGCTGCTGCGGGAAAACGACCACTTCGTGGGCGAAGAATGCCTTGCTGATCAGCGCGAATGCAGCGTCGTCCAGCGGTTGGGAGAGGTCGACGCCGGTGATCCGCGCGCCGAGGTGTTGGCCGAGTGTGGTGACTGTAATCATCAGGATTGGTGCTGCCGGAAGCAGGTTGTTGATATTAGCAGCGTGGTGTGTCCCGATAAAGCATCATTCCATGTTGCGGATGCCGACGCCGCGGCCTGCTAGAATCGGGGCTGGCCCGTTGTCATACCCACCCCGAAGGGAGTTGCATCACCATGAAGCTTTACGGCTCACCTACTTCACCCTACGTGCGCAAGGCGCGCGTGCTGATCCACGAAAAAAACATGCCGGTCGAGTTCGTCGTCGAGGATCCGTGGATCGACGACAGCCCGATCATCCTCAAGAACCCGCTGTCCAAGGTGCCGGTGCTGGAAATCGGCGCCGACAGCTACATGTTCGAATCGCAGCTGGTCGTGCATTACCTCGATCATGTCGACGGCAAATCATTCACGCCGCGCGATCCGGCCGGTTACTGGCAGTCGCAATGGTGGCAGGCGCTGGGCCAGGGCATCATCGATGCCGGTATTGCCCGCATCCTGGAAATGCGCCGGCCCGAGGACAAGCAGATGCCGGAGAAGATCGTGCGCGAGGAGAAGCGCATTGCCCGCGCGATCGATTTGGCCGAGAAAACCATCAAGGAGAACAGCGAGTTTCTGCTCGGCAATCGTTTCGGTCTGGCCGACATCGCAATGGGCGTGGCCATGCAGTACACGGACTTCCGCTATCCCCACGACTGGCGCAGTCGCGCACCGAAACTGGCGAAGTGGCTGGGGGGTGTCGCAGCACGGCCGTCGTTCGAGGAGACCTTGCCGCCGGGATTCGTCAAACCCGAGTAGGTTTTCCTGCGGCAGACCGGTCAAAAAGGGCGCTGCGGCGCCTTTTTTGCTGGCGCGGACTCAGTGGCGATCCGCCAGCGGCAGGCTGAACCAGCCGACGACGCCGGCCGCGAGCATTGCCCAGGCCACCCACACCAGCGCATGCCACGGGCCACCGCCCCGGCGGATGATTTCGATGTCTTTTACGTACACCGTTTCGCAGGCGCGGTTGCCGGTGTCGTGGCGCACGGTGCTGGTGCCGCGATGAAAGGGCTGGCCGTTGTGATTGTGCGAGTACTCGGCCAGATAGCCGCGAAAACGGATCTGGTCGCCGACGCGCACCGAGCGCAGCTGGCGCACGATTGCCGGGTCAGCGCTCAGCAAATGGTTGTTGGAGAGGCCGGACTGGTCGAAAGCGGCAAAGGCTGCGCGTGAGGGCGCCTCCAGGTAGCAGACGAACTGGCCGCTGGAGAAGGCGATATTGCGGTAAGCGCCGCTGACCGCGTTTTTGCCCCAGATCACGCACAGATCGACCACGTTCAGGTGGTCGTTCCATGCGCGGTGAATGTAGTCCCACCAGCTGCCGGTGTCGTGCAGGCTGACGACGAGGCCGTGCAGTTCATAGCTGTAGAGCGGTTGAATCCGGTAGGTGACGCCGCCCACCGTGGTCAGCAGCGGCGTCTCCCGGACCTGAACCTGGGCTGGTTCCTGCTGCAGCGCCGGCGCCAGCCGGTCGGGGGCGGGCAGTTCGTGGCGCTGCCACAGCGCAATGGTCAGCAGCAGCAGGCCGCCGGCAAACAGGAATTTGACCAGTGAACGGGCCATGGGTGGGCCGCCGCCCCGAATGCCGGAGTTCAGCGCATCACGAAGGGATTGGGAACTTCGCTCGCGGTCGAGATCCACACGCTCTTGGTCTGCAGGTATTCGTAGATCATGTCCTGACCGCTTTCGCGGCCGATGCCCGAGCGCTTGTAGCCGCCGAACGGCGACAGGTAGGACACCGCGCGGTAGGTGTTGACCCAGACGGTGCCGGCCTGCAGCCTCTCGGCCATGGTGAAGGCGCGGCGCATGTTCTGCGTCCATACGCCGGCGGCCAGACCGAATACCACGTCGTTGCCGATGGCGATGGCTTCGTCCTCATCCTTGAACGGGATCACCGACAGCACCGGTCCGAACACTTCCTCCTGGGCGATGCGCATCGAGTTGTTCACGCCGGTGAAGATCGTCGGCTCGACGAACCAGCCGTTGCCGCATTCCGGCCGCGACGCGCGTTCCCCCCCGAGTACTGCCGTGGCGCCTTCGCCCTTGGCGATGGCGATGTAGCCGAGGATTTTCTCGAACTGCGGCGGGTTGGTGACCGGGCCGACCTGGGTGTCGAGGTTCATCGGATTGCCCATTTTCGCGGTCTTTGCCAGCGCCACCAGCTGGTCGACGAAGCGGTCGTGGATCGACTGCTGCACCAGCAGGCGCGAGCCGGCGATGCAGGTTTGCCCGGTGGCAGCGAAGATGCCGGAAATCACGCCCTTCACCGCGTTGTCGAGGTGCGCGTCGTCGAACACGATGTTCGGCGACTTGCCGCCGAGTTCCATGCTGACGCGCTTGAGCCCCTTGGCCGCTGCTTCGTAAATGCGCTGACCGGTGGTGTCGGAGCCGGTGAAGGCGACCTTGGCGACCCTCGGGTGTTCGACCAGCGGCATGCCGACCTCGGCGCCGAAACCGGTGACGACGTTGACCACGCCCGGCGGGAAGCCGGCCTGCTCAATGAGCTTCATGAATTCCAGCGCCGAGGCCGAGGTGTACTCCGAGGGTTTCACCACCACGGTGTTGCCGGCGGCCAACGCCGGCGCCAGTTTCCACGCCAGCAGCAGCAGCGGCGAATTCCATGGAATGATCATCGCCACCACGCCCAGCGGTTCGTGGCGCGTGTAGTTGAAGGTGTCGGGCTTGTCGATGGGGATCACCGAACCCTCGATCTTGTCGGCGAGGCCGCCGAAGTAGTAATACCACTGCGCCATGTAGGCAGTCTGCGCGCTCATTTCGGCATAGAGCTTGCCGTTGTCGCGAACTTCGGTTTCGGCCAGCGCCTTCGAGTGTTCGGTGATCAGGTCGCCGAGTTTGCGCAGCAGCGCGCCGCGTTTCGTGGCATTGAGCTTGGGCCATTCACCGCGGGTCAGCGCCTGGTGCGCAGCTTCGACCGCGCGTGCCGCATCCGCCGCGCCGCCGCGCGGAATCAGTGCCCAGGGTTGACCGGTGTACGGGTTGTCGCTGGGGAAATGTTCGCCGCTGGCGGCTTCGACCCACTCGCCGCCGATGAACATCCGATAGTGCTGGAGGGTATCGTTTATCATAAGTATCTGTTTTTATTATGTTATTCAAGGCCTTGCACGCCCAGCAGCGCGCTGCGAAAGCGGTGCTTGATCGCCGTGCCGTCACGCACCGGCAATGCCATGGGTGCGGGTGCTGCCGATACCTTGATGTCGCCGAACACCGGGCCGGGCTTGCGGTGGAACACGGCGAGCCACTGTTTCAATCCTGATGCAGTGCGCACCGTCGTTGCCGATCTGAATCCGGCGGCTTTCGCCATCCCCGTGATGTCGACGCCGCGCCCGGTGTGCGCGGGCTGCATGCCGGTTTCGCCGTAGTGGCCGTTGTCGATGACGGCAATCGCCAGATTCTTCGGTGCCTCGACTGCGATCGTCGCCAGTGAGCCCAGGCCCATCAGCATTTCGCCGTCGCCGGTGATCACCAGCACGCGGCGCTTCGGTTGCGCGAGTGCGAGGCCCAGACCCACCATGGCGGCTCCGCCCATGGCGCCCCACAGATAGAAATTCAGGTCGTGATCGCCCGCCGCATAAGCATCGTAAGTCGGCGAGCCCAAACCGGTGACCACCAGCGCATCGCCGCGATCGGCGAGCAGCGCGGCGACCACCTCGCGGCGATCAAGTCCGGTGGCATTTTTCTGTTTTGCGGCCATGTTATTTGCTCCAGTTCTTGAAACCGATGACACGCTGCTGAATCAGCACGGCGACCGGGCGATAGGTTTGGAAGGCGAGGCGGGCCGAGGCATGGACGGTGTCCTTGATGTCCTCGGCGCGTTCGGCCGAATGCACGATGACACCGGCGTTTTCCAGCGCCGCCGCGGTGGTGCCGCCCATCGGCACCTGCCAGGGATTGAATTCACCCCAGACGCCGCGCATGGTGACGATCATCAGCAGCGGCAGACGGCATTCCTGGAACAGCGACAGCATGTTGATGCAGTTGCCGACGCCGCTGGACTGCATCAGCAGCACGCCCTTTGCACCGCCCATCCAGGTGCCGGCGAGCATCGCCGCGCCTTCTTCTTCGGTGGTCAGCGACACCGCGCGCATGCCCTTATCGGCATGGCAGCGGTTGATCAGCTTGGCGTGGCCGGCGTCCGGCACATAGGCCACCTGGGTCACGCCGGCGTCTTTCAATACCTCGAAAATCTGGTCC
>RPOR01000176.1 GCA_003820645.1 Betaproteobacteria bacterium
GAAAGCCGCCATTATCCATGACTTGCAGTTCGGCCCCGACGCCCCCCTGTTTTCGGCTATCCTCGCGCTTTCCTTTTTTGACCACTTCTTCCGGAACTCCGCACCATGGCCCAGTACGTATTCACGATGAACCGGGTGGGCAAGATCGTGCCCCCCAAACGCGTCATCCTCAAGGACATTTCGCTGTCGTTTTTCCCCGGTGCCAAGATCGGCGTGCTCGGCGTCAACGGCTCGGGCAAGTCCAGCCTGCTGAAAATCATGGCCGGCGTCGACAAGGAATTCGACGGCGAGGCGACGCCGATGCCCAACCTCAACATCGGCTTCCTGGAGCAGGAACCGCATCTGAATCCCGAGCAGACCGTGCGCGAGGCGGTGGAAGAGGGTCTGGGCGAGGTATTCAACGCGCAGAAAAAGCTCGACGAAATCTATGCCGCCTACGCCGAGCCCGATGCGGATTTCGACAAGCTCGCCGCCGAACAGGCGAAATACGAGGCCCTGCTGTCCAATGCCGGTTCCGATACCGAACACCAGCTCGAAATCGCCGCCGATGCGCTGCGCCTGCCGCCCTGGGATGCGAAGATCGACAAGCTGTCGGGCGGTGAAAAGCGCCGCGTCGCGCTGTGCCGCCTGCTGCTGTCCAAACCGGACATGCTGCTGCTCGACGAACCGACCAACCATCTGGATGCCGAAAGCGTCGACTGGCTGGAGCAATTCCTTTTCCGTTTCCCGGGCACCGTGGTGGCGGTGACCCATGATCGCTACTTCCTCGACAACGCGGCGGAGTGGATCCTCGAACTGGACCGTGGCTCCGGCATCCCGTGGAAAGGCAACTACAGTTCGTGGCTGGAACAGAAGCAGGACCGGCTGCAGAAGGAAGAGGCGACCGAGTCCGCGCGGCAGAAGGCGCTGAAAAAGGAGCTGGAGTGGGTGCGCCAGAATCCGAAAGGACGCCAGGCGAAATCGAAGGCGCGCATCGCGCGTTTCGAAGAATTGTCTTCGTACGACTACCAGAAGCGCAGCGAAACCCAGGAGATCTTCATCCCGGTCGCCGACCGGCTGGGCGACAGCGTCGTGGAATTCAAGAGCGTATCCAAGGGTTACGGCGACCGGCTGTTGATCGACAAGCTGTCGTTTGCGATACCGCCCGGTGCGATCGTCGGCATCATCGGCCCCAACGGTGCCGGGAAGTCGACGCTGTTCCGCATGATCAGCGGCAAGGAACAGCCCGACTCCGGTGAGATCGTCATCGGCTCGACGGTGAAGCTGGCAATGGTGGACCAGTCGCGCGACGCGTTGCCCAACGACAAGACCGCGTGGGAAGCGATTTCCGGCGGACTCGACATCATCAATGTCGGCAAATTCGAAATGCCCTCGCGCGCCTATCTCGGCCGCTTCAACTTCAAGGGCCAGGACCAGCAGAAGAAGGTCGGCACGCTGTCCGGCGGTGAGCGCGGGCGGCTGCATCTCGCGCAGACCTTGCTGACCGGCGCCAATGTGTTGCTGCTCGATGAGCCGTCAAACGATATCGACGTCGAAACGCTGCGCGCGCTGGAGGATGCATTGCTGGAATTCGCCGGCTGCGTGCTGGTGATCTCGCACGATCGCTGGTTTCTCGACCGCATCGCCACCCACATCCTCGCTTTCGAGGGCGATTCGCAGGTGGTGTTCTTTGCCGGCAACTACCAGGAGTACGAGGTCGACAAGCGCAAGCGCCTGGGCGAAGAGGGTGCGCGGCCGCATCGCCTGCGCTTCAAGCCGCTGAAGGCGTAATCGCTATAACTATTTGTTGTTATTGGATATTTATCGATCCGGTAGACGGGTTTCCGCGCCGCGCGGTCAGTTAATGCGAACCCCGGCGGCGCGGACGACTTCACTAATCAGGTTGATTTCGTGCCTCATGAAAGCCGCGAATTTGGCCGGCGTCTGCGTCATCGCCCGTGAGCCATGTTTCTGCAGGAAGCTGACCACGTCCGAAGACGTCATCGCCGTCGCAAGTTCGCGGTGCAGGCGGTCGATGATCGCCGGTGCAGTGCCCGCCTTGACCACCATGCCGTTCCAGATCAGGAATTCGTAGCCCGGCACTCCCGACTCGGCGATGGTCGGGTATTCGGGCAGCAACGGCCAGCGCGCGGCGGTCGTCAGTCCGAGGATGCGCAGGCGTCCGTTCTTCACGTAAGGCAGTGCAGTCAACGGGTTGGCGAAACTCACCATGACCTCCCCGGCAAGCAGCGACTGTGTGACCTGCGCCGTGCTCTTGTACGGGATATGCAGCAGGTTGACCATGGCAAGATGCTTGAAAATTTCACCGCCGATATGCGAGCCGGCGCCAATGCCGCCGGAACCGAAGGTGATTTCGCCGGGCCTTGCCCTGGCCAGCGCCAGCAGCTGCCGGACATCCTTGACCGGCAGCTGCGCATGCACCGTGAGCGCGCCCGGCACCACGCCCAATCGCGTAATCGGGGCAAAGTCCTTGATCGTGTCGAATGACAGGTTTTTCTGCAGACTGGGTGCAGCCGCGACCGTGCTGCTGACCAGATACAGGGTGTAGCCGTCGGCCGGCGCTTGCAGCACCGTCTCCGATGCGATGACGCTGCCGCCGCCGGGGCGGTTCTCGACCAGCACCCGCTGGCCCAGCGCGGCATGGAGCTTGCTGGCCACCAGCCGCGCCATGGTGTCGTTGCCGCCACCGGGCGCAAAGGGCAGGACGATGCGTATCGACCGCGCTGGATAGTCCTGCGCCTGCGCACAGCAGGCGATGCTGATCGAAACGGCGGTTGCTGCCAGGGATGCCAGCCGGGCCAGATTCATGGATGAGCTCCTCGATGTTTCATCAACGCGGGCGTGTGCGCCGGGACCGTACTGTTCAGCCGCGTCCGGTGTAAGGCATGTTGGTGGCCATCACCATCAAGTGATAGATGTTGACGTCCAGCGGCTGGTTGGCCATGAACAGCACCGACTTCGCGACATCCGTGACATCGATCATCGGTTCGACCCGGACCGTGCCATCGGCCTGCTTGACGCCCTTGGCCATGCGTTCGGCAAGCCCGGTCATCGCATTGCCGACATCCACCTGGCAGCAGGCAATGCCGTATTTGCGGCCATCGAGAGCGATGGTGCGGGTCAGGCCCGAAATGCCGTGTTTGGAAGCGGTGTAGGGCGCGGAATCCGGGCGTGGTGCGTGCGCTGAAATCGAACCGTTGTTGATGATGCGGCCGCCCTGCGGTTGCTGTTCCTTCATCGCGCGGAATGCCGCCTGTGCGCAGAGGAAGGACCCGGTGAGATTGGTGTCGACGACGGATTTCCATTTGTCGTAGGCCAGATCTTCGAACGGCACGCCGGGCGCGTTCTGGCCGGCGTTGTTGAACAACACGTCGACCCGTCGGAAGCGCTTGCTGACCTGGGCAAACAGCGCAGCGACCGATTGGGGGTCGGCGACATCGGTGGCAACCGCGAGGCCGCGCACCGCGTCGGCGCCCGCCTCGGCCAGAGCTTCGTCCAGCATCGCCTGCCGGCGCCCGGCGAACGCGACGCTCCAGCCGTCCTTGAGGAAAGCGAGTGCGGTGGCTTTGCCGATGCCGCTGCCGGCGCCGGTGATGACTGCGACTTTGTGTACGGCGGTCATGGTCGGTACTCCTGTTGTTGGTGAGTCGTGTTCATATGTGCCGGCTGTTCAAACGGCAATTTCCGGCGCGGCGTGCCAGCGGTTGCGGCCTGCGGCCTTCGCGGCGTACATCGCCGCGTCGGCGCGGTCCAGCAGTTCCTCGGCAGTATCGGCATGCTCCGGTATGCAGGCGATGCCGATACTGGCGCTGACGGTCACGGTGCCCGCGGGGAGCGTTACCGGTTGCTGTACGGCGGCGATGAGTTTTTCGGCGATATGGCCGGTGCCCCTGGGGTGTCGCGTTTCTTCGAGCAGCACGACGAACTCGTCGCCGCCGAGCCGCGCCACGGTGTCGGTCTCGCGTACGCATTCCTTGAGCCGGCCGGCGATGACCACCAGCAGCGCGTCGCCGACGCTGTGCCCGTAAGCGTCGTTCACCTGCTTGAAGCCGTCGAGATCGACCATCAGCAGCGCCACGCCGTTATGGCTGCGCCGTGCCCGGGTAACAGCGCGCTCGACGCGGTCTTTGAGCAGGATGCGGTTGGCCAGCCCGGTCAGCGGGTCATGGCGGACCAGGTGTTCGAGTTGGGTTTCTTTTTCGCGCAGCTGGCTGTTCAGGGTTTCCAGCGCCACTGTGCGTTCGGCAACGCGGCTTTCCAGCTCGTGCTCCGCTTTGCGCAGGGCCTCGACCATCTGCTGTCTCGCGGTCAATGCGGCTTCGTTCGCCAGCTCCTTTTCCCGGCGCATGCCGCTGATGCGGTCACCCAAGGCGAACGACAACAGCAGGATTTCCAGCGCCGAGCCGATCTGCATGGCGTTGAACGTCAGCCAGGTCGTGGGCAGCCAGTCGAGGTTGCGCATGCCCAGTACCGCGCCACCGAGGAGCAGGAAAGTCCACGCCAGCAGGAAATAGCGGGCGCCCGGATACCGGCGCTGTACGCAATACACGCCGCTGAATACGGCGACTGCGGCGAACAGGATGCCCAGCAGCGATACCAGCACAGCGACCCACTGATAGGGCAGCAGCAGCGGTGAAAAGGCGGTGAAGGCGAGCAGCACGGCGCAGCCGGCTATGTAGCGGTCGAGCAGCGGTGCCCGCTGTCGTGTGCCGAGGAACAGCCGCGTAAATATGGCCCCGAAGAAGCCGGTCGCCGCCATGCCCGAGGGCAGCGCGACATTGCCCCAGGCCGGCCATTCCGGCCACAGGAACTGGTTACCGAGGCCGTTCATCGATGCCTGGGCAATGGCCATGGACACGGTGAACGCGACATAAGCGAGGAACGTGGTGTCGCGGATGGCTAGGTACAGCAGCAGGTTGTAGATGCCCAGCGCCAGCAGCATGCCGTAATACAGACTCAGCAGCGAGTATGCCAGCTGATCGTGGTGCGCCAGCGCATCCGGCTGCCACAGGGTCGCCGGAATTGTCAGGTTGCCGGCGGATACCACCCGCAGGTAGACCGTCTGCGCCTCGCCGGGGGCCAGGGTAAGCGGGAAAACCAAGTTGCGATGGGGGTAGGGGCGCTCGGAGAACCGCTGCAGATCGCCGGCGACGAGCTTGTCATGGCCGCCGCCGGGCCGCGGCACGTAGACCTCGACCCAGTCCAGCGATGGATAGCCGATCTCGAGCAGCCAGCGCGTGGCTGCGCCTGCATCCAGAGCCAGCGGCAATGCCAGCCACCACGCCGATTCCGAATAGCCGAAATTGACATCGACATTCGACCGCGGCGGCAACGCGGGCTGAAAGCGCGCCGCGATCGCGGTCTGCGCGACATCCTCGATGGTCAGCGTGCGTTGCGGATCCTCGAGGGCCAGCAGCACGCGGCCCAGCGGGTAACTGTCGCGGGTGCCGTCGACCGGGAGGGCCTGCCGCGCCATGGCCGCACTCGCTGTCGAGCACAGTACCAGCCCGCACAACAGCACCAGGGCAAGACTGCGGTGGCGGGGTCGGCAGGCAGAGTCGGCGCGCATGCGGTGCGGGCTACCTGATCCAGGAATCCCGCAAGGTGACGGCCCGGTTGAATACCGGCGCGCCGGGCCGCGAGTCCGCGGTATCGGCAACAAAATAGCCGTGCCTTTCGAACTGGAAGCACGTCCCGGGAGGCGTTTCGCGCAAGCTGTTCTCGAGTTGTGCCGTAAGGGTTTTTCTGGAGTCCGGATTGAGGTCGAGCAGAAAATCGCGGTCACCGGCTCCCGGATGGGCCACCCGGAACAACCGGTCGTAGAGGCGGACCTCGGCCGCGTACGCGTGCTGTGCGCTCAGCCAGTGGATGTTGCCCTTGACCTTGAGGGTCTCGGCGCCGGGCGTGCCGGATTTGGTGTCGGGCAGGTATACACAATGCACGGCAATGATATTGCCGTCCGCGTCCCGGTCGCA
>RPOR01000177.1 GCA_003820645.1 Betaproteobacteria bacterium
CGCCAGATTGGTCACCATGATGTAAGGCACACTATCGGCAGCACCACTGGCGACCTTGGCCACCGTGGCATTCAACCCGACTGCGCGGTCCTTGGGCGCCAGCACCGCGTGCACGCCCATGGCGTCGGCCACGCGCAGACACGCGCCAAGATTGTGCGGGTCGGTGACGCCATCGAGGATCAGCAGCAGCGGCGGCTCGGTCAGTTCGTCCAGCACATCCTCGACATGTGTGGGCATGCGCACGGCCTCGACCCGCGCGGCAATGCCCTGATGTCTGGCCTGCCCGGTCATGCCGTCGAGCCGTTTGGCATCGACCTGCATCACGCGCACGCCGCGTGACTCCGCCAGTGCCAGCAGATCCTTTGCGCGCCGGTCGTGCCGCGACGCATCGAGAAAGATTTCCCGCACCACGCCCTCGCGCTGGCGCAGACGGCTGATCACGGCGTGAAAGCCATGGATCAGTTGCAGTTCACTCATGACATTGGGCAGCGGTCATCAAAAGAATATCTAAGAATTTGTTTTTAATGTATTTTTTATGCCAGCGCAAAATCAATGCGCGAACTGTCGAGGTCCACTTTGGCAATCCTGACCCGCACCCGGTCGCCCAGCCGATAGCGTTGCCGGGTGCGCTCGCCCATCAGTTCATGCTTGGCCGCATCGTATTTGAAGTAATCCTTCCCCAGATCAGAGATGTGCACCAGCCCTTCGACATACACGTCGTCGAGCGCGACGAATGCGCCGAACGCAGCCACGCCGGCCACGCTACCCATGAATACTTCACCGACACGGTCGCGCATGTAATAACACTTCAGCCAGGCGGTCACATCGCGCGTGGCCTCGTCGGCTCGGCGCTCGGTCATCGAACATTGCGCACCGAGCACATTCCAGTCGCCGGGCTCGTATTTCTTGTTGTTCAGCACTGCCTTGATCGCGCGATGCACCAGCAGGTCCGGGTAGCGACGGATCGGCGACGTGAAGTGCGTATAGGACTCGTAAGCGAGGCCGAAATGGCCGGTGTTCTTCGGCGTGTACACGGCCTGTTTCAGCGAGCGCAGCATCACCGTCTGCAACAGCTGCGCATCAGGACGGTCTTTGATCTTGGCCAGCAGCTTGGCATAGTCCGACGCGTGTGGTGTATCGCCGCCGGAAAGCTGCAGGCCGAAGCCCTTGAGGAAATCGCGCAGCCCTTCGAGTTTTTCCGGCGTCGGACCTTCGTGCACGCGGTAGAGCATTGGATGGCCGTGTTTGTGCAGAAAATCGGAAGCGCAGACATTGGCCGCGAGCATGCATTCCTCGATCAGCCGGTGCGCGTCGTTGCGGTACACCGGCACGATATTGGTGATCTTGCCGTGATCATCGAACACCATCTGGGTTTCGATGGTTTCGAAATCGATCGCACCGCGTGTTGCCCGCGCTTTCGCCAGCAAATGGTAGAGCTGGTACAACGCCGTGAGGTTCGGCACCTGTGCCTTGCGCCGCCGCGCGGCAGGACCGCGGGGGTCGTCGAGAATGGCCGCCACTTCGGTGTAGGTAAAACGCGCGTGCGACAGCATTACCGCTGGGAAAAACTCATAACGCTTGATGTTGCCGTGGCCGTCGATCTGCATGTCACAGGCCATCGCCAGCCGGTCGACATCCGGGTTGATCGAGCACAGCCCGTTGGACAACGGTTCGGGCAGCATGGGGATCACACGGCGCGGAAAATATACCGAGTTGCCGCGGTTACGCGCCTCCTCATCCAGTGCATCGCCAGCCTGGACATAGTGACTGACGTCGGCAATGGCGACGACCAGGCGAAAACCGCTGCCTGCCGGTTCGCAATACACCGCATCATCGAAATCCTTGGCCGTTTCGCCGTCGATGGTCACCAGGGCCATGTCGCGCAGGTCGACACGGCCCTTGTGATCGACGCCGCGCACGGCCTTGGGCAGTTTCGCGGTGATCGCCTCGGCATCTTTGGGGAAGATCCACGGCAGCGCGTGCTTGCGCAGTGCGATTTCGATTTCCATGCCGGGATCGGCATAGTTGCCCAGCACTTCCACCACCCGCGCCAGCGGCTGCGCCTGGCGTCCCGGCTGGGAGATGATTTCAACCGTGACCACCTGGCCGGCACGGGCCTTGCCCGCCTCGCCTGCCGGCACCACAAAATCCTGGCTGATGCGCTTGTCTTCGGCAGCGACGAAGGTGACCCCATGCTCGACATGCAGCCGGCCGACCAGTCGTTGCTGGCCATGCTCCAGCACTTCGACGACCTTGCCTTCCGGACGGCCGCGGCGGTCCATGCCGCTGATGCGCGCCATGACCCGGTCGCCATGCAGCACTTTCTGCATCTCGCGCGGCCCCAGGAACAGGTCAGGACCGCCATCCTCGCGCTGCATGAAGCCAAAACCGTCCTTGTGTCCGAGCACGCGACCGCGGATCAAGTCGAGTTTTTCGACGACGCACAAATCACCGCGGCGGTTGCGCATGATCTGCCCGTCGCGCTCCATCGCCGCGATACGGCGGCCAAACGCATCAAACTCGCGTTTGCCGATATCGAGCTGGCGGACGAGATCCTGCTCGTCCATCGGCACACCAGCCTCGATCAGGACTTCAAGGATCAGCTCACGGCTGGGTAACGGATGTTCATAACGCTCCGCTTCGCGGGCCTGGAAGGGGTCGGCATGGCGGCGCGATACGTGTCCACCAGCCGTGGATTTTTTAGGTTTTTTCATTTGAATAATCAGCTTTCATGGGCTAGAATCGCGCCCTCATTGGGCCCAGGTGGCGAAATTGGTAGACGCACCAGCTTCAGGTGCTGGCGGGTAATACCGTGGAGGTTCGAGTCCTCTCCTGGGCACCAGCAATTTTGAGTATCAGACTTCCGGCAGGGCGGGCACGGCAGCATAAACAGTCCGGCCTTCCCCACGTGCTACTCGAAGGGATGACGGCGAACGATCGTGTGTTCGCGATCGGCCCCGGTGGAAACGATGTCAATCGGCACGCCGCAAACGGCTTCCATGCGCTGCAGGTAATTGCGCGCGGCGACCGGCAAATCCGCAAAACGGGTTACGCCAACCGTGCTGTCCTGCCAGCCCGGCATTTCCTCGTATACCGGCTGGCATTCGGCCAGCAGTTCGGCGCCGAAGGGCAGGATGTCGCGCGCGACCCCGCTCATTTTGTAGCCGACGCCCAGCTGCACGCTCTCCATGCCGTCGAGCACGTCGAGCTTGGTCACGCACAACCCTGATACGCCGTTGATCTGGATCGAGCGCTTCAGCGCGGCCGCGTCAAACCAGCCGCAGCGCCGCGGCCGGCCGGTGGTCGCGCCGACTTCGTTGCCGCGGCTGGCGATCTGCCGGCCGATATCGTCATCGAGTTCGGTCGGGAACGGCCCCGAGCCCACCCGCGTGGTGTAGGCCTTGGTGATCCCCAGCACGTAATGCAGGTTCTGAGGGCCAATGCCCGCGCCGGCCGCTGCCGCGCCGGCCACGCAGTTGCTCGAGGTCACAAACGGATATGTACCGTGATCGACATCGAGCAGCGTGCCCTGGGCGCCCTCGAACAGCAAGTTGTGCCCGCCCTGTTGCGCCTCAAACAGCAAACGCGGTACATCAGCGACCATCGGCTTGATGCGCTCCGCCAGCGCCATGGTGTCATCCAGCGTTTTCTGGAAACTGACGATATCCGTGCGGAAATAGTTCTTCAGCACGAAATTGTGGAAATCCAGCACTTCTCCGAGCTTCGCCGCAAAGCGCTCGCGGTAGAACAGGTCCTGCAGGCGGATCGCGCGGCGCGCGACCTTGTCTTCGTAGGCCGGACCGATGCCCCGTCCGGTAGTGCCTATTTTCCCCGCGCCCTTGGCGGCTTCGCGCGCGCGGTCGAGCGCGACATGGTGCGGCAGGATCAGCGGACAGGCCTCGCTGATTTTCAGCCGCCCGGACACGTCGACCCCGGCCGCCTGCAGCGTATCGACCTCTTCGAGCAGCGCTTCGGGCGAAATGACCACGCCGTTGCCGATGTAACAGGCCACTTTGTCGCGCAGGATCCCTGAAGGAATCAGGTGCAGGACGGTCTTCTTCCCGTTGATCACCAGCGTGTGTCCGGCATTGTGGCCACCTTGAAAACGCACTACGCCTTGGGCACGATCGGTCAACCAGTCGACGATCTTGCCCTTGCCTTCGTCACCCCATTGGGTGCCAATTACCACGACATTTCTGCTCATAGCCCTGCAGCCTTTTCTGTTTCTGCCGACGTCATGTCTTCAGACAATTTTATTTTTAAAAACAATAACTTATTTACCGTTATTAACGTAACTTCTGGATCACCCAGCGCCCGCGCCGAAGCACCAGCGCGCGGTCGCAGCCGAGTTCGCCGCGAAACCGGCCATGGCCCGGCATGTCCTCGATGACCACGACGCCCCGGGTCCGCAGCGCCGCGATGCGTCGCTGCAGCGCGCGGTCAGCTGGACGATACGGCGCCAATACGCGCGACTCGCGCGGCGCGGCGCCGCCGGCCGCCACCAGTTCACGCAGGTCCATGCTGAACCCGGTGGCCGGACGCGCCCGCCCGAACGCTTTGCCCACTTCATCGTAGCGCCCGCCCTGAGCCATCGCATTCGGGCGGCCGTTGGCATAAGCCGCGAACACCACACCGCTGTGATAGTGATAACCCCGCAGTTCCCCGAGGTCGAAACTGCGGATCTGCACCAGGTCGGCCAGTTGTTTCGACAGCACCGACAAATCGCGCAGCGCCGCACGGATCTCCGGCAGTCCCGGCAGCACCCGGCGCGCCCGCGCCAGCACCTCCGCCCCGCCATAGAGCTCGGGCAACGCGGTGAGCGCCGAACGGGTACTGCGGTCCAGTCCCCGCGCCAGCGTGGCGATGGCCGGCGCATCCTTGGTCTGCATGGCCTGAAACAGGTCCGCTTCCAGTGCCTTGGCCACACGGGCACGGCGCAGCAACGCGCGAAACACCGCGACGTGGCCAATGTCCACCGAAACCTGGTGCACCCCGGCAAGCTGCAGGGCACGCAGCATCAGGCGCTGCACTTCGAGATCACTCTCGATGCCGCGATGCCCGTAGATTTCGGCGCCGATCTGCAGCGGCTCCCGGGTCCGGTTGAGACCGTCAGGCAGCGTGCGCAAGACGCTGCCCGTGTAACACAACCGGGTCACGCCGCTGCGATTGAGCAGATGTGCATCGATACGGGCCACCTGCGGCGTAATATCCGCCCGCACCCCCAGCATGCGCCCCGACAACTGGTCGACCAGCTTGAACGTCTGCAGATCGAGATCATGCCCGGTCCCGGTCAGCAGCGAGTCCACGTATTCCAGCAACGGCGGCATCACCAGCTCATAACCATGCACCGCGAAGTCATCGAGGATCCGCCGGCGCACACGCTCGACGCGGCAAGCCTCCTCGGGCAGGATATCCTCGATATATTCGGGCAGCAGCCAGGTTCTCATCGGACTATTTCAAAAGGGCCGTTCTTCAGGGTTCAATACGGGGACCACATACAGGGCGCCAGTATGCGCAAACGCGCATTATAGAAGCTTGAGCGGCCCGCGGGCTCAGTGACGAACGAAGTACAGCAGGATGAGGCCCAGCAGCATCGAGCTCAGCCCGATGAACCGCAATTGGCCGTCGCTCAGCTCGATCAGCCGCCGGAAGGTTTCCCGCCAGGCCGCCGGCAACAGGAACGGCAGCAGCCCTTCGATCACCAGCATCAGGGCAACGGCCGTCAGCAGGATGTCAGGCATGGACGGGCACGCCGATCAGCGCTGTCGCCACCGCTACGGGGGCCGCAGCACCCCGCCACCGCGCCGAAATCACTTGCCGCCGGGCTTGCCCCCGGATTTCAGATACCTGAAGAACTCCGAATTCGGCTCCAGCACCAGGATATCGTTCCGGTTCTTGAAACTGGCACGATAGGCCTCGAGACTGCGGTAGAACGCGTAGAACTCGGGATTGATTTCATA
>RPOR01000178.1 GCA_003820645.1 Betaproteobacteria bacterium
AGCTTAACAGAAAACACTATCAGAATCATTATGTTAAGTTATCGCCGTCGATGACGGACCGTGTCCCGGATGCGCAGGCCCGGAAAAGGGAAGGGTGTCTGACGGCAAATCAGGATGTGCGTAAGCAATTGCCATGGGAAACCTAACCCCGCTTCCTGTCCCAGACGTACCGCACGAAGCGCTGCCAGCGATTGCGCGGCTCTTTCAGTTTGTCTGGCGCGTGTGCCTTCTGGTCACGCCTATGGCTTTTCTTCACGAGCTCGTGCAGTTCGCGCATCGGGATGCCGCCAGGACCTTTCTGCTTTTCGGGATCGCGTTCGTCGCTCATGGCAAAGGGCGGTGGTAGGTGGCCCTATGTTAAACTTGCGGTTGATTTTTTTCGAGTTTTTCGGCCATGTCGGGCAGCACACTGGGAAAACTTTTCTGCGTCACTTCGTTCGGCGAATCGCACGGGCCGGCGATCGGCTGCGTCGTCGATGGCTGTCCGCCGGGCCTGGCGCTGTCTGAAGCGGATATCCAGGCCGAACTCGACCGCCGCAAGCCCGGCACCTCGCGCCATGTCACGCAGCGCCGTGAAGAAGACACGGTCGAGATCCTCTCCGGCGTGTTCGACGGCAAAACCACCGGCACCCCGATCGGCCTGCTGATCCGCAACACCGACCAGCGCAGCAAGGATTACGGCAAGATCAGGGAGCTGTTCCGCCCGGGCCATGCCGACTACACCTATTGGCAGAAGTACGGCATTCGCGATTACCGCGGCGGCGGCCGCCAGTCGGCGCGCGAAACCGCGGTGCGGGTTGCCGCCGGTGCGATTGCCAGAAAATGGCTGAAGGAAAAATACGGCACGGTGATTCGCGGCTACATGTCGCAGTTGGGTCCGGTCGAAATTCCGTTCGTGACCTGGGACGAGGTCGGCCGCAATCCGTTCTTTGCACCCAATGCACAGATCGTTGCGGAGCTCGAGACCTTCATGGACCGGCTGCGCAAGTCGGGCGACTCGGTCGGCGCCAAAATCACGACGGTGGCTTCCAGGGTCCCGGTGGGACTCGGCGAGCCGGTCTACGACAAGCTCGACGCCGACATCGCCTACAACATGATGAGCATCAACGCGGTGAAGGGTGTCGAGATCGGCGCCGGTTTCGCGGCGATCGCGCAGAAGGGCACGCAGCACTCGGATGAAATGACGCCGCAGGGTTTTGTCAGCAACAACGCCGGCGGCGTGCTCGGGGGGATTTCGACGGGGCAGGACATTATCGTCCACGTCGCGGTGAAGCCGACGTCGAGCATCCGTCTCGCGCGCCGCACCATCGATACCGCGGGCAATGCGGCGATGATCGAGACCCACGGCCGCCACGACCCGTGCGTCGGCATTCGCGCGACGCCGATCTGTGAAGCGATGCTGGCGCTGACGCTGATGGATCATGCGTTGCGCCATCGCGCGCAGAATGCCGATGTGAAAAGCGGGACGCCGGCGATCGCGGCACAGGCGCCGCAGGGCGTGATCGATAAACTGCGGGCGGCGGCTGCGGCCGAAAACCCCGATCCTGACGAAGCCTGAAACGCGTGGCCGACGCAGCCCGCATTTATCGCTTGCACATTGTTGTTGCCGAGATCGCGCCGCCGATCTGGCGTGAAATTGAATTGCGGTCGGATATGACGCTGACGGGGCTGCATGGCGTGATTCAGGCGCTGATGGGTTGGCACGACTATCACTTGTGGGCGTTCTGGCATGACAGCCAGCGCTTCGAGCCTGCGGATCTTGAGGAGGGCGGAAAGTCCGACCCCGGAACTGATCCCGCGGTGCTGACCCTCGGTGAATTATTGCAGAAGCCGCGTGCAACTCTGCGCTACAACTACGATTTTGGGGACGACTGGTGGCTCGAGATCACGTTGATATCGGTCGGAGACTCGCAGCCGAAGCTGCGCTACCCGCGTTGTCTTGCCGGCGAGCGCGCAGGGCCGCCGGAAGACTGCGGCGGGCTGCCCGGATTCGAGGAATTGCTGGCGGCTCGCACCAATCCCCGGAGCAAGCATGTCAAGGAACTGCTGGCGTGGGCCGGGCCTGATTGGAACCCGGAAAAATTCGACCTGACATTGACCAATAAAATACTCGCTGCATTGCCCGTACCGCGCCAGCTGCACTAGGATACCGTCATGGTTAAAAACATCAAAAAATAAAAATTACAATTTAAAAACAATATCTTATATTAGTCCGTGCGTGGTGTTGCGCGGCACCGTCCGTGCCTAGGATCCACCTCAATCTTTCCGCGTTTTATTTCTTTTATTTCGCCTATCTCGGTGCGTTCGCGCCGTTTTTCGCGCTGTACCTGACTGCCGTCGGCATGAGCGCCGTCGAAATCGGCGCACTAATGGCGCTGCCGCAGCTGACCCGCATACTCGCGCCGCATTTGTGGGGCTGGCTGGCCGACCACAGCGGGCGGCGGATGCACATTGTGCGTGTTTCGGGCGCGCTCGGTACCGTCGTATTCATGGGGGTGTTTGCCGGCGAGAGTTTTGCCCTGCTCTGTACCGTACTGTTCGCGATGACGTTCTTCTGGAGCGCGGCGCTGCCGCTGGTCGAAGCGACCACGCTGGCGCATCTGGGTGACGAAACGGCGCGCTACGGCCGCATCCGCGTCTGGGGTTCGGTGGGGTTCATCGCGGCGGTGGTTGCCGTCGGGTATCTGCTCGATGCGACCAGCCCGCGCGCAGTGCTGTGGGTCATCGCGACGTTGATGGCCTGTATGCTGTTACTGTCCTGTGTCGTCGCGGAAGCGCCGGCGATGCCGCACCCTAGTGATGACCTGCCCGTGTGGGACATCGTGCGCAAGCCGGAGGTCATCGCGATCGTGCTGGCATCGGCGCTGATGGCTGCGGCCCACGGACCGTACTACACCTTCTATACCATTCACCTGGTCGACCACGGCTACAGCAAGTCGCAGGCCGGCTGGTTGTGGGCCATGGGCGTGATCTGCGAAATCGGCATTTTCGTCTGGATGTCCCGGCTCTATCGCGCGTTTGCGCTGCGCCAGATTCTGATTGCCAGCACGCTGCTGGCAGCGCTGCGTTTCGCGGTCATCGGCTGGGGGGCGCAAAGCATGGTGCTGCTGCTGGCGGCGCAGACGCTGCATGCGGCGAGTTTCGGCGCGTTCCATGCCGCGGCCATCGGCGTCGTGCACAAGCTGTTCCGTGGCCGCCATCAGGCGCGCGGCCAGGCGATTTATGGCAGTCTGGCCTATGGTCTTGGCGGCACCATCGGCGGACTGGCCAGCGGTTATGCCTGGAGCGGGCTGGGCGCCGGGCTGACCTTTACGCTGGCCGCCGTCTGCGCATTGCTGGCGGCAGGCGCGCTGTGGCGGGGATTGCGCACGGTATGATGCAGTACACGGACAAGGGCACCCCTGAAGCGGACCAGGGGCTCGCATCCCTGTGCGATAATTTATGGTTTCAGTGGCTTGAACCCCATCAACGGTAAATCCATGACAGGCAGAACCTTATACGACAAGCTTTGGCAGAGCCATCTCGTGCGCGAGGAAGCGGACGGCACCGCGATGATCTATATCGACCGGCATCTGGTGCACGAGGTCACCAGTCCGCAGGCCTATGAAGGGCTGAAGCTGGCCGGGCGCAAGGTATGGCGGCCTGATTCGGTGGTCGCAACTGCGGATCACAACACGCCGACACGCAACTGGGACAAAGGACTGGACGGCATTACGGACCTGGTATCGCGGCTGCAGGTCGAGACGCTGGACAAGAACATCAAGGAGTTCAAGGCCAAGGTCTATTTCCCGTTCCTCGACAAGCGGCAGGGCATAGTCCATGTCATCGGGCCAGAGAACGGCGCGACGCTGCCGGGGATGACGGTGGTTTGCGGGGATTCGCACACCAGCACGCATGGCGCATTTGCGGCGCTGGCGTTCGGCATCGGCACCAGCGAGGTCGAGCATGTGCTGGCGACCCAGTGCATGGTGATGAAAAAATCGAAGGCGATGCAGATCGTTGTCGATGGCGAACTCGGGCCCGGCGTCACGGCCAAGGATGTCGCGCTCGCGATCATCGGTACCATTGGCACGGCCGGCGGGACCGGACACGCGGTCGAATTCGCCGGCAGCACGATCCGCGGGCTGTCGATGGAAGGGCGCATGACCTTGTGCAACATGGCGATCGAGGCCGGTGCGCGCGCCGGCATGGTCGCCGTGGACGACAAGACCATCGACTACTGCAAGGGCCGGATGTTTGCGCCCACCGGCGCCATGTGGGATGAGGCCGTTGCCTACTGGCGCACGCTGACCAGCGATACCGATGCGAAATTCGACAAGGTGGTGACTCTGCGCGGCGAAGATATCGTGCCGCAGGTGACCTGGGGCACATCGCCGGAGATGGTGGCGCGCGTTGACGGCAAGGTGCCGGATCCGGCGCAGGAGAGCAATCCGGTGAAGCGCGAGGGTTACGCCCGTGCGCTGAAATACATGGACCTCAAGCCGGGAACGCCGATCCGCGACATCCAGCTCGACAAGGTGTTCATCGGTTCGTGCACCAACTCGCGCATCGAGGACCTGCGGGCCGCGGCCGCCGTGGCCAAGGGGCGCAAGGTGGCGGCCAACATCAGGCTGGCGATGGTGGTGCCGGGTTCGGGGCAGGTCAAGGCGCAGGCGGAGCAGGAAGGGCTGGACCGCATTTTCACGGCAGCCGGTTTCGAGTGGCGCGAACCGGGCTGCTCGATGTGCCTGGGCATGAACGAGGATCAGTTGAGCCCCGGCGAGCGCTGCGCGTCGACGTCGAACCGCAATTTCGAGGGGCGGCAGGGCGCTGGCGGCAGGACACATCTGGTCAGTCCGGCGATGGCTGCAGCAGCGGCGGTTACCGGACATTTTGTGGATGTACGCGAATTGAACTGAACGAAGGAGATGCTCATGAAACGCATGATCATATTGACGGTGGCCCTGACAGTGCTGGCGGGTTGTAACACCTGGCGTGGCTTCGGACAGGATGTGGAAAAGGCCGGCGAGGCCATCCAGAAATCCACGAAGTAAAATGGAAAAATTCATCCGCAAGGAAGGACTGGTCGCGCCGCTGGATCGCGCCAACGTCGATACCGATGCGATCATCCCCAAGCAGTTCCTGAAATCGATCAAACGCACGGGCTTCGGGCCCAACCTGTTCGATGAATGGCGCTATCTCGACCGCGGCGAGCCGGACGCCGACAATGCGAAGCGGCCGCTGAACAAGGATTTCGTGCTCAACCGCCAGCGCTTCGTTGGCGCGACGGTGCTGCTGGCGCGCGAGAACTTCGGTTGCGGCTCCTCGCGCGAACACGCGCCGTGGGCGTTGCTGCAGTTCGGCATCCAGACCATCATCGCGCCGAGTTTCGCCGATATTTTCTACAACAACAGCCTGAAAAACGGCCTGTTGCTGATCAAGCTCGATCCGCAGATCGTCGACCAGCTGTTCCGTGAAACCGATGCCAACCCGGGCTACCGGCTGGCGGTCGATCTCGAGCAGCAGACGCTTACCACGCCGTCGGGCGAGAGCTTTCACTTCGACATCGATCCGCACCGCAAGCATTGCATGCTGAACGGGCTGGACGACATCGGGCTGACGCTGGCGCATGCCGATGAGATTCGCGCGTTCGAGGCGAAGCACAAGACCGCGCAGCCCTGGCTGTTTTAAGGGAGGATTGCGGATGGGGGATCGAGGATTGAGTTAACCCGCGGTTTGCGTCATTTTGGGTTTACGGTATCCGCTTCCTTGATTTCCATTCCTCAGTCTTCATTTTTCACTCTTCAATGCCGAATCATGAAAATCGCAGTACTCGCCGGTGACGGCATCGGACCGGAAATTGTCGGCCAGGCGCTCAAGGTGTTGCGCCGGCTGGCGGCGGATGGACTCCAGCTGGAATTCGAAGAGGCGCCCTTTGGCGGCGCCGGATATGACGTGCACGGTGATCCGCTGCCGCC
>RPOR01000179.1 GCA_003820645.1 Betaproteobacteria bacterium
TCAACCCCATCACCCATTTCTCCGGCGGTGAAAAGGCCCGGCTCGCGCTGGCGATGATCGTCTGGCAGCGGCCCAACCTGCTGCTGCTCGACGAACCGACCAACCACCTCGACCTCGAGACCCGCGAAGCACTGACGGTGGCGCTGGCGCAGTTCGAAGGTACGCTGGTGCTGGTGTCACATGACCGCCACCTGCTGCGCGCGACCACTGACCAGTTCCTGATCGTCGCCGACGGGCAGTTGCAGCCTTTCGACGGCGACATGGACGACTACCGCGACTGGCTGTTCAAGACCAAGCTCGCGGCACAGCAGACGGCGGCCGCAGCCGCCTAGCGCTGCCGGCCGGCTGCGGGGAGGAATTCTCACGCAGCTTTGATGTGGGTCAAATTCAAATCCGTGAGCGCCCCTAAGATACGTCTCGGGGCGTTATGAGCCAACGGACAGACCCCGGGCGCAGTTCGCACGGCCCCGCGGCATGTCGGTTGATCGGACACGACGCGTTCCTGCAAATTACGCAATGGCGGAAAATCATGTTCGGACTGAAAGTCAGGGATGTCATGGAGCAGAAAAAGCTCCTGACCGCGTTAACGGCGACCAGCGTCAGGGCTGCGGCGCAGCAGATGGCTGACAGAAAAGTGGGTGCCGTGCTCGTCGTCGAGCACGAAAAATTGCTCGGGATTTTCACCGAGCGCGACATGGTCATTCGCGTGGTCGCCAAGGGCCTCGACCCGCAGACGACGCCGCTGGCTGAGGTGATGACCGCGGAACCGCAAGTCGTCGATCCGGACAGGTCATTCGGCTATGCGCTGCTGCTGATGCACGAGCACGGCTTCCGCCATATGCCGGTGGTCGAGGGCGGGGGTGTCATCGGCATCGTATCCGCCCGCAATGCGCTCGATCCCGACATGGAGGAGTTCGTGGCCGAGGCCCATCGGCGCGAGCAGATCCTCCGCGAGCGGGGTTGAGGTTTTTCGGGGGGTACCGGGTTGAGCCAGGCCCGCCAAGTCTGTCTGACGGGCTGTGGGACGTACACCCGGACTAGGAGCCTTGCAGGAGCCGGCAGAATTTCATTCCCGGCAACAGCGGCATGCCACCGGGTTGTCGTTTAAAAAGAAAATAAAAACAAACAGTTAATCAACTTCTGCCGAGGCACAATTTATTTCGCGCCAGCCTTTTCGAGGATCTCCGTCATTGCGTGGTAACCCCGCGTCTTCGCCAGCCGGAACGGCGTGTTGCCGTAGCGGTCGGGGAGTTGCAGGTTGGCGCCGGCTTCGACCAGGGCCTGCAGCGTCGCCGTGTGGCGCGGGCCACCGTCGCCGAGCACGATGGATTCGATCAGCGCGGTCCAGTGCAGGTTGTTGACGTGGTCAAGCGGTGCGCCGGCGGCAATCAGTTGCTTGACCACGCCGTGGTGACCGAGATGGGCGGCAGCGATCAGCGCCGTGCCGTCGTAGCGGCTGGTGGTGAGTTTTGCGCTGGCACCCGCAGCCAGCAGTGCGCGCAGCGCAGCTTCGTTGTTGGCGACTGCAGCGATCGTCACCGCGTCGTAACGATCCTTTTCCAGCAGGCCGAGGTTGGCACCGGCTTTTGCCAGCACACGAATCGCCTCGACCCTGCCGGCGTGCGTGGCGACATGCAGCGGCGTCCGGCCGTAGGCGTCGCGGGCGTTGAGGCTGGCTTTGGCGGCAACCAGGCGGTCGATCTCGGCAACGTCGCCACGGTGGGCTGCCGCATGGAGGCCGCTGTAGCCTGCAACTTCTGCCGCGCTGGGCGGCACCTGTGCCGACACCATGGCCGGCGCCAGCACCAGTGCGATCCCGCACCCGGCGGCGCGCAGGACGTGCGTGAAAGAAAGTGACGACTGGTTCCGGTTCATGGCGTGGTTTCCGATGAATTGAAGATTACTTCAGTTGGTCTTTGACCTGTTCCAGTGCGGCGACGGCGCATTGCTCGTCGAGGTGTCCGCCGGGGGCGCCACCGATGCCGACGGCACCGATCACGTCATTGCCGGTGCGCACCGGGACACCGCCGCCGAGCAGCAGGAAGCCGGGGATATGCACCAGGTTGGCGGCGCCGGGGTTCTTCTGCGCACCTTCCATCATCGCCAGCGTGTTGTTGCGGGCCGAAGCCGCGGTGTAGGCTTTCTGCAGGCTGGCGGCAATGGTGTGCGGGCCGGCGTTGTCGGCGCGCTGCACGGCACGGACTGTGCCGGCACGGTCAACGACGGTCGCGGTTACGGCGTAACCCTTGGCGCTGCACGCGGCGACGCTGGCAGCGGCGATCTGGTTGGCGAGTTCCAGTGCAATGTTCTTTTCGGTGCGGATGGTCTGGGCCTGGGCGAGCGTTGCCGTGGCGAGCAGGGCGGCGGCGGACAGTCGGGCGATGTTGCGCATTTGGGTTCTCCTGGGTTGAACGTTGCGGTCGAGTGCTGCAACCGTGGGAGAACTGTAGAAAAACGCCGTCCGTCCGCCTATCCGCAGGGCTACGCCTGCAGCTCCGTAGAAGTACGGAGCGCGGGCTTCAGGCGGTGTCTTCGACCAGGGCCGCGTAGCGGCGGATCAGCTGCGCCAGGGATTCGGCGTCGAGCTTGGTGAACAGATTGGCGCGGTGGGTCTCGACGGTGCGCGGCGAGACATCCAGCGCGCGGCCGATTTCCTTGTTGGTGAGGCCGGCGACGATCAGGCCCAGCACTTCGCGCTCCCGCACCGAGAGCTGCGCGTAACGTTCGCGGGCGTCGCGATCTTCGCGGTTGCGCTGCCGCGATCCGACGTGCCGCTGCACGGCCGACTGCAGCGCGTCGAGCAGCACCTGGTCATCGACCGGTTTCTCGAGGAATTCGGCAGCGCCGGCCTTGAACGCCCGGCGGCACATGTCCACGGTGCCGTGGCCGGTAAGCATGATTACAGGCTGGTCCACGCCCTCGGCAATCAGCCTGTCCAGCACCGTCAGGCCGCTGCTGCCGGGCATGCGTACGTCGAGCACGATGGCGCCGATGCCGGCGCGGTCGAACTGCGCCATGAAGTCCTGCGGGCTGCCCCACTGCTGCACGCGCAGCCCGACGGTACCGATCAGCAGCGCGAGGCTGTCACGCACCGCGGCATCGTCATCGATCAGGTGGATCAGCGGTGACAGCGACGGACTCACGGGGTCTTCGCCAGCGGCAGGCTAAGCCGGAACAGCGCACCGCGTTGTGCAGCATTGGTCGCGGTCAGAGTGCCGTTCATGTCGGCAGCCAGTGATTCGCACAGACTCAGTCCCAGGCCAAGGCCGCCGCTGCGGGTCGTGAAAAACGGTTCGAAAATCCGCGGCAGCACGTCTGCGGGAATGCCGGTGCCGCTGTCGCACACGGTCAACACACCGTGGGCGCCCTCGGGCTGCATCGCGATGCTCAGCGCGCGCTCGCGGGCGGGCACCTGCGCCAGCGCCTGCAGCGCATTGGCGAGCAGGTTGTGGATGATTTGTTCCAAGGCAACCGGATCAGCCTGCACCACCACCGTGCCGTCCATCACCGCCGGCCGTACGCCGAGGCGCGCGCACTCCGGTTCAAGGAGATAGAGCGCGTTGCGTACCGCCTCCTGCAGATTGACCGGTTGCAGCCGGGTGGCTACATCGGGCCGTTCGACGACGCGGCGCATGCGGCCGACGACAGCGGCGGCGCGCCGCGCCTGTTCGACGGTGCGTACCATGGCGTCGCGGGCCGTGGCCAGGTCCGGGGGCTCGTCATTGAGCAGCCGGCTGGCGGCCTGGGTGCTGGCGAGGATTGCAGTCAGTGGCTGGTTGAGCTCATGAGCGACGCCGGCGGCCAGTTCGCCCAGCGTGTTGAGCCGCGCCACCTGGCCGAGCCGCAGCAGCTCCTCGGCGCGGCGGCGCTCGGTGCGCTGGCGTTCGAGGGCGTGCAGGGCAGCCAGTGCCGCCCCGGTCAGCAGCGTCCAGCCCAGCATCTTCAGCCAGGGCAAGTCGGTCCAGCCCACGCTGCGCACGGCAACCACATCGAAAGGCTGGCTGTCGGCGGCGAGGCGTTTGCGGAAATCGAATTGCCACTGGCCGACCCGATCGTGTCCGGCTTGCACGACATAGTGCTGCCCGTGGTATTCGAGCGTAACCCGCACCGGGCTCGCTTCCGGCTGCATCGGCCATTCTTCCCACGGCACCATGCTGCGCAGGTCGATCTGTGCCGCGTAACTCGCGGGCGCGGCGGCCTGTACCAGCTGGTAGCGGCCGCTGGCGAAGTCGACGCCGCCGATCGCCGCGCGGTGGCTGCGCCGCGATTCGTCTTCGCCGGCCTGCATCGCGGCGTCCGGCCACGGGTTGTTGTCGTCACGCTGACGCACTTCGAGAATCTGCGGATACACCGCGCTGATGCGTGGGCCGGGCGGTGCGGCGGCACCCTGCGTCGCCGGCTGCAGCAGCGCAAGCATTGCCATCACCGCATCCTGCTGCGCGGTACGCTGGCTCAGCAGCCGATGGATGATGCGGGCATCGGTTTCGAACCCGTCGCGGAGATGGTTCAGCTCCAGGCGTGCCAGCGTGACGCAACCGGCTATTGCGATGACGAGGCCGGCAAGCGCAACGGCAGGAGTTGCGCGGTGATGCGGCATCGCGCGATCCGGTTCAGCGGCCGCCGCGCGCCGCCTGGTACAGCGGCAGCACGGTCGGCAGCAGCGCTTCGATTTCCTGGATCCGGCGGTTCTCGGCCGGATGGGTACTGAGAAATTCCGGCGGTCTGCCACCGTCGTTGGCGCTGAGCATTTTCTTCCACAGCGTGATGCCGGCGCGCGGGTCATAGCCGGCGCGCGCCGAGAGTTCCAGGCCGATACGGTCGGCCTCGGTCTCGTCGCTGCGGCTGAAGCGGGTGGCGATCAGTGCGTCATAGGCGGTGTTGGCGACGCTGGCCGTGGCATCACCGAGGCCCAGCAACGCCGCGCCCACGCCGATGGCTGTCTGTGCCGCGATCGCCTGCGATACCTGCTCGCGCGAGTGTTCACGCAGGGCATGGGCGATTTCATGGCCCATGACGACTGCGATTTCATCATCCGTCAGCCTGAGCTGCTGGATCAGCCCCGAATAGAACATGATCTTGCCGCCGGGCATGCAGAATGCGTTCAGTTCCTTGCTGGTAATGGTGTTGACTTCCCATTTCCAGGCCGGCGCATCGGCGCGGAACACCCGCGTTTGCGGTGTGATGCGGGTGGCGATTGCGCGCACACGCCGCGTCAGTGCGGCATCGGTGTTCAGCGTACCTTTTTTCGCCGACTCGGCCTGCAGCTTGTTGTAGGCCTGCGCTGCCATCCTGTCGAGTTCCGCCGAGGATACCAGCAGCAACTGCTGGCGGTCCGCGCCCACGGCACCGCCGGAGGTGGTGGACTGGCAGCCGGCTGTGGTGCCCAAGGCGGCGATGGCGAGGGCAGCGGCAATGAATTTATAGGGAGGGACCATGCATGGCTTTCCGTGATGATGGACGTGAAGGGGATTTTACCGCCCTCTGATGGCAAGTCTCATCCGACCGCGCCGACAGTCAGCAGTGGCAATTGCCTGAGCGAGCGGACTGGATTCACGCGGTATTGCTCAGGTCACGCTGTTCGGAACGGGTTCATCGCCACCTGCAGATGACCAGCGCGTATACCGCTGCTGCGGCTGGCAGCCACTGCCGTTGCGCAGGCGCTGCGGCGGTCGCCGACACCGCTCGGCGGTGTCACAACACCGACGCGGTACGTTCGATACCGTCGTATAAAAAATAAAAAATAAATAAAAACAAATACTTATAAGTATTTTCTGGTCGTGTCGCGGGTTACCGGCGGTTGCCCGCCGATTTTTTTTGCGCGGCGACTTGCGCGCGATAGGCTTTGAGCCCGGCGCGCCCGGATTTGCCCAGGTCCTGCAGCGTTTTTTCCCAATGCCTGCGGTGATCCCGCA
>RPOR01000180.1 GCA_003820645.1 Betaproteobacteria bacterium
CGGGTGGACCGCATGCCGCGTTGCGCGAGCTTCGCTTCCAGATCCCGGTTCAGCGCGTGGGTGTGGGCGCGCTGGCGCGCGACGTGCAACTTGAAGCTGCGCCGAAAAAACATGCTCCGGCCACGTTCGAGCGGCTGAATCCCTGGTATTACAGCGACGCGCCGAAAACCGTGCAGCCCATGCTGGACATCATTCGCCGGCAGTCCGGTTTCGAAGAAGTGCAGGGCGGACTCGATGAAGGCAATGCCCTGTTCGAAGCGCGCCGCTGCCTGTCCTGCGGCAACTGCCTCGAATGCGACAACTGCTATGGCGTGTGTCCGGACAATGCGGTGATCAAGCGGGGCCCCGGCCAGCGTTATGAATTCAACTACGAATACTGCAAGGGCTGCGGCCTGTGTGCCGCAGAATGTCCCTGCGGTGCAATCGCCATGGTTCCGGAAACCAACTGATCCCGGCGGTCACCGGCCGGCACGGGTCAGTCTTCCCCGCGCACCGCATCGGCCCAGCAATTGGGCGTTTCGTAGATCCGTACGCGTTCCAGTTTCAGGTCGTTGCCGTAACACCCCTTGTACAGCGGATTGAGCACGTTGAAGGCGGTCTGCGCGAGGTGTTCCGCAGTCGGGGGCGCATCAAATAATACCGTCTTGTGTGCTGCGATACTGCCGAGGAAATCGACCACTGCCGTGTCCCGCCGCCAGGCGAGGAAAGCGTGGTCCCAAGGTTCAACGATATGCTGCTGGGCGATGGCCTTGACTGCCGAAAAATCCATCACCATGCCTTCCTCGGCGGCACCGGTTGTTGCCACCAGCGGTCCGCTCAACGTGATTTCGATGGCGTAACGGTGCCCGTGCAGGTGGCAGCACTGGCTGGCGTGGTTGGGGATGCGGTGGCCAGCGTCGAATTCCAGCCTGCGGGTGATGCGCATGGGGCGCGGATTATATCAAAGCCGCCCCGGCCATCGGCCGCGGTGTTAGCTGCGCGACTTCTGCTGTTTCAGCGCCGCCGCTTTCAGTTTGCGGTACATCGCAGGGCGCGATTTTTGCAGAAACGCGATCAACGCGAAGTCATCGCCGCGGACTCGGGACAAGGGTATGCCTTCGACATGCACGATGCGCAGCAATTCGCGCACCGGCTTGGGCATCCGGCGGCCGGATTCGTAGCGCGAGCCGCCGCTCTGGGTCACGCCGATCGACGGCCAGAACTCCTGCTGATTGAGCCCGCGCTGGCGGCGGATGGCACGTGGATCAATGGCAATCTTGGTGGTCTTTTTCAATGACTTGCCCTCCTGTTCAGCCAATGAGAGTTCGTCAGCCCGCATAGGTTCCCGGCGATGCGGACGGCAGGCCGGGAAGATCGCCAAGCAAAACCTCGTTTTTCCCCTGAAAATCCAATAAAATACGCACCTTTTTGGGTCAAGCAAAAGAGCGCCAGCCATCATGGCTTTGATCGTCCAGAAATACGGTGGTACCTCGGTCGGCAGCCCCGAACGCATCAAGAACGTCGCCAAGCGGGTCGCCCGCTGGAAAGCGCAGGGCCATGACGTGGTCGTCGTGGTGTCGGCGATGTCCGGCGAAACCAATCGGCTGATCGCGTTGGCGCGCGAAATCCAGGCGCATCCGGATCCGCGCGAACTCGACGTGATGGTTTCCACCGGCGAGCAGGTGACGATTGCGCTGCTGTCGATGGCGCTGATCGAACTCGGACTGAAGGCACGCAGCTACACCGGCGGCCAGGTCAGGATTCTCACCGATAACGCATACACCAAGGCGCGCATCGTCAGCATCGATGAGGACAGGATGCGTGCCGACTTGAAGGCGAACTGCGTGGTCGTCGTGGCCGGCTTTCAGGGCGTGGACGAAACGGGGAACATCACGACGCTGGGCCGTGGCGGTTCGGATACCACCGGTGTTGCGCTGGCGGCGGCACTGAAGGCCGACGAGTGCCAGATTTACACCGACGTCGACGGGGTCTACACGACCGATCCGCGCATCGTGCCGGAAGCGCGCCGGCTGAACACCATCACGTTCGAGGAAATGCTCGAAATGGCGAGCCTCGGCTCCAAAGTGCTGCAGATCCGATCGGTCGAATTTGCCGGCAAGTACAAGGTGCGTTTGCGCGTGCTCTCCAGCTTCGAGGATGAAGGCGAAGGCACGCTGATTACATTTGAGGAAGACAAGGATATGGAAAAAGCCGTCATCTCCGGGATCGCGTTCAACCGTGACGAGGCCAAGATCACCGTGCTCGGCGTGCCTGACCGTCCGGGCATCGCCTACCAGATTCTCGGGCCGGTGGGCGACGCCAACATCGACGTCGACATGATCGTGCAGAACGTCGGCCATGACGGCCTGACCGATTTTTCGTTCACCGTGCACCGCAACGATTACCAGAAGGCGCTCAAGGTACTGAAGCCGGTGCTTGAGCACACCAAGGCGCGCGGCATTCAGAGCGGCGACAAGATCGCCAAGGTGTCGGTGGTTGGCGTAGGCATGCGCTCCCACGCCGGCATTGCCAGCACGATGTTCCGCACGCTGGCCGAAGAAGGCATCAACATTGAAATGATCTCCACCTCGGAAATCAAGATCTCGGTGGTTATCGACGAGAAATACACCGAACTCGCGGTGCGCGTGCTGCACAAGGCTTTCGCGCTGGATCAGCCCGCCTGAGGCCGGAATCGGGCGGCGGGCTGTGCTATCCTGCTGCCGGAATCCAGGAAATCAGTCGGCACAAGGGCAATTGGCCGTCACGCAGAATACCGGAGAGATGGCCGAGTGGTCGAAGGCGCGCCCCTGCTAAGGGCGTATAGGACAAAATCCTATCGAGGGTTCGAATCCCTCTCTCTCCGCCACACACAAAACGGGGCCTCGTGCCCCGTTTTTTTCTTGGCTGGGTAGTCGACGTGAGGGCGTGCCGTCGATGGAGATTAATTAACTTATTGTTTTTAATATTATTTTAGTTGCATTTCTTGTGGCGGCTACAATTGCGCGGCAAAGCCACGCGCACTTCCGGTTATCATTGCGCACAGTCGACAGCGTGCGCCCTGCGCACTACGAAAACAATACGACGGGCTGCTACTTTTCATAATAAAAGAGGAGGTATTCCATGAGGCTCAAACAGTGCACAGCAATCATGTTGCTGGCTTTTGTTGCGATTCAACCGGCATTCGCACAAACGACCAAGTATCCTGAACGTGCGATTCGGCTGATCGTACCGTTTCCGCCCGGGGGCACTGTGGACGTGACCGCGCGCCTGGTCGGCCCGATAGTGGCGACCTCCATTGGCCAGCAGATCGTCATCGAGAATCGCGTCGGCGCCTCGGGCATCATCGGCACCGGCTATGCCGCGCAGTCCAAGCCCGACGGCTACACGTTGCTGATCAACACCACGCCGCTGGTGACGAACACGCTGATGTACAACAAGGTGCCGTACAATGTGCTGACCGATTTTGCGCCGATCTCGAATCTGGCTTCGACGCCGTCTTTCGTCAGCGTGCATCCGTCGGTACCGGCGCGCTCGGTGAAAGAGCTGATCGCGCTTGCGAAGTCGCGCCCCGGCACGCTGAACTACGGCGGCGCCGGTACCGGCACCAATCCGCATATCGCCGGCGAACTGTTCAACTATCTGGCTAAAACCGAAATTGCGGTGGTGCAATACAAGGGCGGCGGACCGGCGCTGACCGCGGTGCTGAGCGGCGAAGTGGGTGTTTCGTTCTCGGGGGTTGCCGGGGCGACCGGTTTCGTCAAGTCCGGCCGCCTGCGTGCGCTGGGGGTGACCAGCCTGAAGCCGGTAGCTGCGCTGCCCGGCGTACCGCCAATTGCAGATGTTTTGCCGGGCTATGAATTCAGCGCCTGGTTTGCGCTTGTCGCGCCGAAAGGTACGCCGCCCGATATCATCAACGTGCTCAACCAGCAGTTCGTGAATGGGATACGCTCCGCAGCTCTGGCACCGCGACTGGAACAGGAAGGCATCGATGCCATCGGCACGACGCCCGAGCAGCTGGGCGCGCATTTGGCCAGCGAACTGAAGAAATTCTCTGGTCTCATCAAAGAGCGCAAAATGAAGGCGGATTAGGCGGGACTCACCTGCAGCCGGATTCCGCGCAGCCGCCTCAAGGGGACTTCCTTCGGGCAAATCCGCGGGGCGTCGGCCGCAGTGATACGGCGAACCCGATCAGCGACCTATCGTCGCCACGCCAGCCGCCCTTGTCCTTACTTCCCCCGTGTGCGGAGGAAGGGGATGTCGACCGGCATCGGGATCACCTGATCACTGGCGCCGCTTCAGCCAACTCACCGGCAGCATCACCGCGTCACCGTCGCCCAAGCCGGCGCGCGAGGCGGTGTCGTAGCACTCCAGCGCGCGCGCGGCGAGCGGCAGATCGTAGCCCAGCGTTTGTGCTTCCTCGATCATCGTTGTGAGATCCTTGCGGATCGAATCGATGTTGAACGTGACATCGGCCGGCACCTTGCCGCCCAGCGCCTCGGCGATCGTCGGGCCGCGGCTCTTCAGCACGTTGGGTCCGCCGGACGTGTCCGCGAAAATATTGACCACGCGCGCAGTGTCCAGTCCCAGCGGCTGGCACAGCGCGAGGGCCTCACCGAAGGCCTGCCAGTAGACCAGCAGCGGCAGGTTGATGGCCAGCTTCAGACTGACGCCGGCACCGACGGGTCCGACATGCTCGATGCGGCGGCAGAGTTGTTCCAGTATCGGGCGCGCGCGGTTCAGGTCACTGACGTCACCGCCCACGAATCCCAACAGTTTGCCCTCACGCGCGGGGCCGGTGGTGCCGCCGACCGGGCAGTCGATCATCGCAGCGCCCCTGGCCTGCACGCGCGCTGCCAGCGCCTGCTGAGTCGCCGGGCGCACCGTGCTCATTTCGACAAACAGCTTGCCCTTCACATCCGCTGAGAGCAGTCCCGCCGGTCCGTCGTAGGTCGCGGCGATGGCCGTGGCGTCGGTCAGGATCGACAGGATAATGTCGGCCGACGTCGCCAGCTGCGCCGGCGTGTCCGCCACGCTGGCGCCATGCCGGGCGAGTGCCTGTGCCTTGGTCTGGGTGCGGTTCCACACCGTCACTGCGTGGCCCTGCAGTAGCAGCCGTTCCGCAATGGCTGCGCCCATCCTGCCGATGCCTGCCACGCCGACTTTCATGCTAGTGCTCCGTTACCGTGCGAGGCCTGCATGCTAACCAATGCGCGGCGGGCGTGCCAGCGGCTGCGGCTGCAAAATGCGTGTGTGACGCCGGGGATGTTTTTGCTATAATCCGCCCCCTTGAGCGGCCGTAGCTCATCTGGATAGAGTACTTGGCTACGAACCAAGGGGTAGGGGGTTCGAATCCCTCCGGCCGCGCCAGTAAATCAAAGACTTAGGCTACTTTTGGGTGGCCTAATTTTTTTCGCTGCAACGCTTTTACCGTTGCAGAACCACCTGAAACGGGTGCTACGCACGCTACGCGCAAGGTGGTCAGCACCGGAGTCGATCGTGATGCATCGATCCGGTTTACTCCCTCGATCAACTCCCCGATTTCCGCGCCACTGTAGTGTGTGGTGATGCTGCCGTTCTTGTGGCCGAGAAGCACCTGGCGTGTTTCGAAGGGTACTCGTGCCGCGCGCAGCCGTCGCCCGAAGGTATGCTTCAGGTCGTGAATACGCAGATGCTCGAATCCCCATGGTGCCTGCCTCCCAAAGCGTTCCAGATACTTTGTTGCAGCCCGCTTTCGAGCGCTCTGCCAAGCGCCGTTGTTCATGCAGCGGAGTCGCTCTCCCTGATAGCTAAAAACGTACTCGGGATGCTTCCCCCGGCATGCGTCGATCACCGATCGGGCCACCGGGGTTAGAACGACCAGCCGATCCTCTCCGTTCTTGA
>RPOR01000181.1 GCA_003820645.1 Betaproteobacteria bacterium
CCCGGGATTCAACAACACCACTTGGTATGGCCTGCTCGGACCGGCGGGCACACCGGCCCATGTCGTCAAGCGGGTCAATGCCGAGATGAAACTTGCGATCGAAGACCCCGCGTTCGCGAAACACCTCGAAACCATCGGTCTCCAGCCGGCCTGGACCACGCCCAAGGCGATGGGTGACCTGATCCGCAACGATCTCGCGCGCTGGACAAAAGTGGTCCAGGACGCCGGCATCAAACCGCAATAGACCCGACCGGAACCCGGCCCGCCGCGTGCCGCAGTGTCACCGGTCGCTGTCGCGGCCAGCGTAGCGCAGTCGTGCGCCCGTGCGACGCGGCGCGACCGCCAAGAAATAAATATAACTTATTGTTTTTATTCATAATTTTTTATGAGCCGCAGGCAAAGCCCGCGCGTGTTCACCGGCCTGCAGGTCAGGGCAGTTTTGAGACGAGATCCTCTGCCGCGTGACCGACCACCTTCGGCAGGGTCAATTGCCGCTCGGTGAACGTGTCGTAGGAATAGTGAAACTCCTGCGTCGCCTCCCAGGCAACCGTCCCGTCTATGCTGTCCCAGATCTGAAAGAACAGGCGCACGCCCGCGGATTTGGTTTCGACAATACGGAACCCCATCGTGCCGAACCGTTCTTTCGCGCCCTGCCCGAAACTCTGCACCTTGATCTGCGCCAGGTAGCGGGCGCCCGTCACTTTGCCGACCTGCTGCAGCACTTCGCGCTTGAGCAGGCCCGACTCGCGGTAATCCTGATACATGCGGATGTAACCATCGGCAATCCCGCTCCTGTTCACAGCGCTCAGCGTTTCCGCGAGCGGCACCACGTGCATGGCCGGGCGTTTCTGCTGCATCACCTCGGCAAACACCAGCGCAACGGCCTGCTTTTCCTCTTCCTGGCCGGTTGCCGCTGACGGCGTCAGGAAAGCGATGCCGTGCGCCTCAAGGTCGCCCTTCTGCAGCGATACCGTGCGCTGCTGCAGCGTGGGATAAATCTGCACGCCAAAACACCCGCTGAGGAGCAGTGTGCTGGCCAGCGCCAGCCCCCACAAATGCAACCGCCGGTCCATTAGCTTATCCCTTTCATCGTAGAGTCAGAATGCACTAAAAATCGCGGTGCCAACTTGATCTTGGTCAAATCAGGCGTATTTTGAACACCGATCCTAACGCCCCCCCCGACGCGCCCCTCCCGGTAACGCCAGTTCACCCGTCATTCTTTGTCCAGCCAGCGTGACCCGGGCAGGTCATCCTGCAGATCGGCCGGCCAGCGCAAGTGTTCCGTGTGCACACAACGGCCCGCGATCCTGATCGTTCTGTCCAGGCGCGTGCCCGCATCGGTCACGGCAACCTAATACTCCCCGGGCGGGAGCCACGCCATGAATAACGGGCCTGCATGCCAGTAATGATCCAGAAAACGCCGTTGACGCAGATCAAACGCCGCCGATGTCGGCACCATCAGGAGCATGACAATGTCTCATTTGAGCAGCACAGAAATTGGCGCGTTTGTGACAGGCCGTCCGGCAACGGCCGGCGCATGCGGGGAGTCACCCGGCCGCCCAAGTCCGCGACGGATGAAAGCCGGGCACGCCACGGTGGTGCGCGCCACGCATCGCATATCGCTGATCCGGCTGGGCGACGCGATGTTTTTTGTCCCGGACGACAGGTGTATTCTTGATTTTTCAAAGCCTTGGCAGACCGCTTGCGTTCCGCTGTTGATCTGAGTCAAACCGCGTGGCGCAAGCCGGCCTATATTTGATCCGTCGCCGGACAACCCTGCTGCCCACTGCGCACACCACCGATGATGGACACACCGACCAGGATCAACGTTGCATACGCCATATTGGCGGTGATTGCGGTGCTTTACCTCCAAAGCTGGTGGGTCGAGGGCCGGCAGGTGCAGGTGCTCAAGTACAGCGAGTTCCGGGAACAGCTCGCGACGGGACGGATCAGGGAAATCACCGTGTACGAGAACCGCATCGAGGGCGCTTTCGCCACCCCCACCGGCGACGGCCACACGCGCTTCGTCACGCTCCGCGTCGATCCCGAGCTCGCGCAGGAACTCGCGAAATATGACGTCAAGTTCAGCGGTGCCGTGGAGAGCACGGTCGTCCGCGACATGCTGTCATGGATCATCCCGACACTGGTGTTTTTCGGGCTGTGGATGTTCCTGGTGCGCCGCTTCGCGCAAAGCCAGGGTATGGGGGGCGGTTTCCTCACCATCGGCAAGAGCAAGGCCAAGGTGTACATGGAAAAGGACACGAAAGTGACCTTCGACGACGTCGCGGGCGTGGACGAGGCGAAGGAGGAACTGCGGGAAGTCGTCAATTTCCTGAAAAATCCGCAAAGCTACGGCCGTCTGGGTGCCCGCATTCCCAAGGGAGTACTGCTCGTCGGACCGCCGGGCACGGGCAAAACGCTGCTCGCGCGGGCGCTTGCAGGCGAGGCCGGCGTGCCGTTCTTCTCGATCAGCGGCTCCGAATTCGTCGAGATGTTCGTCGGCGTGGGTGCCGCGCGCGTGCGCGACCTGTTCGATCAGGCCCGCCAGCAGGCGCCCGCGATCATCTTCATCGATGAACTTGATGCGCTGGGGCGCGCCCGCACCGCATTCCCGATCGGCGGGCACGACGAGAAAGAACAGACCCTGAACCAGTTGCTTGCGGAGATGGACGGTTTCGACCCCAGTGCGGGACTGGTGCTGCTCGCCGCAACGAACCGGCCCGAAATTCTCGATCCGGCGCTGCTGCGCGCCGGCCGCTTTGACCGCCAGGTGCTGGTGGACCGACCGGACCGCAAGGGCCGCGTGCAGATCCTGCAGACCCACATCCGGAAGGTGAAGCTCGCCGCGGACGTGGATCTCGAGAAGATCGCCGGCATCACCGTGGGATTCACGGGCGCCGATCTCGCCAATCTGGTGAACGAGGCTGCGCTGCTCGCCACGCGCCGCACCGCGGATGCCGTGACAGCGGAGGATTTCACCCGCGCGGTCGAGCGCATCGTCGCCGGCCTGGAGAAAAAGAACCGCGTGCTCAACGCAGACGAGCGCAGGATCATTGCCTACCATGAGATGGGTCATGCGCTGGTCGCGCTGTCGCTGCCGGGTGCGGATCCCGTGCACAAGATCTCGATCATTCCGCGCGGCATCGGCGCGCTCGGTTACACGATCCAGCGGCCCACCGAGGACCGTTACCTGATGACGCGCGGAGAACTCGAGAACAAGATGGCGGTGCTCTGCGGCGGCCGGGCGGCGGAACAACTGATCTTCGGCCAGCTCTCCACCGGTGCCGCCGACGATCTCGCCAAAGTGACCGACATTGCCCGCAGCATGGTGACCCGCTACGCGATGCACGAGAAGCTGGGGCAGGTCAGCTACGAGAGGGAACGGCCTTCGCTGCTCGGCGTGCCAGGCGAGCTGACGCGCACGCGCGAGTTCAGCGAAGAGACGGCGCGTGAAATTGATTGCGCCGTGCGCGAAATCGCAGCCGGCGCCTATGCCAAGGCGACGGCCCTGTTGGCGAAGGAGCGTCAGATGCTCGAACGCGGCGCGCAACTGCTGCTCGAGAAAGAAACGCTGGTGGAGCACGATCTGGTCGCGTTGCGGGGCGAGCTGGGTCACCCCCGCGCCGCGCCGGCGTAGGCACGATTTCCGACTGCCCGCCCTTCCCGGCTGGCCGATGCGGGGTTCCCGAGCGATGGCCATCAAGCTGTTTCTTGCCGGCGATGTGATGACCGGCCGGGGTATCGATCAGATCATGGCCTCGCCCGGGGATGCGGCCCTGCACGAAGCGTATGCGCAGGATGCGCTGGACTACGTGAAGTTCGCCGAGCGCCGGAACGGCCCGGTTCCGCGGCCGGTGGACGCACGGTATATCTGGGGCGACATGCTCGCCGTGCTGGCGCACTTCGGGCCGGATGCACGTATCGTCAACCTGGAGACTGCGGTCACCTGCAGCGAAGATTGGCTGCCCAAGGGCATCAACTACCGCATGCATCCCGCCAACAGCGGATGCCTCACCGCCGCAGCGATCGATTGCTGCGTGCTGGCGAACAATCACGTGCTCGACTGGGGCGCTGCCGGCCTGACCGAGACGCTGGCTACATTGCAGGGTATCGGGGTGCACACGGCGGGCGCCGGCAGCAACCGGCGTGCAGCGGAAGCCCCGGCCGTGCTGCCGCTGGCCGGCAACGGCCGCCTGCTGGTCTACTCGGTGGGCACCGGGAGCAGCGGAATTCCGCCGGAATGGGCGGCCGGTGAAAACCGTCCCGGCCTCGATTTTCTTGCCGATCTGTCGCCCGGCTCGGCCGCGCGCCTTGCGCAGCGCATACTGGCGTACCGGCGCCCAGGCGACCTGGTCGTATGCTCGATGCACTGGGGTGCGAACTGGGGCTACGCGATCACTGCAGAAGATACGCAATTTGCACACGCACTCATCGATCTGGCGGCGATCGACATTTTCCACGGCCACTCGTCCCATCATCCGAAAGCGATCGAAGTCTATCGTGACAAGCTGATCCTCTATGGCTGCGGCGACCTGATCAACGACTACGAAGGCATCCGGGGGCACGAGGAATTCCGCAGCGAACTCGGGCTGATGTACCTGCCGACGCTGCAGGCGGGGACGGGCCGGCTGCTGCGCCTCGAACTGGTGGCTTTGCGAAGGCAGCGGCTGCAGGCGCGCCACGCTGCCGCCACCGACACGCAATGGCTGCGCGCGATGCTCGATCGCGAAGGACGGCGTTTCGGTACGCGGGCGAAGCTGTCACGTGACGGATGCATCGAGGTGGAATGGCCACAGCACGGCGCCTGCACGCCGTAAATCGCGGTCAGCAACCGCTCCCCGGCTGCTGTCGCAGTTGCACTGCTGCGCGGACCGGCACCATCATTGCTGCACCGCAATGCGGTTGACCACCCGGTCCACTGCGAACAGGCACCAGGCATTGAGTTCGGCCTGACGGCGCCCCTCCTCCGTGCGCACCACGCCCTCAAGCGTAACCACGTAGTCGCGGCAGCTGACATGGATCTGCGCATCCCGCGTCAGCGGATCCATCTCGAGCACGAGGCCCAGGGCATCCAGGACCTCGTCATCACTATCGGCTTCGGGCGGCTCGACCGCCAGCGAATTCACCACGTCGCGGCAACCGGGGCTCCACCACCCAAGCACACCAGCGACCCGCTTGTGCGAGTTGCTGCCCACCCGCCCTTCCAGCGTGACCACGCCCTCGCTGACCGCAACCTCGATGTCCCCGTCACCGGCTGCAGCAACGTCACGCAGCGTTTCCAGCCGGCCACTGGCAAAGCCACGTATGGCGCATTGGCGGAACTCGGGCTGGTGCAGCAGCAATGCACAGACCGAATCGCGGATCGCGCCATCCCCCCTGCGTTCCGCGGGCGCCACGTGCAGCCGGTCCACCACGCCGCGCACGCCGTCCACCGCTGCGGCATGTTCGAGAGCGAGCTTTTTCACGGCGACGCTCTCGACCTCGCCCTCGAGAATGACCACGCCATCGGCGTAACTTACTTTGACCGGATGGCGGTGGAGATTGATCTGCCTGTCGTATTCGAATGCCTTGCGCACCCGCTTGATGATTTCGTCTTTGTCTGGCATGGCCTGCTCCTGCGCGCGGCGCGTTCGTCAATTCAGAGGAGCAACGACCCGCGGTCGCACACGATCACTGCCCCCTCGAATCGCCGCACCGCAACGCTGGTCTGGTGCGGCCTTCAGTCGTCTTCAGGCCAGTCGTGCAGCGGGTCTTCAACCGACCCCTCTGCGTTCGGTTCCGGTTCCCCGGCGCGCTGCTCGGGATCGTCCCCCAGCAGGGCGCGGCATTCGCCATCAGGTTCATCGGGCGCGGGAA
>RPOR01000182.1 GCA_003820645.1 Betaproteobacteria bacterium
ACCGACCCGCGGACTTTCGGTATAGCGACCCCAGAAACGCAAAAGCCCCGCCGGGGTGGCAGGGCTAAGTGCAAGAATTGGTACAAAAAAGGGTGGCTCCCCGACCTGGGCTCGAACCAGGGACCTGCGGATTAACAGTCCGTCGCTCTACCGACTGAGCTATCGGGGAATAATGCTTTGGGAACGGGTTGTTGCGGGAGCAAAGAGGGGCGTATTCTATCCGCGGATCGGTGGATGGTCAACGCGGGGATTTAACGTAAATGAAATGGCTTAAACGCCTTGTGCTGTTATTTGCAGTAGTGGTCGCAGCACTCGCAATCGTACCGTTTTTTGTGTCGCTGGATGATTACCGTCCCCGGATCGAGCGGCTGCTGGCCGAAAAACTCAAGGAGCCGGTCAAGCTGAAAAACCTGCGGCTCGCAGGCCTGCCGCTGCCGCATGTCATCATTGATGGCATCGAGATTGGCAAGGCCGACGTCAAGGTCGGCAGGATCGCGGTGACGCCGGATTTGCTGTCCCTGCTGACGGATACCAAGATCATCCGCAGCGTCGACATCACGGGACTGGTGCTCACCCAGCGCGGGCTGGACCGCATCCCGCTCTGGATCAAGACTGATCCCAAGGCCAAGCCTGCAGCATTCACGGTACGTGTGCAGACCGTTCGTCTCGACGATGCGCTGCTGCAGCTGCAGAAAGCCAGTTTCGGGCCTTTCGACGCGCGCGTGGCCATCGCTGCTGACGGCGCGCCGGAGCGGGCGGACATCACTGCGCGCGACGGCAAATTCAAGGTCACGATCAAGCCTGCAGGTGAAAAATTCAATATCGATGTGCAGGCCAAGGGCTGGCAGCTGCCGGTGGGGCCGTCCATCGTGTTCGACGAGCTGCTGGTCAAAGGCGTCGCCACGATGAAAGAAGCCCGCTTTGGCGACGTCAAGGCGAAGCTCTACGGCGGCACGGTGGCCGGGAGGTCCAGCCTTGCGTGGCAGGACGGTTGGCAGCTCACAGGCGATTACACCGTTAACGATCTGGAGTTGCGTGATCTGGTGCCGTTGTTCTCGCCGGAGACCAGGCTCACCGGACGGCTGAATGCCAAACCGGTATTTTCGGCCAAGGCTGCCAGGCCGGAGCAGATCGGCAATGCAATGAAACTGGATACGCCGTTCAATATCCGCAACGGCGTGCTGCACGGCATCGACATTCAGAAAGCCGCCACCAGCCTGTTCACGAAAGACAGCAGCGGGCAGACCCGCTTTGACACGTTATCGGGCCATTTCGCGATGGATCGCGGCACGCAGCGCATCACCAGCCTGAAAGTGGCGTCCGGTTCGCTGGCAGCCGACGGCAACGTGACCATTGCGCCAAACAAGGCGCTGTCGGGTCGCATCAATGCGCAGGTCAAGGCCGGCACCGTCGCTTCGGCGACGGTGCCTCTCAATGTCAGCGGCAGCCTCGACTCGCCATATCTGTTGCCGACCGGTGCGTCAATGACGGGCGCCGCGGTCGGCACGACGATACTCGGGCCGGGTGTGGGCACCTCGGTCGGTGCCACGATCGGCAACTGGGCCGGAAGCCTGTTCGGCAAAGACGACAAAAAGAAATAGCCGGCCCGCGGGCCGGCTATTCCGGAAACGCCGGCGCCTGCGCGCTAGACCAGCACTTTCGCGATGGCCTGCGCCACGTAATCGATGTTCTTCGAGTTTAGCGCAGCGACGCAGATGCGTCCGCTGTCGATCGCGTAGATCGAGTATTCCTCGCGCAGTCGGCGCACCTGGTCCTTGGTCAGGCCGGAGTAGGAGAACATGCCGCGCTGTTCGACGATGAAACTGAAGTCGAAATCGGCGCGAAGGGCGCGGATTTTCTCGACCAGCTGCTTGCGCATGACCTTGATACGCTCGCGCATCTGGCCCAGCTCCTCGTCCCACTGCTTGCGCAGCTCCGGCGTGGTCAGCACCATCGCCACTGCCTGGCCGCCGGTGGTGGGCGGGCTGGAGTAGTTGGTGCGGATCACCCGCTTCAGCTGGCTCAGCGTGCGCGCAGCCTCGTCTTTGCTCCCGGTGACGATGCTCAGCGCGCCGACGCGCTCGCCGTACAGCGACAGTGACTTGGAAAACGAACTCGACACAAACACCGCCGGGCATTCCGCGGTAAAGCGGCGGATGGTCGCGGCGTCGGCTTCGAGGCCCTCGGCGAAACCCTGGTAGGCGATGTCAAGAAAAGGCACCAGGTCGCGGCGCTTGACCACTTCGATCACTTTCTCCCACTGCGCCGGCGTCAGGTCGACACCGGTCGGGTTGTGGCAGCAGGCGTGCAGCAGCACGATCGCGCGCGCGGGCAGCTGCTCGAAGGCGGCGATCATGGCGTCGAACTTCAGGCCGTTGGTTGCCGCGTCGTAGTAGGGATAGGTTTTGACCGTGTAACCCGCGTATTCAAAAATGGCGCGATGGTTCTCCCAGCTCGGATCGCTGATGTAGATGTCGGCGCCCGGGTTGACGCGGCGCAGAAAATCGCCACCGACCTTGAGCCCGCCGGTGCCGCCCAGGGTCTGCACGGTGACGATGCGGCCGTCCTTGACCGCCGGGTTGCCGGCGCCGAACAGGGTTTCCTGCACGGCACGGTCGTAGGCGGCGATGCCGTCGATCGGCAGGTAGTTGCGCGGCATCGCGGTTTCGGCGAGTTTCTGTTCAGCGGTGCGCACGCACTGCAGCACCGGCACCTTGCCATTGTCGTCGGTATAGACCCCGACGCCCAGGTTCACCTTTTTAGGATTCGGGTCGGCGTTATAGGCTTCGGTCACGCCCAGGATGGGATCCTTGGGCGCCATTTCAATGTTTTCGAGGACGGAGGGGGTCATTGGCAGGAAGGCGAGAAGTGCCGCAAAAGGCGTTGAAAAAGTGACAGAAAGCGCCATTTTAGCCGGGTTTTTGCACTGCACCCAAACGGAATTGCGATTCCGGCCACGGCCCGGCGGGACAAAGCGCACGGCGGGCGGCGTGCGATACCGGTAACATAGGGCGCTTTTGCCCGATTCCCATGGAAATCATCACTTTCCCCAACAGCCCGTACCGCTTGCACCAGACTTTTGCGCCGGCCGGTGACCAGCCCGAGGCGATTGCCAAGCTGGAGGAAGGCGTGCGCGACGGGCTGGTCTACCAGACGCTGCTTGGCGTTACCGGTTCCGGCAAGACCTACACCATGGCGCACGTGATTGCGCGCCTCGGCTGCCCGGCGCTGATCATGGCGCCCAACAAGACGCTGGCGGCCCAGCTCTATTCGGAAATGCGCGAGTTCTTTCCGGAGAACGCGGTGGAGTATTTTGTCTCGTATTACGACTATTACCAGCCCGAAGCCTATGTGCCGTCGAAGGACCTGTTCATCGAAAAGGACTCGAGCATCAACGAGCATATCGAGCAGATGCGGCTGTCGGCCACCAAGGCGCTGCTCGAGCGCCGTGATGCCATCATCGTCGCCACCGTATCGGCGATCTACGGCATCGGCGATCCGGTCGATTACCACGGCATGATCCTGCATCTGCGCGAGAACGAGAAGCTTTCCCAGCGCGATGCCATCGAGCGCCTGATCTCGATGCAGTACGAGCGCAACGATGTCGAATTCCAGCGCGGCGTGTTCCGCGTGCGCGGCGATGTGCTCGATATTTTTCCCGCGGAGAACTCGGAAACCGCGGTACGCGTATCGCTGTTCGATGACGAAGTGGAAAGCATCCAGATTTTCGATCCGCTGACCGGACACATCCTGCAGCGGGTGTCGCGTTTCACGGTCTATCCGTCCAGTCATTACGTCACGCCACGGGCGACCACGCTGCGTGCCATCGAGGCCATCAAGCTGGAACTGCGCGAACGCCTCGAGTGGTTTCAGCGGGAACAGAAACTGGTCGAGGCCCAGCGGCTCGAGCAGCGCACACGCTTCGACCTGGAAATGCTCAACGAAATGGGCTTCTGCAAGGGCATCGAAAACTATTCGCGTCACCTGTCGGGCCGCCAGCCCGGCGAGCCGCCGCCGACGCTGATCGACTACCTGCCGCCGGATGCGCTGATGATCATCGATGAGAGTCACGTCACCATCCCGCAGCTCGGCGGCATGTACCGCGGTGACCGGGCGCGCAAGGAGAACCTGGTGAACTACGGTTTCCGGCTGCCCTCGGCGCTCGACAACCGGCCGTTGCGCATCGACGAGTTCGAGAAATTCATGCGCCGGGTGATTTTCGTGTCGGCGACCCCGTCGGAATACGAGCGCGAGCATCAGGGCCAGGTTGTCGAGCAGGTGGTGCGGCCGACCGGTCTGGTCGACCCCCAGGTGGAAGTGCGCCCGGCAGCCACCCAGGTCGACGATCTGCTGTCCGAAATCACCAAGCGGGTTGCCGCGAATGAACGCGTGCTGGTGACGACGTTGACGAAGCGCATGTCCGAGGACCTGACCGATTATCTGGCCGAGCACGGCATCAAGGTGCGGTACCTGCACTCCGATATCGAAACCGTCGAGCGCGTCGAGATACTCCGCGACCTGCGCCTGGGCGAATTCGATGTGCTGGTGGGCATCAACCTGCTGCGCGAGGGGCTCGATCTGCCCGAAGTGTCGCTGGTCGCCATCCTCGATGCCGACAAGGAGGGCTTCCTGCGCTCCGAACGCTCGCTGATCCAGACCATCGGCCGTGCCGCGCGCCACATCAACGGCAGGGCGATCCTCTATGCCGACAAGATTACCGACTCGATGCACCGGGCGATCGGCGAAACCGAACGCCGGCGCAACAAGCAGCTGGCGCACAACCTCAAGCAGGGCATCACCCCGATCGGCGTCCAGAAACGCATCAAGGACATCATCGACGGCATTTACGACCGCGACAGCGCCCGCGAGGGCCTGAAGGCTGCGCAGAACCAGGCGCGTTACGACCTGATGGGCGACAAGGAGATGACGCGCGAGATCAAGCGCGTCGAGAAGGAAATGCACGAAGCGGCGCGCAACCTCGAGTTCGAGCGCGCGGCGCAATTGCGCGACGAACTGCATGTGCTGAAGCAGCGCTTTTTCATCGACGCGGCGTGACGCGATGGCGACGCGGGTGCTGTTTGTCTGCATGGGCAATATCTGCAGGTCGCCGACCGCTGAAGGCGTGTTCAGGCATCTGGTCGCGGCGCAGGGCCGCAGCGGGCAGATCATCACCGATTCGGCCGGCAACCACGACTACCATGTCGGCGCCGCACCGGATGTCCGTGCGCAGGCGGCTGCCGCGCGCCGCGGGTATGACTTGAGCGATTTGCGCGCCCGCCAGGTGACGCGCGGGGATTTCACCACGTTCGATCACGTGCTGGCGATGGATGCAGCGAATCACCGCCTGCTGCAGCAGCTGTGCCCGGCGGAGCGCCGCGACCGCCTGCGTCTGGTGCTGGAATTCGCCACCGGCACTGCGCTGCGCGAAGTGCCGGATCCGTACTACGGTGGCGCGCAGGGCTTTGAGGCGGTGCTGGATCTGGTGGAAAATGCGGCACATGGCCTGCTGCGCTACATAGAAAGATAGCGATTAAAAACAATAACTTATAGGCGAATCCGTAACGACGCTGAGTGTAGCACCAACGCAGGGGAGGGAGACGTGGACGCAACTCCGGTTTTGACTGCGGATACCTATGCGTGGGCGTTGCGCACGATATGCCGCCTGCATCATGTGCCGTATGCGACGCAGCTGGCGTTGCAGCAGGTGGCACCGCCCTATGGCCTCGCCGCCATCGGTCAGGCC
>RPOR01000183.1 GCA_003820645.1 Betaproteobacteria bacterium
ACCGCTTTCATCTCGTCGCTGCGAAAATCGGCGGTACCATCGCCCGCGTCTTTGCCGGTCGCCGCCCGGACCGCATCCAGTCACTGACGGTCGTCGGCACGCCGCAGGCGCTGCGCCCCGGCGCGGAACAGATCCCGGCACTGATCGAGGAATTCGACACCAAGGGCGCCGAGCACTGGGCGCGGCGCACGATGGCCGGCCGCCTGGGCGAACATTTTCCGGCGGAAGGCGTCGAGTGGTGGACGCAGTTCATGGGCCGTGCACCGGTGTCATCTCTGATCGGTTTCAACCGCGGCATCAACTACGCCGACATTCGCGCCGATCTGCCGAACATCAAGTGTCCGACGCTGGTGATCACCACCGAGGAAAGCGGCCTCGGCACCGTCGAGCGCATCCGGGAATGGCAGGAAAAGATCCTCGGCTCGCGGCTCCTGGTGCTACCGGGCAGGTCGTATCACGTGGCGGCGAGTGATGCGGAGGCGTGCGCGAAGGCCGCGCGCGATTTCATCATACAGGGAACCGGCAAGGCCTGATGGTAACCGGCCGCGATTTCTCGATCACTGGATTCAGGACTAGGCAAACATGGACAGAATGAAAGGGAAGGTTGCTTTCCTGACGGGCGCCGGTGCTGGCATTGCCAAGGCCACAGCGAAGGCATTTGCGCGCGAAGGCGCGAAAGTCGCGTTGTTCGAAATCAATCGCGAAGCGGGACAGGCTGCGGAAAATGAAATCAGAGCGGAAGGCGGTGATGCGATATTCATAGAAACCGATGTAACTCAGGATGAGTCGGTCAGGAATGCAGTGGCAATGACGGTCAAGTCCTACGGGCGGCTGGACGTCATTATGAACTGCGCGGGTGGCTCCTTGCAGGCAGACAAACCGGTGCACCAGATGGATCTTGATGTATGGCATCGCACGATCGCGCTCAACCTTCTGCACCCGTTTTTGTGCTGCCGTCATGCGATCCCGCACATCATCAGGGCTGGGGGCGGCTCCATTATCAACTTCGGATCGCATCTGGGGCTGAAGGGGTCCGAAAAGCCGGCCTATGCGGCAGCAAAAGGTGGCATCGTGTCGTTTACCCAGACCCTTGCCGCGCAATATGTGGATTATGGCATTCGCGCCAACGCGATTGCGCCGGCCATCGTGCGCACCGAGCGCTCGATCAAGCGTTGGGAAAACAAGGAATGGCTGCTCGCCGAAAATCCGACCCCGGCGGCGCGGGCGCGGCTGACCATGCAGAAACTGTATCCGTTTTCAGTCGGTGAACCGGAACATATTGCCGCTCTGGCAGTGTTCCTCGGTTCGGACGAATCGCGCATGCTGACAGGCATCACCATCGCGGCAGATGGCGGACGCTCGTCCTATCTCAAGGTGGCGGTGGACTGACGTCCGGCAACCGCTGCGCTTTATCAATCTGGAGGAGAAAACCATGAAATCAAGAAAACCGCCCGTGTTAGCAGCGGCCGTGCTATCCGCGTCGCTTGGCTTCACCGCGACTGCTTGCGATGCGCAAGTCTACCCCAGCAAGACCATACGCATGGTCGTGCCGATCGGCGCCGGTGGTGGCACAGACAGTATGGCCCGGCTCATTGCGCAGAGACTCAGCGAACAACTGGGCGTGACGATTTTTGTCGAGAACCGTCCCGGTGCCGGCACTGTGATTGGCACGGAATACTTCTCGAAGACCACCCCCGACGGTTACACGCTAATGACCGTGGCGCCGGAGTTCTCGATCCAGCCCAACCTGCGCAAGCTGCCGTACGATCCGATCAAGGATTTCAGCTTCATCACCCAGCTGACATCGGGACAGTATTTCCTCACCACCCACCCGACAGTTCCGGTCAAGACGGTCCAGCAATTCCTCGCGCTGGCCAAGGCGCGCCCGGGGCAGATTACGTTCGGGTCATCCGGCAACGGCAGCGCCAACCATCTGGCAGGCGTGATGCTCCAACACATGACGGGTACCAAGATGATCCACGTGCCGTACAAGAGTGCTGGCCCGGCAGGTGCCGCGCTGATCGGCGGCGAGATCGATTTCATGTTCAGCAATGTCGCATCAGCGATTGCCCATGTGCGGTCGGGCCGTTTGCGTGCGATCGCCTCGACTGGCCCGAAACGTACGCCAGTGGCGCCGGAAGTCCCGACCATCGCCGAATCCGCAGTACCCGGATTCGTAGTCACCGGCTTTTTTATCATGATGGCGCCGGCCGGCACACCGCGCGAAATCATCGCGAAACTGAATGCCGAATCAGTCAAGGCGCTGCAATCCACAGCGCTCAAGGAGCGCCTCGCAACCCTGGGGCTCGAACCAGTGGGCAATTCTCCGGAAGCGGCGACGACATTCATCCAGGGGGAAATCGCCAAGTGGGCCCCGGTCGTCAAGGCAGCGGGCGCCAAGAACGATTGATTCGCGCATGAACGACGCTGCCACCACGACCATGGACCTGGCGCGGTTCGTGGTGAATACGCGCGTCGGCCAGATTCCGGATGTTGTGCTCCACCAGGGCAAGCGCTGCATCATCAACATGCTTGCAGTGGCGCTGCATGCCATGCAGGATCCTGCGCTGCAGATGCTGCTCGATGTGTTCGCGGCCGAGGGTGGCGCCAGGCGCGCCTCGGTGCTCGGGGCCGGATTCAAGACCAGCCTTCAAAACGCGGCCATGGCCAACGGGCTGCTCGCTCATCTCGACGACTACGACGACACGTTTTTCCCGACGGTGCTGCATCCGTCTGCGCCGACCATTCCGGTGGCGCTAGCGCTGGCCGAGCAGGGGCGATTGACCGGGCGCGACTTCCTGGTCGCCAGCCTGCTGGGCCTCGAAGCCACCTGTCGCGTAGCGCTTGCCATTCAAAACATGCGCCACGGCGCGGTATGGCACATGACCGGCACGGCCGGGGTGTTTGGCGGTGCAGCGGCGGCAGGCCGGCTGCTGGGCATGGATGTGGTGCACATGGCGTGCACCTTTGGCCTCGCCGGTACCCAGGCCTCGGGCTTGCGCGAAACCTTCGGCACCATGACCAAAGCGTTTCATCCGGCGCGTGCGGCGCACTCCGGACTGCTGGCCGCGCTGCTGGTGCAGCAGGGTTTTACCAGCTCTACGACCATCCTTGAAGGCCGCCACGGATTCGCTGCAGCCTTCGCCCCCAACGATGCCGACCTGAAGTGTATTGCCGACGACCTCGGCGTGCGCTGGGAAGTCATGAACAACGCGCCCAAACCCTATGCGTCCGCGATTCTCAGCCATCCACTGGTCGACGGCATGCTTGCGCTGCGCCAGCAGCCGGGCGTCGCACCGGAGCACATCATTAGCATCCGCTGCCGAGTGAATCCGTTGACCATCAAACTCGAGAGCCGGCCCGAACCCGCGACCGGCCTGGAGGGCCGGCTATCGTTTCAGCATGCAATGACCGTAGCACTGGTCGACGGCGCCTGTTTCCCGGCCCAGTTCACGGATGCGCGTGTGCACGATCCGGTGGTTGCCGGCTTGCGCCGCAAGATCCAGGTCGAGGGCGATGCGGCCATCGCTCAGGATCAATGTGAACTGACACTGACGCTGGCGGACGGGAGCACGCATACTGAGTGGGTGGCGCACGCTACCGGCAGCCCGGCCAATCCGGTGACCGACGCCCAGCTCGACGCCAAATTCCGTGTGCTCGCCGGCAGCGTATTGCCCAAGGTGCGAGTCGCGCGGCTGCTGGACACGTTGTGGACGCTGGAGCGAGTAACGGACGTTGCGGACATCGTTGTGTTGTGTCGCGCGCCAGCGCGGCGGCGTTGACAACACGGAACGCGCTTGCAGCGCAGGATGCGGGCCGCAGATGCGTCCACATATTATGCAATCTACCGATTTTGATTGTGGATTCGCCAGAGTTTCATTAAATTCAAACGGAAATCCAGAAATTGTCGGGGGCGCGCTTCCGGCTGCAGCATGAGGAGAGTTCGCAGTGGCAAGACTCGACGGCAAAGTGGTGTTCCTGACCGGTGCGGGGGCCGGCATTGCCAAGGCGACTGCGCATGCCTGCGCACGCGAGGGCGCGGGTGTGGCCATATGCGAAATCACTCGTGAGGCTGGCGAACGCACCGAACGCGAAATCCGCGAAGCGGGTGGCGATGCGTTGTTCGTTCACACCGACGTTACCCAGGACGGCAGCGTACGCGACGCGATCGCGGCCACGGTCAAACACTTCGGCAAGCTCAATGTACTGTTCAACTGTGCCGGTGGCTCGTCTCAGGACGATCGCCCGGTGCACGAGATGGACCTCGACGTCTGGCACAAGACCATTGCGCTGAACCTGCTGCATCCGTTCCTGACCTGCCGCCATGGCATTCCGCACATGATCAAGGCGGGCGGCGGCTCTATCGTCAACGTTACTTCCCACCTCGGCTTGGTGGGGACTGTCAAGCCGGCTTATGCTGCGACCAAGGGGGGGATCATTTCCTTCACCAAGACGCTGGCAGCGCAATACGTCGAATATGGCATCCGCGCCAATGCCGTGGCGCCGGGTTCGATTCGCACCGAGCGCCAGATAGCCCGCTACGAGAACAAGGACTACATGCTCGCCGAGAAACCGAGCGCGGCGGCACGCGAGCGCGCGGTGTTCCAGAAGCTGTATCCGTTTTCCAAGGGCGAGCCCGAGGACATTGCCGCAATCGCCGTGTTTCTGGCGTCCGACGAATCGCGCATGCTGACCGGCACCACCATCGTCGCGGACGGCGGGCGCTCGAGCTACCTGAAAGTGTACGCCGGAGAGTAGCCCCACTCTGCGCGTGCGCTGCCACCGTATTGTTGACGTTGAGGAGGAGTTCACCACCATGTCCACTACCGCAGCCTCAGGCGCGCAGCAGCGCGCTGACCTCAGCGTAATGCCCGCCGATGCCGCACTCGGCGCAGAAATCCGTGGCGTCGATCTGACCAAAATAGACGGCGCCATGTTTCAAACCATCCACGACTTGTGGCTGGAACACTTGCTGCTGGTGTTCCGCAGGCAAGAGTTCGCCTCGCAGGATCTGGTCAACCTGGTGCGCCGGTTCGGTACGCCGGTGACTTCTTCCAATCTGCACAAGCGCGATCTGGCAGAACGCACGGCGAACAAGGTGTTCAACCTGCCGCCGGAGGTTACGGTGGTCACCAACGTGCGCGAGAATGGCAAGCCTGTCGGCATCCTCGGCGACGGCGAAGTGGTGTGGCATTCGGATTTTTCGTTCAAGGAAGCGCCCACCGCTGCGCGTATGCTGCTCGCCGTCGAAATTCCGCCAGCGGGCGGCTGCACCTATTTTCTGAATTGCTACGCCGCGTACGACGCGCTGTCCGCCGACATGAAGCGGCGCATGTCCGGCAAGACCATCAAGCAGGCCAACATCGTCGATACCGCGATGCAGGTGCGGCCAGGCGCCTCGCTCGACATGGACATTCGCGATATTCCCGGCCCCAGCCACCCAGTCATCTCCACTCACCCCGAAACCGGACGCAACATGATTTTTCTCGGTCGCCGCCACAGTGCGTATGTCAACGGCTGCACGCTTGAGGAATCTGAAGCGCTGCTCAACGAGCTGTGGGCACACACTACGCAGCCGCGATTCATCTACGAACACCACTGGGCAGTAGGTGACGTGGTTGTATGGGACAAC
>RPOR01000184.1 GCA_003820645.1 Betaproteobacteria bacterium
TAGAGCGCATCGGTCACGCATTGGGAAGTCTCGACATTGCCGGCGACCACTGCAGCGGGGTGGCGCGGATTGAGCAGCGATCCCGCGGGCACGACCACTGTCAGCGGCTTCAGGCAGCCGGCGTTGAGCGGGATGTCGTCGTCAACCAGCGTGCGGAACACGTAGAGCACTGCGGCCATCGTCACCGCGAAGGGTGCGTTGAAGTTGTCATCGTCCTGCGCCGAGGTGCCGGTGAAATCGATGACGGCGCTGCGCGCGGCGGAATCGACGCGGATGGTCACGTTGATTACCGCGCCATGGTCCATTGCGTAGCGGAACGTGCCGTTGCGCAGTTTGCCGATGACGCGGCGCACCGCTTCCTCGGCATTGTCCTGCACATGCTGCATGTAGGCGGCGACGACATCGAGGCCGAAGTGGGTGACCATGCGCTTCAGTTCGCGGGCGCCCGTCTGGTTGGCGGCAACCATGGCCCGGAGGTCGGCAATGTTCTGGTCGATATTCCGTGCGGGATGCCGGGTGGATGCAAACAGCGCCCGCGTTGCGGCCTCGCGCAGCTCGCCGTTTTTCACCAGCAGGAAATTCGAGATCAGTACCCCTTCATCGTCGATGTGACGGCTGACTGGCGGCATCGAGCCTGGCGTAATGCCGCCCACGTCGGCGTGGTGGCCACGGGAACCGGTGTAGAACAGCACATCGCGGCCCTCGGCGTCGAATACCGGCGTGATCACCGTGATGTCGGGCAGGTGGGTGCCGCCCGCATAGGGATCGTTGAGCATCCACGCGTCGCCCGGTGCCATGGTGTCGCGGTTGGCGGCGATCACCGCCTTCACGCTCTCACCCATCGAGCCCAGATGCACCGGCATGTGCGGCGCGTTGGCGATCAGGTTGCCGCGCGCATCGAACAGCGCGCAGGAAAAATCCAGCCGCTCCTTGATGTTGACCGAATAGGCGGTATTGGCCAGCGTCGCCCCCATTTGTTCGGCGATCGACATGTAGAGATTGTTGAACACCTCGAGCATCACCGGATCGGCGCGGGTGGCGGCCTGTACCGCCGGCCGCGGGGCATGACGGGTCAACAGCAGATCGTTGCGCGGTGTGACGGTGGCCTGCCAGCCGGGTTCGATGACCGTGGTGGCGCTGGTGTCGGCGATGATGGCCGGGCCGCTGACGACATGACCGGACAACAGCGCAGCGCGCCGGTGTACCGGCACTGCGCGCCATTGGCCATGGGTGTACATCTGCGCGCGGGCGACCGCGGCGGGCGGCGTCATCGCCGCCGCGGCAGGGCCCGCACCGGACCCGGCATCACCGGCATCGCTGCCAACGGCTTCCACCGAAATGGCTTCGACGACCAGCGGACGTTCCGGCATCAGAAAACTGTAACGTTCCAGATACAGCCGTTCGAACGCCTGCTGCATGGTCTCTGCGGAACCATAGGCCAGGGTCAGCGCGGTGTCGGTGCCGGCATACTTGATGTGGGCCCGGGGGTGCAGCGAGATTGCGGCGCGGGGCACGCCCTGGTCTGCGACCTGCGCGCGCGCAGCGATGCCCAGCGCGGTGACCTGCGCATCCATCTGCCTGACCAGTTTTGCATCGAGTTGCGCTTCGATTGCGCACTGCTGCATGGCGGTAATGTCGGCCAGTCCCATGCCGTAGGCCGAGAGCACGCCGGCGAACGGGTGAATGAGAATGCGCGGCATGCCCAGCGCGTCGGCAACCCGGCAGGCGTGCTGGCCGGCGGCGCCGCCGAAGCACGCCAGCGTGTAAGCGGTGACATCGTGGCCGCGCTGCACGGAGATTTTCTTGATCGCGTTGGCCATGTTCTCGACGGCGATCTGCAGGTAACCTTCGGCGACGGCCTCGATTGAAGATAAGTTATTGTTTTTATTGTATATTTTGTTGTACAGTGCAGTGAGGCGCGCGCGCGCTGCGCCGGTATCCAGCCGCCCGCGACCGTCGTCGCCGAATACCTGCGGGAAAAAATCCGGCTGGATTTTACCGAGCAGCACGTTGCAGTCGGTGATGGTCGGGGGCCCGCCCCTGCCATAACACGCCGGACCGGGTGCGGCCCCCGCGGAGTCGGGGCCGACGCGCATGCGGGCGCCGTCGAAATGCAATATCGACCCGCCGCCGGCGGCGACGGTATGGATGGCGAGCATCGGCGCACGCACGCGCACGCCGGCGACCTGGGCATCGAAGGTGCGTTCCAGGACCGCAAGGTCGCGCCCCGCAAAATGCGATACATCGGTGGACGTGCCGCCCATGTCGAAGCCGATGATGCGGTCGAAGCCGGCGTCGAGTGCGGTGCGTACTGCACCGACCATGCCGCCTGCGGGACCGGAGAGTATGCTGTCCTTGCCGCGGAAATGGCCGGCGTCGGTAAGGCCGCCGCTGGACTGCATGAACAGCAGCCGGGTTTCCGGAAGTTCGCGGCGCACCTGTTCGACATAGCGGTGCAGTCCCGGCGTCAGGTAGGCGTCGACGACAGTGGTGTCGCCGCGGGCCACCAGTTTCATCAACGGACTGACTTCGTGCGAAACGGAGATCTGCCCGAATCCGCAGTCACGGGCGAGGGCAGCGGCAAGTTGTTCATGCGCCGGGTAACGATAACCGTGCATGAATACGATCGCGACCGCATCGTAGCCTTGCGCCCGCGCCGCGGCAAGACTGCCGCGCAGCACCGTAACCTCCGGCGCCAGAATGATCTCGCCGTGGGCCCCGATGCGTTCATCGACTTCCCACACTGCGTCGTAGAGCAGGTCCGGCAGCACGATATGGCGGTCAAAGATGCGCGGGCGATTCTGCCAGGCGATGCGCAGCGCATCGCCGAAGCCGCGGGTGATGAACAGTGCAGTGCGCTCGCCACGGCGCTCGAGCAGGGCATTGGTCGCGACCGTGGTGCCCATCCGCACCGCAGCGATCAGTCCGCCGGGGATGGCTGCGCTGCGGCTGATGCCGAGCAGGTCGCGGATGCCTGCCAGTGCAGCGTCGCGGTAGCGCGACGGATCCTCGGACAGCAGTTTATGCGTCACGACACGGCCGTCCGGACGGCGGGCGACGATGTCGGTGAACGTGCCGCCGCGGTCGATCCAGAATTGCCAGCGCGATGTTGTCGTGTCGGGCTCGGTCATGCAGGTCATGTCGTTGGAATGCGCTTGCATGTTAGCGCATTGGCCGGTTGACGCTGGCAGGGGGCCGGAGTCTAATCAGGCCTTTCCCGGCGACAGCAGTGCGATGCCCGCGGCAGGCCTGCGGACGGGGCACTGCGTGCGGTCGACGGGCGGGCTGCGCTGTGCCTCAGGCTGAAGGGCGTTACCGATGGCGGAATCGATCGTCAACAAGATCGGCAAGTACGAAGTCGTGAAGAAGCTCGGTGACGGGGCAACGAGCACGGTGTTTCTTGCGCGCGATGCCTTCAATACACGGGAAGTCGCAATCAAGCTGGTGTCGCAGCATGCATTGAAGGACGAGAACCGCGGCCAGCTGCTGCATCACCTGTTTCTCACCGAAGCTTCGCTCGCCGGCAAACTCAATCATCCGCATATCGTCGAGATTTACGATGCCGTGGCCGACGAGGACAATGCCTACATTGTCATGGAGTATGTGCCGGGCGGTACGCTGCAGCGATTCACCCGCGGCGACAATCTGCTGGCACTGGGCGATGTCATCGAAGTGATCTACAAATGCGCGCGGGCACTGGATTTTGCATCGCAGCTTGGCGTGATCCACCGTGACATCAAACCGGCCAACATCCTGGTCAAGGACAACACCGACATCAAGGTCACCGATTTTGGTTCGGCGGCGCTGCTGATGACCGAGCGCACCGTGGTCGACGGCATCGGCACGCCAGCCTACATGTCGCCGGAGCAGCACCTGAGCGAGCCGGTCAACGTGCAGACCGACATCTACGCGCTGGGTGTGGTGATGTTCCAGATGCTCACCGGCAGGCTGCCGTTCAATGCCGACAATATCGCCAGCCTGGCGCACCAGGTCCTCAATACCGACCCGCCGCTGCCCTCGCAGCTGCGGCAGGAGGTGCCGACCGAACTTGATCTTGTCGTGAGCCGGGCGATGGCGCGTGATCAGGCGGTGCGCTACATGAGCTGGGAGCAGTTCGCCAATGATCTGGCAGCAATCGCCGCAGGCGTGCCGTTGCCCAAGCACGGCGTGCTGGAGACCGAGAAATTCAACACCCTGCGTTCGCTGTCGTTTTTCAAGTCCTTTGGCGATGTTGAGCTGTGGGAGGTATTGCGTTTTTCGGAATGGGTGGACATTCCCAAGGACGCGGTGATCATGAATGAAGGCGAGCCCGGCGACTACTTCGGCATCCTGGTGTCAGGTGAAGCGCGGGTCCTGCGCAAACGCCGGTTGCTGCTGAGCCTGCTGAAGGCTGGTGAGTGCGTCGGTGAAATGGCCTACCTCGGCCAGGCCGGCAGCCTGCGTTCCGCGGACGTCGTGGCAGCCACCGACGTGCGCATGATCAAGATCGGCGTCAAGACGCTGGAGCGGGCTTCCGAACTCTGCCGCCTGCACTTCGACCGTACCTATCTGCGCATCCTGGTCGAGCGGCTGGCGGCGGCGAACTCCAAGCTTGCCGGCATCTAGGGGCGGCCACCGTCAGGGGCCGCTGTCCTTGTCGTCGGAATCGCTGGCCGGATCGACCAGCACGTTGACCCCGGTCGCCAGCCCGTTGGGGCCGAAACGCACGACGAAAATGCCATAACTCGGCGCGAGTCTTACCCGCCATTCCCAGGCGGTCTCGTCGCGGAAGCGGACGATTTCCCTGGGCTTGCCGAGCAGTTCAAGCACCTCGGCTTCGGTAGTAACCCCCGGCACCACGCGGTAGAGGCGTTCGTGAGTCAAGAGCTGCGTGGCACTGCGCACCATGCGGCTGCCGTCGACGTCGAACCGCCAGGTCTCGACGCCCTCCGGGCCATAGACGTAGTCCCAGGATTCGCCGCCCTGCGGATGGGGGCGCGTTGCGGTGGGCTTGCCCAGCCGCTGCACGAGTTCATCGGCGGTAGTAGCACCCGGTTTGATCGCCGATGGCATGGCGCAGCCGGCGAGCGCGGCGAAGACCAGCAGTGCAGGGATGAGACGTGAATTCAGGTTCATGATGTCTGCTCCATTTGACGAACAGCGCGTCGTTGCGACCGACTGGTCGCGTCCGGGATGCGGGTTTCCGGCAAGCGCTGGATATGGGAAGCCCGCTTCTCCGGAACGCCCGGATACGCCTAGAACCCATCTCAAAAACGCCTGCGCTTGTCAGGACTGCGTTGCCCGCTACGTTTCTCCTCGCCTTACCATCCAAGTAATGTCTCGTCGAAGCCTCGCGGGCGCCTTGTCCCGCCTGCGCTCGGCAGGTTTTTGAGATGGGTTCTAGTCCTTCCTCGCGACTGCCACCACCAGTTTTTCGGTGATCATTTCGATAAATCCGGCATCGTAGCCGCGCTCTTTCATCTCCCACCGAAACGTATTTGCAAGCCGCGCCTTCTTGTAAA
>RPOR01000185.1 GCA_003820645.1 Betaproteobacteria bacterium
GCGCCGGATCTCGGCGCCGACGACCGGCTGCAGATCATGACCATCCACAAGGCGAAGGGACTGGAGTTCGACGTGGTCATCCTGCCCGGGCTGGCGAGGACGCCGCGCAGCGACGACAAGAAACTGCTGTTGTGGGCCGAGCAGGCGGAAACCCGCGGCGCGGAAACGCTGCTGCTGGCGCCGATTCATGCCACCGAGGACGACAGCGATCCGATCTACGACTGGATCCGGCGCTTTCATGCCCACCGGCAACATCTCGAGGACGGGCGTCTTCTGTATGTTGCAGCCACCCGCGCACGCCGCCAGCTGCACCTGTTCGGCAACGTCCGCATCAAGCATGACGAAGATGGCGCATCCGTCATGGTGCCGCCCTCGGCGCGCTCCCTGCTCGGCAAGCTGTGGCCGGCCGTCGCATCCGGGTTTGAGTCGGTGCTGCGCGAACGCGATGTCCAGCCCGCACCGCCGGTCCCGCCTGGCGACATCGACCAGACACTGCGCCGCTTGCCGTCGGACTGGTCGCTGCCGCCGGCGCCGCCGCCGGCAAACTGGCAGGCGCCTCCGGAAGCAGCGCGGGTGCAGGATGCGCTGGAGTTTTCCTGGGCCGGCGAAACCGCGCGTCATGTCGGCACGGTGGTGCACCGCTGGCTGCAGCGCATTGCCGAAGACGGCGCCGAGGGCTGGGACGCCGCGCGCATTCACGCGCTGGCGCCCGCGATCCGCCACGCGCTGTCCGCGCAGGGGTTGGGCGATGCGGAACTGGCGGAGGCCGTTATGCGCGCAACGCAGGCCATCGTCAACTGCGTGAACGATGCGCGCGGACGCTGGGTACTCGGCGCGCAGGACAGCGCGCGCTCGGAATGGCGGCTGACCGGCGTCAGCAGTGGGCGGCTGGTCAATGTGGTGATCGACCGGACCTTCGTCGATGGCGAGGGTGTGCGCTGGATCATCGATTACAAGACCAGCACGCATGAAGGTGGCGATGTGGCCGCGTTCCTCGACAACGAGCGCGAGCGTTATCGCGGCCAGCTGGAGCGCTATGCCGCGTTGTTGCGGGCGGGCGGCGAGCGGCATATCCGGCTGGGCCTTTATTTCCCGCTGCTCGGCGGCTGGCGCGAGTGGCGTTTCGAGCCGCGGTAACGCGGTTGCGATGGCAAACGATAACAATTAGCATCAGGCGACGTGCCTGTGGCCTGTCTGCTGCGGCAAAAACCAGAGTTCGAATCGAGGAGACAACAATGATTGCACGCGTATTCTTATCCGGCAGCCTCACGCTGCTGGCGCTTGCCGCCGCCCAGCTCGTGCCCGGCGCAGCGCTGGCGCAGGGCAGATTTCCCGAGCGGCCGCTGCGCCTGGTGGTGCCGTTTGCCCCGGGCGGCGTCAATGACATCATCGGTCGGCGCTGGGCGCAGGAAATGTCGCGCGCGCTGGGCCAGAACATGATCGTCGAGAACCGCGCGGGCGCTTCCGGGGCGATCGGTGCGATGGAGGTCGTGCGCGCCAAACCGGACGGCTATACGCTGTTGATCGCCAATACCACCACGCATGTGCTCAATCCGCTGGGCAACAAGAAACTTGGTTACGATCCGCTCAAGGATTTCACGGCACTCGGCATCATCACGCTGGTGCCGACCGGGGTTGCGGTGCATCCGTCATTGCCGGTGAAGAATCTCAAGGAACTGATCGCGTTTGCGCGGAAGAATCCCGGCCAGTTGTCGTTCGGTTCCGCGGGCACCGGCAGCATCACCCATCTCACCGGTGAACTGTTCAAGAAGCTCAACGGCAACCTGAACATCGTCCACGTGCCGTACAAGGGCGCGGGCCCCGGCCTGAGCGATCTCGTGGCTGGCCATATTCCGATGTACACGCCCACGATCAGCCCGGCGCCGCTCGAGTATCACAAGGCTGGCCGCATCCGCATGCTGGCGATCTGTGCCGACGAGCGGCTGAAGGCCGTGCCTGACGTGCCCACTGCGCCCGAAGCCGGCATGCCGGAACTGATCGTGCAGGCGTTCAATGCCATCTTCATGCCTGCTGGCGTACCGCGGCCGGTGATCGATGTGCTGGGTCAGGCGAACCAGAAAGTGCTGGCCAATGCCGGCATGCAGGACTTTCTGCGCAAGGCTGGCGCCGAGCCGGTGACCACGTCTTCGCCGGAGCGGGCGACCCAGTTCATCCAGCAGGAATTGCAGCGCTGGGGGCCGATCGTGCGGGAGACCGCGGGGGTGTCGTAACGCGCGGCGCAGCACCGCACACCGACGGCGGCCCGGGCCGCCGTTTTCATAACTTATTGTTTTTATTGGACTTTATATGAAAACCTGCTGGATCGTCACCAAGGATCACCAGAACGAACTCGAATTCCGCGAGATGCGGGTGCCACAGCCCAAGGCCGGCGAGATCGTCATCCGCGTTCATGCCAGCGCGCTGAACCGTGGCGAGATTTTTGTCGGCGGCGTGGTGCACGGCGGCCCGGAAAAACTCGGTGGCAACGAGGCATCAGGCGTGGTGTATGCCGTGGGCGATGGTGTCACCGGCATCAAGGTCGGCGATGCAGTGTTCGGCCGCGTGCGCGGCGGGTTTGCCGAATACGCATTGATGGATGCCCACCAGATCATGCGCAAACCGGAGCGGCTGTCGTGGGAACAGGCCGCCGCGGTACCGGTGAGTTACATCACCGCCTGGGAAATGATTTACCAGTACGGAAAACTGAAGGCGGGAGAATCGCTGCTGGTGATGGGTGCATCCTCGGGTGCCGGTGTGGCGAGCATCCAACTGGCAAAAGTCATCGGCGCCCGCACGATTGGCACTTCGGGTTCGCAGCAGAAACTCGACCGGCTCAAGGCGATCGGCCTCGATGTCGGCATCGCCACGCGCAAACCGGATTTTGCCGAGGCAGTCAAGCAGGCGACGGATGGCAGAGGCGTCGATCTGATCATCAATGGTGTCGGCGGCTCGGTGTTCGCGGAATGCCTGCGCACGCTGGCGTTCCGCGGCCGGCTGGCGACAGTGGGTTATGTCGACAACGTGTTCAAGGCCGAGATCGATCTGAGTGCCGTGCATGCGGGTCGGCTGGAAATTTTCGGCGTATCCAATGCGCGGCTGCCGGCCAGCGGCAAGGCCGAGGCCACCGCCGGATTCATCCGCGACGTACTGCCCGCCCTGAACGACGGACGCATCGTGCCGGTGGTCGACCGGGTCTACGGTTTCGACGAACTCCCGGCCGCGAAGGAATGCATGGAGTCGAGCGCGATGGTCGGCAAGATCGTCGTGCGTATCGGCTGAGTCGCGTCAGTTGACCTTTGCGCCGGAGGCTTTTACGACGGCGGCCCACTTCGGGATTTCTGCTTCGATCAGCTTGCGGAATTCCTCGGGCGTGCCAGGGTTGGTGTCGACTCCGGAAGCGGCAAGCCGGTTTTTCACGTCCTGCTGCGCCAGCGAGTCGAGTGCGGCCTTGCTCAGCGTCGCCACGATCGGCGCCGGGATGCCGGCAGGTCCGACGATGCCGTACCAGGCCACGGCAGCGTATCCCGGCAGTCCGGCTTCGGCGATGGTCGGCACGTCGGGCAGCGACGCGATGCGTGCGGGCGAAGTCACGCCCAGGCCGCGCAGCCGTCCGACCTTGATGAACGGTATCGCTGACGACACGCTGGCAAACTGGAGGTCGGTCTGGCCCGAAATCAGCGCGGTCAGCGCTTCCGCTGCCCCCTTGTAGGCCACATGCACGGTCTTCACGCCGGCCATGCTGTTGAACAGTTCCGCCGACAGGTGAACCGAAGTGCCGGCGCCGGAAGTGCTGTAGTTCAGCACACCGGGTTTGGACTTGGCGAGCGCGATCAGTTCCTTCACCGATTTCGCCGGCACGGTGGGATTCAGCACCAGCACGTTGGGGCTGTCGCCGACGCGCGCGATCAGGGTGAAGCTGTTGAGCGGGTGATAGTTGAGTTTCGAATACAGGCTGTAATTGATGGCCTGGGTGCCGATGGTGCCCATGAAGATAGTGTAGCCGTCGGGCGGGCTTTTCGCCGTCAGTTCCGCGGCAATGTTGCCGCCGGCGCCGCCGCGGTTATCGATCACCAGCGGCTGGCCGAGGCGCTCGCGCAGTGCCGGTTCCATGGCGCGGGCAATGACGTCGGCGGCGCTGCCGACCGTGAACGGGATCAGCATGCGCACCGCGCGGTTGGGGTAAGTCTGGGCCAATGCAATGTTCGCGCAGCATACCCCCAGGGCGAGCGCCACTCCGGCATGCACCATGCTCATGCGCATCACAGCCATATCATCTCCTCCGCATCAATTTGACGCGCAGACTAGCATGCGGCGCCGGATGTTTCCACGCGGCGCAGTGGCGTAGACTATGATCGGGATCAAAGTCCAAGGGTCAGTCAGGGTTTTAAATTCGCAGACCTGCCCTGAATGCACGCGAACCTCTGCCTCGAACAAGAAGGAGCACGACATGAAGACTGCCATACGCCTCGCCATCCTCGCGCTGGCCGCCTGGCCCACGGCGGCGCTGGCCCAGCAGCAGAAAGTGACGCCGCCGGTCGCCGTGTACTGGATGAGCATCGATACCGCGAGCGGCCTGCCGATGGGCGGCATGGGCGGTGGCGGCATGTCGGCAATGGACATCGGCCGCATGATGATGGGCGGCGGCATGGACGGCGGTGCGAACCGCACGATGCTGCTGGAACTGGGGTCGCAGCGCAGCGCCAGCGGCACGCCGGCGGCGGCGCACGAGATCCCGCCGGGCCTCAACATGGGCGCGAGCCTGCCGCTGGAAACGCCGCAGCAGGTCCGCCGTGCCGAGCCGCGCGAGGACGGCATGCCCGAGAAGTTCGAAAAGCCGCGCGGCCGCATGCTGATCTACTGGGGGTGCGGCGAACAGGCCGGCCCGGGACAACCCTATGTCGTCGACTTCGCGCGCGTGGCGGAAGGCGAGGTGCCGCAGGGGCTGGTGAGCCGGCGCGTCAACGTGCAGCGCGGTCCGTCGGTTTCGCGCAGCCGCACCTACGGCGACTGGCCCAACCAGCGCGACAGCAGGCGTGTGCCCGCAGACGGCAGCCTGCGCGGCGATCATGCGGTCAAGGGCAACTACTCGCCGGACATCGCATTTGCGCTGGCGGAGAAATACGATTTCATGGAGCCGGTGAATCTGGCGATGGCCAAGTCCGGCGGCGGCATCAAGATGTCATGGAACAGCGTCGCCAACGCGCACGGCTACTTTGCCTCGGCGATGGGCGGCAAGGAAGGCACCGAGGATGTGGTGTTCTGGAGTTCCAGCAACAGCCGCGAATTCGGCGACCAGCTGATGACCTGGCTGCCGCCGCGAGAGGTGGCGCGCCTGATCAACGACCGCCTCGTGCTGCCGACCTCGACCACGGAGTGCGTGGTGCCGGCGCAGTTTGTCGCTGCCGCGCCTTCGGCCTTCGTGCGCTTCATTGCCTACGGCGAGGAGGCCAACTTCGTCCATCCGCCGC
>RPOR01000186.1 GCA_003820645.1 Betaproteobacteria bacterium
ATAGGTGCCGTAATAAGCCACCGCGCAGTTGATTTCGGTGCGGCAGCACATCAGGTAACACAGCTTGCCGCCCAGACAGTAACCCACCGCGCCGACCTTTCCGTTACATTCGGGCAGCCCCTCCAGGAACTTGACGGTGTCTTCCATGTCGCGCACGCCGAGGTCGTAGTCGAAGTCGTAATAGAGGTCAAACGCCTTTTTCACGTGATCCGGGTTCGAATCCGACAGTTCGACACCGGCCTCCTGCCGCCAGAACAGGTCAGGGACCAAACACACGAATCCGGCCTCGGCAAATTCATGGGCATGATGGCGCATGGTGTCGTTGACGCCCCAGATTTCCATGATCGCAATGATGGCACCGGCCGGCTTTCGATCCGGCACGGCGAGATAGCCGCCCATGACGCCGTCACGCAACGGTACGGTGATAGTACGTGTTTGCACGTTTGGCCCCTGCTTCATCCGGATTTCAGTGGCATTGCCTGATTGTTTTCATTGGCCATGCCTTCAAATTATATAAGAGCGCTTTACAAAATGACACGTGTACTGAGCCGAAGGATTTTGAACGATGAGGTATCGCGCAATCAGGAGGGAACGATTGGAGAACGCTCAACGTCACATGACGCCGATTAATCGATGGGATTACCGAAGCCAGCGACCTTGAACTTGCATGGAGTACGCACGTAGAATTCGCACGGCCTCATGCCAAACAGTCCAATTTCTGGAATGCCATTATTCGCAACGCGGGCGTGAAGGATGGGCAGGCCCTGTTCAATTACAGAGATGCGATGAAATCCCGGGATGAGATGACTGTGCCAAATAGCGGCAGAATTTTTTCACACTCGATTCTGTGCAACTCAGGATCAGGACTTGCGCAGCAATCTTCAAGCACCTTCACGACAAAGCCGGAATCATCGGCATATCGTGCCGCGCTATCGACCACCATATGCGTATAAACGCCGCATAGTGCAAGCGTCGTGACTCCATGGTGGCGCAACCATGTGAGCAATCCCGTGTTGAAGAACGGGTTTACCGCACGCTTGGTGTAGATCATTTCATTCTCGAGTGGCTTTATCATCTCCGGAAACTCAAGCCCCCAAGTGCCAATCACGATCGCATTCATTTTTTTTAGTCGCTTAAGTCGAGCAGACTGACTGATCGCATCCGCATAATCAGCACGGAACCCCACTCGCACAAATACAACTAGCAAATCTTTGGCGCGTACCGCATCGAGAACTTCACGAGTCTTTTCGACGAGTTTCCGTTCCTGAACTACTCTGGCAAATCCTTCCGCACCGACTTTGCCTTTAGTATCGATCAGTTCGTTCTGCATGTCTAGCACAAGCAGCGCTGTATGCGACATTATTTACCTCATGTAAGGAAGCTACGCAATTTTAACGGATTACCACGGCCAGATCGGTCAATGCGCTGAAGGCGCTGGCTCTCCCGTTCCAGTGCATTCATTCGCCAGGACTTGATCGCTTTTCAGACTGTTATAACCCTTGCACCAGTGATAAAAGGTGACGTCTGTGATTCCGATCTCTTTGCGGACTTGGTGGATCGAATGGCCTACATCGACCAGCACGTCAATTTGCCTGAGTTTTGCCATCGCCCACTCCCGGCTATACTCCTTACTCGCCATCCATTGACTCCTTCATCCAAGTTGAACTCTACAACATTCAATTTGGCACAGAAAATGTAAATCGAGTCATTCGCTGCATTCATCAGGAGCGATAATAAAAAATAAGGGAAATTCATTGGAACGGCGAGCACAAGCGTCGAGTAGAAAAACGTAATCTTCTGTGGAGAATTTTTCATTATGGCTAGCGCGAAAGGCATCAAAGAGGTCGGCTACGTGGATGTAGGCAGCGGTGGTGGTGGCGGTCACACACATGAAACCTCGGGTAGCGGCGTGCAGCAGACCGGCTGGTTCGATTGCGCCGGCGGCGGACAAGTAGTCGTGAAAAACCGCATTGCCTATATAGGGAACATGCGAAATCCGCACGGCACACTGATAATCGACGTAAACGATCCTAAAAACCCAAAGCCGCTCGCCGAAATCAAGATGCCGGTTGGCACGCACTCGCACAAGGTACGAGTGGAAGGTGATCTGATGATCACCAATCGCGAAGCCCTCGGCGCGCATGCGCTGCACGGAGAAGTTCCCCCGGAGGGTTATACCGGAGGCATCAGTATTTATGACGTGTCTAATCCCGCGAAGCCTAAGCTCATCACGGACTGGGATGCAACGGACCGCTCTCCGGCACGTTACGCTCGCGGTGTGCACCGGTTCGACTTCGATGGCCGCTATGCCTACCTGTCGCCGACGATGGACGGTTACTTCGGCAATATCGTGGTCATCCTAGACCTCAAGGATCCAGCCAAACCCCAGGAGGTTGGCCGGTGGCATATGCCTGGGCAGTGGATTGCGGGAGGCGAGACGCCGACTTGGAAGAACGATGCCCACAAATGCCATCATCCGTTGCGGTTGGGCAATCGCCTATACACGAGCTATTGGCAGGGCGGCCTGGTTATTCTCGACATCGATGACATGAGCAAGCCCAAGTTTGTGTCCGGCCTCGACTGGAGCCCACCCTTCCCGTGGCCTACGCATACGGCCTTGCCTATTCCGTTCAAGATCAAGAATCGCAATTTCATGCTGGTTACCGACGAGGATGTGTTCCGACAGGAGGACTACCATCCGTACCCGGCCGCGTTTCTGTGGATGGTAGACATTACGGATGAGAAGCATCCACAACCGATTTCGACCTATCAGGTGGCCGATATGCCCGACACACCTCAGCCTCGCATGACGGGTTGCCACCAGCCATGCGAAATCGTGACCGGCACTGAAATTCCAGTCACCTGGTTTGCCCATGGCCTGCGAATTATCGATTTCTCGAATCCGCACGCGCTAAAAGAAGTGGCGCACTATATGCCGGATGTGCCACCAGGCTCAGATCGCGTGCAAAGTAACGACGTCACCGTTGACGACCGCGGCTTGATCTATTTGCTGGATCGTGTGCGCGGATTGCATATACTCGAACGTACCTGATATCCGAATGACTTTGCCCGGCTGCTATTCACTGAGAGTTAGAACCGCGTACAGTCGTTGAGAACGCGAACTGGGCTTCGCCCACTTCTCCTATAGGTAACAAAGACTCCTACTTCTTTGGCAATATCGGAAACGTGACGCCGCGGATTACAAGATGAGGCGAGATGCCGGATCACCTGGTCCGGCACCTCCAACATAACGTTAAGCGACCATGGGCCACATAGCGGCCACCGTGCCTTACCCTGCTCCGAATGACCGGCACCTTACCCGGAGCCCGCAAGCTTGCGATTGCGCCAGAGTCTTCCGAGATCAACCCATCTGACTGAGCAACTTTCTGATCAAAGTTGTTTCATCTTGGCGGCCTTCACGACCTTTGCCCATTTTTCGATCTCGGCTTGCATGAACCTGCCGAAGTCCTCCGGAGTAGCGCTCGCTTCGGGCGTACCACCGTTGCGGATGAAGCCCTGCTGTATTTCTTTGTCGTTGACGACACGCACCACGTCACGATGTAGGCGCATGACAATGCTGCGTGGTGTTTTCGCGGGGACAAGTACCCCGAACCACTGCGTCGATTCGTAGCCAGGCACGCCGGACTCCGCGATTGTCGGTATATCGTCTGCACCCGGCGCTCGCCGGGCAGTGGTGACACCATAGGCACGCAAGCGGCCAACCCGCACATGCGGGAGCGCGGAAAGCATATTAGCCATCATCATCGACATCTCGCCGGTCAGCGTATCAGTCAGACCTGCGTTACCGCTCTTGTAAGGAACGTAGACAATGTCCATCCCGGTCATACTCAATAACTGCACCATCGACATGTGAGGATTCCCTCCATAACCCCCGGCCGCGTAGTTAAGCTGCCCCGGCCGTGCCTTGGCAAAGAGAATGAGTTCCTTCATGTTCTTCGGGGGCAGAGAGGGATGCGACACGAGCAGTTGCGGTACCGAAACCACTTTTGACACGGGCTCGAAGTCCTTGATGGGGTCAAACCGGATCTTTCGATATGTGGATGGCACGATAGTCATGGTACTGATCCCCATGAAGAGCGTGTAGCCGTCGGGATCGGAGCGAGCAGCGTGCTCCGCCCCGATCATTGACGCGGCGCCCGGCCGGTTGTCCACCAATACTTGCTGACCCAGAAACTGGCCGAGCTTGGGTTGAATGAGTCGTGCTGTGGTATCCGTGCCGCCACCGGGCGACGACCCCACCACGAGCCGGACGGGTTTAGTGGGATAACCGTCCTGACCCAGAGCAATGTTTGACCCAATGGCAAACATCGAAGCAAACAAAATACATACTATGCGGTGCTGTATAAGGCTGCGTTGCATGGTTTTCTCCTCGGTTCCCCTTGTGCGTTGACATACGCCTCGGGCTGTCAGTTGATTGAAGTCAGATCAGTCCCGGGTACGCTCCACCGTCCAGCTGCAGATTCTGCCCGGTGATGAATCCCGCCTGCGCACTGCACAGATAGGCACAGGCATCGCCGAACTCCTCGGGCGTGCCGAGACGCTTTGCCGGCAGGGATTCAGCCTGGCGACGACGCGCCTCCTCCCGCGTAATATTGTCCAGTTTCATCATGCGTTCCGCCATGAATTTCTGACGATCCGTGTCAATGCGTTCCGGAAGCAGGTTGTTGAGTGTCACGTTCTCGGCTGCAACATCGCGTGAAATCGCCTTGCTCAATGCCGTCAGCGCGGTGCGGCAGGATGTCGATAAGCCCATGTGCGACCGCGGGCTTTTGACCATCGCAGAGGTTATGTTCACGATTCGTCCGAACTTGCGGGTTCGCATGCCTGGCAATACCGCTTTGATCATGAATATGGGCGCCAACATATTGGCTTCGACCGCCCGCAGCCATTGGTCGTGATCCCAGTCTTCCAGCTTCCCCGGCGGCGGACCGGCGTTGTTGTTGAACAGGATATCCGCATCCGGACAAGCGGCAATCAGCGCGGCACGGCCGGCTTCGGAATTGATGTCGGCCCGCACTGGCGTCACAGCGGCGCCGGTCAACGTGCGGATTTCATCGGCGGCGCGCGCCAGTCGTTCGGCGTCAAGACCGTTGATAACGACCGAGCACCCCTCCCTCGCAAGCGCCGTGGCACAAGCCTTGCCAAGCCCTCTCGAGGATCCGCATACGATCGCCTTACGGCCCTTCAATCCCAAATCCATGTCACCTCCCCCGTTGTGGCTGTCGCCCCTAGTTCACTCCTGCCGACGCGAGCCGCTGCCTTCCTTCTGCTGTAGCGAACATGCTGACAAACCTGGTGGAAAGCGCTGCTTGCGTCGAACCTGTCGCAACTGCCGCTTCGTACGTTGTCACATGCTGAAGCTCGTCCGGGAGCGGTGCAGCAAGGGAAACGGGAGCGCCCTTCGCAATTTGATCGAGGATGTTGGTAA
>RPOR01000187.1 GCA_003820645.1 Betaproteobacteria bacterium
GACACCAAAAAATAATCAATAAAAACAAATACTTATTTTATCCCTGCGGCCGGATCAATTCCAGCACGCGCGCCGTCGCGCCGCGATGCGCCGCCGTAAACAATAACCCTGACGCCTCCATGTGCTGGCGACGCACCGGATCCGCGGCCAGTTGCAGCGCCAGCATCATCGCCTGCGCCATGTCAGCCGCGCGCAACGCGGCGCCGGCAGCAACAGCCGCATCGGTGGCCTCGGCAAAATTGTAGGTCGACGGTCCGATGATTACCGGTTTGCCAAGCGCACAGGGTTCGATCAGGCTGTGCGCGCCATAGGCCAGAAAGCTGCCCCCCATCAGCACCACATCGCAAGCCGCGTAGTAGACGAACATCTCGCCCATGCTGTCGCCGAGCAGTACGGCGGTACCCGGGACAACGGGGCCGCCCGCGCTGCGCCGCTGCAGGCGCAGACCGCGCGCCGCGATCAATGCTGCGACGTCGTCGAACCGCTGCGGATGGCGCGGCACGATGATCAGCAGTGCACCGTGCAGATCCGCGCGCTGTACGGCATCAAGCAGTAACGTCTCCTCGCCATCGCGCGTGCTCGCCGCCAGCAGCACCGCGCGATCGCCGATCGACTGCCGCCAGGCCTCGCCCTGCGCCAGTTGCGCAGCGGGCAGTTCCAGATCGAACTTCAGATTGCCGGTCACCGATACCCGTGTTGCGCCCAGCAACCGCAGCCTTGCAGCATCGGCGTCCGTCTGCGCCGCAATGGCGCTGAACCCTTGTACCGCATCCCGCGCCAAGGCACCGATCCGCCGGTAACCGCGCAGTGAACGTTCGGACAGCCGCGCGTTGACCAGGTACAGCGGGATGCCGCGCACCACGCCGGCATGCACCAGATGGGGCCAGATTTCGGTTTCGATCATCAATCCCGCCGCCGGCCGGAAATGATCGAGGAAACGCGCCACTGCACCCGGATAATCGTACGGCAGATAACAGCGCGCGACGTCATTTCCAAACAGCGCAATGCCGGTATCGCGACCGGTCGGCGTCATGTGCGTCAGCAACAAACCATGCCGCGGATACCGCGCCTGCAACGCACGGATCAGCGATTCGGCTGCCCGGGTTTCGCCCACCGACACGGCATGCACCCAGATCAGCGGCCGCGGACCGCGGACCATCCGGTAGAACCCGAAACGTTCCGGCAGATGCCGCAGATAACCGCGCTGGCGATGCGCCCGCCACAGCAGCCGCAGCAGCAGCAGCGGCGTTGCGACGTACAGCAGCAGCGAGTAGAGCACCCGGCCCATGCTCATTGCGGCCATCCATCGAGCGCCGCGACGACCTGCGCAACGGCGGGAAGCAGGTCGACACCACCGAGGTTGACGCCGCGCGGGCAGCCGTGGAGCCCGGTCGCCGCCGGATCGGTCGCGCAATAGAGGCCGACCGTCGGCGTCCCCAGTGCGCCGGCGAGATGAGTGAGTCCGGTATCGGTGCCGACAACCACCCGCGCCCGCGCCAGCAAGCCGGCCAGCGCTGCGAGTTCCAGCCGCTCGGGCACCACCGAATGCGGGATCTGCCCCGCGAGCCGCAGGCTGCGTTCGCGCTCTGCCGGCGTTCCCCAAGGCAGCACGCTGGACAGACCCCGCGCAGCAAACACCCGGCCCAGTGCCATCCAGCGCTCCTCCGGCCACAATTTCGGTGCCGCGCTGGTCGCATGCAACATCACCGCGTACGGACTGTCGGTGTCCGGCCCGTCAAACGATTGCGCGGCGGCGCCGATGCCGTACCGTGCAGGCCCCTGTACGGGCATACCCAGGGCCTGCGCTGCAAGGCTGCGGTTGCGCTCGACGGCATGCTGGCCCCACGGCACGCTGTAGGTACGGTCATAAAACAAGCCCAGCGGTTCGCGCGAACTGGCACGATCAAGCCCGTATCGCGGCCCGCGCGCCGCGCGCGTAATCCATGCGCTTTTGAGCAGCCCCTGGGTATCAATCACCGCGTCGTAATCCTGGGCGCGCAGTGTGCGCAGGAATCCGCGCAGTTCGCCCCACACCGCAGGGCGCCACAACCCGCGCCGCCACCGGCGCACCGCCACCGGCAACACCCGCGAGACGCCCGGATGCAGCCGCGGAATTGCGGCGAAGCCCTCTTCGACCACCCAGTCGATGGTCGCATCGGGCATGGCCGTTGCAATATCGGTAACAACCGGCAAGTTATGCACGATATCGCCCAGCGAAGAGGTTTTGATCAGCAGGATGCGCGACATCACTGGAATGGCTGTCTCACCGCCGGACCCGGCAGCAGGGCCGTAATCCCGACACGGGTACGGGAACCGCATGTGCGCTCGGGCGCTGCACTTTTCACATGTTTCCCGATCATATTCTTTGAGCGCTAGCCTACACGTAAATGCTTGTTCCGCATAGAATATAGCCCTCTCCACTCGACGCATTCGGGTTCGTGAACAAACCGCAGATCGGGTCTCATCCAGCACCGGGTTCGCCCGCGGGGCGCGTATCCACAAGCCCGACAACGGCAGCAAAGGGAAACTGAACATGATCGTAGTCACCGGCGGCGCGGGCTTCATCGGCGCCAACTTCGTACTGGACTGGATTGCCGCCGCAGGCACGCCCGTCGTCAATGTCGACAAACTGACGTACGCAGGCAACCCGGCAAATCTCGCGCCGCTCAAGGGCGATGCCCGCTACGTCTTTGCGCATGGTGACATCAATGATCGCGGGTTGGTGGCGGGCCTGCTGCAACGGCATCAACCGTACGCCATCGTGCATTTCGCCGCCGAGAGCCACGTCGACCGCTCGATCCATGGCCCGGGCGAATTCGTGCAGACGAATGTCGTCGGCACCTTCAGCCTGCTGGAAGAAGCGCGCGCCTATTGGAACACATTGGCTGAACCCGCAAAAGGCCGTTTCCGCTTTTTGCATGTATCGACCGACGAGGTTTACGGCTCGCTGGGCAGCAATGATCCGGCGTTCAGCGAAACCACGGCCTATGCGCCCAACAGCCCCTATGCGGCGTCGAAGGCCGGTTCCGACCACCTGGTGCGCGCCTACCACCATACCTACGGCCTGCCGACGATCACCACCAACTGCTCGAACAACTACGGCCCGCTGCAGTTCCCGGAAAAACTGATCCCGCTGATCATCCTCAACGCATTGAACGGCAAGCCGCTGCCGGTGTACGGCGACGGCAAGAACGTGCGCGACTGGCTGTACGTCGGGGACCACTGCGCCGGCATCCGCGCGGCTCTCGCCCAGGGGCGACTCGGCGAAACATACAACATCGGCGGCAACAGCGAGAAAACCAATCTCGAAGTGGTGCATGCGGTGTGTGCGATCCTCGACGAGCTGCACCCGGCCGGCGCGCCGCACGCGAAGCTGATCACCTTTGTGAAAGACCGCCCGGGCCACGACCGCCGCTATGCCATCGATGCCGCAAAAATCAAACGGGAACTCGGCTGGGAACCGCGGGAGCGTTTCGAGAGCGGACTGCGCAAGACGGTGGAATGGTATCTGGCCCATGGGGAGTGGGTGCGGGGAGTGACCAGCGGCGCGTATCGGCAATGGATCGCCTCCAATTACGCTGCCCGCTAGGGACCCATGGAGCATGCCGATCAATGGACTGCCGCCTTCTGATCGAGCCGCACAGCGCCGTCCAGCCCTGAACCGTTGATCCCAGTATTAGTCACCTTTTTAAAAAAACACTCTGAGAAAGCTTGAGTCATGAGAAAAGGCATCATCCTCGCCGGCGGATCCGGGACCCGGCTCTACCCGGTGACCCACGTCGTATCCAAGCAACTGCTGCCGATCTACGACAAGCCGATGGTGTACTACCCGCTGTCGACGCTGATGCTGGCCGGCATCCGCGACATCCTGCTGATTTCCACGCCACAGGACACGCCGCGCTTCAGGGAACTGCTCGGCACTGGCCGGCAATGGGGACTCAACATTTCATACAAAGTGCAACCTTCGCCCGACGGTCTCGCGCAGGCCTTCACGCTGGGCGAGGAGTTCATCGGCAAGGATGCCGTCACGCTGATCCTCGGTGACAATATTTTCTACGGCCACGATTTTGCAACCCAGCTCGCAGCAACAGCACGGCAAACAAAAGGGGCCACCGTTTTCGCGTACCCGGTGCAGGATCCGGAACGTTACGGCGTCGTCGAGTTTGATGCCAGGGGACGTGCGCTCGCGCTGGAGGAGAAACCCAAGAAGCCCAAGTCGCGTTACGCCGTCACCGGGTTGTATTTTTACGACAATTCGGTGGTCAAGCTGGCCAAGTCGCTCAAGCCTTCGGCGCGCGGTGAGCTGGAAATCACCGATTTGAACATGCTTTATTTGAAGCAGAAACGCCTGGAAGTGTGTGTGCTCGGGCGCGGCATGGCCTGGCTCGATACCGGCACCCATGATTCGCTGCTGGCGGCATCGCAGTTCATCGAAACGGTGGAAAAACGCCAGGGCTTGAAAGTGGCGTGTCCGGAAGAGGTCGCCTACCGCAAGGGTTTCATCAACGATGGACAGCTGAAGAAGCTCGCTGCACCGCTGCAGAAAACCGCTTACGGCCAGTATCTGCTGCGGCTGCTGACCGACCGCGTGTTCTGATGAACGTCCTGCAGACGTCGCTGCCCGGCGTGGTGATCCTAGAACCGAAAGTGTTCGGCGATGCGCGCGGTTTATTCTTCGAGAGCTTCAATGCGCGGACCTTTGCTGCAGTGACCGGGCTGATGGTGGATTTCGTGCAGGACAACCACTCGCGATCGCGGAAGAATGTTCTGCGTGGACTGCATTACCAGATCAAGCAGCCGCAGGGCAAGCTGGTGCGCGTAGCCATAGGTGAAGTGTTCGATGTCGCCGTCGATCTGCGCAAGAGTTCCCCCACCTTCGGCCAATGGACCGGCGCCCTGCTGTCGGCCGAGAATAAACGCATGATGTGGGTCCCCGAGGGCTTTGCCCACGGTTTTCTGGTCATCAGCGACTCGGCTGATTTTCTGTACAAGACCACCGATTATTACGCGCCGGAGCATGAGCGCTGCATTGCCTGGAACGATCCAGCCATTGGTATCGAGTGGCCGTTGACAGGCGCGCCCATCCTCGCGGCCAAGGATGCTGCCGGCAAGCGCCTGCAAGACGCCGAAGTGTTCGATTAGCGGGTGGCGGCAGCCCCGTCATGACGATCAAGACATCGCGCATGCTGCTGACCGGCAGCAACGGCCAGGTAGGCCGGGAATTGCAGCGCGCCCTGACGCCGCTGGGCAACGTGCTGCCACTGGATCGCCACCAGCTCGACCTCGCCAATCCGGATGCCATCCGCAAGACCATCCGCGACTATCAACCGGACCTGATCGTCAATGCCGCCGCCTACACCGCAGTGGATCGGGCAGAGTCCGAGCCGGAGCTGGCGATGGCCGTGAACGGCGTCGCGCCCGGCGTGCTGGC
>RPOR01000188.1 GCA_003820645.1 Betaproteobacteria bacterium
AGCGTCATTGCGCGCGGATCTCGAACCGGATCATGCCCGGCACCGGATCACCATGGTGGGATAGTGAATCTCAGAAAACGTCAGGACGCTGCCGGCAACTTCAGCATCAGCGCCAGCAGGCGCGCCAGTGTATCGCGCATCTGGCGCCGGTCGACGATCATGTCCAGTGCGCCCTTCTGCATCAGAAACTCCGCGCGCTGAAAACCCTCGGGCAAGGTCTCGCGCACCGTCTGCTCAATGACCCGCGGACCGGCAAAACCGATCAGCGCATTGGGCTCGGCGATGACGACATCGCCGATCATCGCAAAACTCGCGGATACCCCGCCCATTGTCGGATCCGTCAACACCGAGATGAACGGCAGACGGTCATCGGCAAGCCGCGTCAGTGCGGCACAGGTCTTGGACATCTGCATCAGCGAAAACAGCCCTTCCTGCATGCGGGCACCGCCGGTCGCGGTGAAACAGATGAAGGGCAGGCGCTGTTCGACACAGACCCGCACCCCGCGCACGAAGCGTTCGCCGACCACCGACCCCATCGATCCGCCGAGAAAACCGAACTCGAACGCCGCCGCGACCATCGGGATTTCGCGCACCGCCCCCTGCATGACCACCAGCGCATCTTCCTCACCGGTCTCCTCCCGCGCTGCGGCCAGACGGTCGACGTAGCGCTTGCTGTCGCGGAATTTCAGACTGTCGACAGCGGTGACCTCGGCGCCGATCTCGTAGCGACCTTCCCTGTCGAGCAACCAGTCGAGGCGCTCACGGGCGGAGATGCGGTTGTGATGATTGCACTTCGGGCAGACGAACAGGTTTTTCTCGAGGTCGGTCCGGTACAACACCGCCTCGCAGGAATCACACTTGCTCCAGAGGCCTTCCGGAACCACCTTTTTCGGCACACTGGCATCGCGATTGATGCGCGGCGGCAGCAGTTTCTGCAGCCAGCTCATGCGGCCTGCCCGTCGCGGATTTCATCCATCGCCGTGCGGATGCCGGCGATGAACGCCTGCGCGCGCGCCACTGCATCAGCGGGGGCGCTCTCGATTTCCTGCACCAGGCGGCTGCCGATCACCACGGCGTCGGCCACCTGCGCCACGCTGCGCGCAGTCTGTCCGTCGCGGATGCCGAAACCGACGCCGACCGGCAATCGGGTGTACTTGCGGATGTGCGCGATGCGCTGTGCCACGTCGCCGACGTCGATGTTCGCCGCGCCGGTCACGCCTTTCAATGACACGTAATACAGATATCCGCGCCCCAGCGCCGCGACCTGAGCCAGACGCGCATCCGAGGTCGTTGGGGCCAGCAGGAACACCGTATCCAGCCCGACGGCGTCGAGCGTATCCACCAGGCGCTGTGCTTCTTCGGGCGGATAATCGACGACCAGCGCACCGTCCGCACCAGCTGCCTTCGCGGCGGCGGCGAATACGTCGACCCCCATGGCCTCGATCGGATTCGCATAGCCGAACAGCACCACCGGCGTGTCGGTATTGGTCTTGCGAAACTCGGCCACATACCCGATGACGTCGCGCAACCTCACGCCGTGCTGCAGCGCGCGTTCACTGGAGCGCTGAATCACCGGGCCATCGGCCATCGGATCCGAGAACGGCACCCCGAGTTCGACGATGTCGGCGCCGCCGGCGACGAGCGCATGCATCAGCGGCACGCAGTCGGCCGGGGCCGGGTCGCCGGCGGTGATGAAGGGAATCAGAGCCTTGCGACGCTGCTGCGTGAGGCGCGCGAATGTAGCGGCAATGCGGGACATCGTCAGCTGCTCTTGTCGTGTATCAAAAAGTGATGCCCGATTTCTCGGCAACCGTGTGCATGTCCTTGTCGCCGCGGCCGGACAGGTTCACCAGCAGGATCTGGTCGCGGCGCATGCGCGGTGCAATCTTGGCGGCGTAAGCCAGCGCGTGGCTCGATTCCAGCGCCGGAATAATGCCCTCGAGCCGGCACAGCTTGTGAAAAGCCTCCAGCGCCTCGTCGTCGGTCACCGCCACATATTCGGCACGCCCGCTGTCTTTGAGCCAGGCATGCTCGGGGCCGACACCCGGATAATCCAGACCCGCGGAAATCGAATGGGTTTCGATGATCTGGCCGTTGTCGTCCTGCAGCAGATAGGTGCGGTTGCCGTGCAGCACGCCGGCCTTGCCGGCGCACAGCGTTGCCGAGTGTTTTCCGGTTTCCAGCCCGTAGCCTGCGGCTTCGACGCCGATCAGCCGCACCGCCGCATCCGTGATGTAGGGATAGAAGATGCCGATTGCATTTGATCCGCCGCCCACGCAGGCCAGCACCGCATCCGGCTGGCGCCCCACCATCTCCAGCATCTGCTCCCGCGCCTCACGGCCGATCACCGACTGGAAATCGCGCACCATCATCGGATACGGGTGCGGTCCGGCCACCGTGCCGATGATATAGAACGTATTTTCCACGTTGGTCACCCAGTCGCGCATCGCCTCGTTCAGTGCATCCTTGAGCGTTTTTGAGCCGGATTCGACGGGCACCACCGTCGCGCCGAGCAGCTTCATCCGGTAGACATTCTGCGCCTGACGCTTGACGTCTTCCGAGCCCATGTAGACCACGCATTCCATGCCATAGCGTGCGGCGATCGTCGCGGTGGCGACGCCGTGCTGGCCGGCCCCCGTCTCGGCAATCACGCGCGGCTTGCCCAGATGCCGCGCCAGGATGGCCTGGCCGATGACATTGTTGATCTTGTGCGCACCGGTGTGATTGAGGTCTTCACGTTTCAGATAGACCTGGGCGCCGCCGAAATGCTCCGACCAGCGCCGGGCGTGATAAACGGGGCTCGGCCGGCCGACGTAGTGCTTCAGTTCGTATTCATATTCAGCACGGAACGCCGGATCATCCTTGTAACGGGCGTAAGCTGCCTTCAGTTCTTCGAGCGCGGAAATCAGTGTTTCCGACACGAACACGCCGCCATAAGGGCCGAAATGGCCCCGGGCATCAGGCAGGTCATATAGCTGCATTACGCACTCCAGTCATGAACGCTTCAATTTTTCGGGCATCCTTGATGCCCTTCGCCGATTCCACGCCGCTCGATACGTCGACAGCCCATGGCCGAACGCGTCGCACCGCCAGCTCGACATTGTCCGGATTCAGTCCGCCCGACAGAACAACGGGCATCGGCAACTCGCGGGGAATCAGCGACCAGTCGAACGTGGCGCCGGTGCCGCCATGCACACCGTCAACAAAGGCATCCAGCAACAGTCCCTTCGCGGCATGAAATTCCCGTGCATATTGTAACAAATCGGTTCCTGCCCTGACCCGCGCGGCGCGCAGGTACGGTAAGCCGAAACCGGCGCAGAATTCAGGGGTCTCGTCACCATGGAACTGCAGCAGCTGGACTGGTGCCACCGCCAGCGTTTCGCGCACCACCTGGACATCGGCATTCACGAACAGGCCCACCGGGACAACGAACGGCGGCAGCGCGTCAATAATGGCCAGCGCTTGCGCCGGCGTGACCGCCCGCGGACTTCCAGGGTAAAACACCAGGCCGACGGCGTGCGCACCCAGCCGGGCGGCCGCCAACGCGTCCTCCACCCGGGTAATGCCGCAGATTTTTACCCGCGCAATCATCTGCGTGTGATTCCCCTGCTGCTCACGGCATCACCGTACAGGCAAGGTGCGGCAATTCGAGCCGTGGCTTCGGCAGACCCCAGCGCTCTTCATATTCGACCCGTGTCAGGTAGAGCCCGGATGCATCGAATGTCGGCGCCGCCTGCGTGCGATCGCGGTCCCGCAGCACCTGCGCCAGCCACGACACGCCGTGCTTGCCCTTGCCGACATAGATCAGACTGCCGATGATATTGCGTACCATGTGGTGCAGGAAAGCATTGGCACGAAACCCGAAAACCACAAAGGGCCCGGACGCGTCAATACTGACCTCGTGCAGCGTCCTGACGGGGGAATGCGCTTGGCATCCCGCGGCGCGAAAGGCGCTGAAATCATGTTCGCCGACCAGGCATGCGGCCGCTGCGCGCATCTGTGGGATATCCAGCGGCAGGTAAAACCAGCCGACGCGGCCATGGTCCGCGGCAGGTCGCACGGGCGCATTCAGCAGCACATAGCGGTAAGTCCGCGACTGCGCGGAGAAGCGCGCATGGAAATCCGCACCGACCGGCTGCGCCCAGGTGACCGCCACGGTCGGCGGCAGCAGTGCGTTCACCCCACGCACCCAGGCGCTCAACGGCCGCTCCACCGCACAATCAAAATGCACCACCTGGCCCAGTGCATGCACCCCGGCATCAGTGCGTCCGGCACAGATGGTTTTTACCGGGGCCCCGGCAATACTCGCGCATGCCTGCTCCAGCCGGTCCTGCACGGCACAGCCGCCGGGCTGTGTCTGCCAGCCACAGAACCTGCTGCCGTCATACTCGATGCCGAGTACCATCCTCACGGGCGATGTCCCCAATGGTTTCAAAACAGCATGCCGCAAAAAAAGAAACCGCGGCAGGAGCGCTGCCGCGGTTGATGATAACGCCGGACGGCGCGGCTAACCGAGCGTGCCGAGAAGTTTCTGCGCCTGCCCCTTTTGCTCGGCATCACCTTCCTTGAGCACTTCCTGCAGGATCTCCCGCGCGCCATCGTTGTCGCCCATTTCCTGGTAAGCCTTGGCCAGATCGAACTTCTGCTGCACGTCATACCAGTGGCTGTCCTTGCCCCCTGCAGCAGGCGTCGCCGTGGTCGTGGTCGAGGCATCGTCCAGATTGATGTTCAGATCGCCGACGTCGATCTTGAAGTCGAATCCCGCATCCGTGGCAGGCGCTGCTGCCGGCGCCGCAGCCACAGGCGCCGGGGAATCCACCGGTGGCAGCTCGAAATTGAAATCGATCGTGCTCGCGTCCCCGGCGACCGTGGGGGTGGCATCTGCGGCAATATCGGAGGCCATGCCCGAAATCGTCGAATCCAGCGTGAAGTCCGGCACTACCGGCGCGGCCAGTGGTGCGCCCGCATCAGCAGCGGCAGCCAGCTCCCGCACGCCGTGCAGTTGCGTGGTCTGGCCGGCGGTATCCGCATCCAGTGCAATATCCGGAGTGGTGAGACCATCACCGAGGTCAAAGTCCAGATCGGTGCCTGTCGCGCTGTCGGGGATGACGGCGGAGGGCACGACATCCTTACCAGCCTCATAAAGCGGATTCGTCGAATCCATCGCATAGCCCAGAGCTGCAACCTTGACCCAGTTGTCGCCAGTACCGCCAGTCCGCGCATACATGGATTCGGCAACCGCACCAAACGCGGCTGCATCTTTGCGCGCCGCGTAGACTTCCGCGAGTTTCACCTGCACGTCTTCCCGCGACGGATTACGGTGCATGGCCTCTTTCAGAATTTCCTCGGCCTGCCCGTCCCGACCATAGGCGATGTAGACCTCGGCTTCAGCCACCGGATCAACATCATCGAC
>RPOR01000189.1 GCA_003820645.1 Betaproteobacteria bacterium
CGATATCCATCACCGCTCCTCGTGTGCCACGAGTTTAACCGATTGCGGTTTTCCGGGCAGCGGCCGTCTTCGCGGTCAGCGCAACCGGGCCAGCGCCTGTTCCAGATCGGCGATCAGGTCCGCCGGATCTTCGAGCCCGATGTGCAGGCGGATGAGCGGTCCGCCGGGATTCCAGCGCGTCACCGTGCGCACCTTCTCCGGATGGGGGGCGGTGACGAGGCTTTCATAACCGCCCCAGCTCGACCCGATGCCGAACAGTTGCAGCGCATTGACGAACGCGGTGACCCGGGTCCGATCGGCCGGTTGCAGAATGATGCCGAACAGCGATGCCGCGCCGTCGAAATCGCGCTTCCACAGGGCATGGCCGGGATCGGTCTCCAGTGCCGGATACAGTACGCGTTGTACTTCGCGCCGCGCCGCCAGCCAGCGCGCGACGGTCAGCGCATTGGCCATCTGCTGTTTCATGCGCACGCCGATGGTGCGAAAGCCGCGCAATGCCAGGTAGCAGTCGTCGGGGCTGACGCAGAAGCCGAAATCAGCAACCGTCCGCCGCACCGGCAGCCAGTATTTCTCGTTGGTGACGATGACGCCCATCAGCACGTCGGAATGGCCGACGATGTATTTGGTGGCGGCATGGATCGAGACGTCGACGCCACGCTCGAAGGACCGGAAAAAATAGGGTGTTCCCCAGGTGGTGTCGGCGAGCACCGGGATGCCGCGGGCGTGCGCTGCCGCGGCGATCGCCGGAATGTCCTGCATTTCAAAGGTCAGCGAGCCCGGCGCCTCGCAGAATACGGCCCTGGTGTTGTTCCGGATCAGCGTGCTGATATTCGCGCCGATCAGCGGATCGTAATATTCAACGTCGACACCGTTTCTGCGCAGCTGGTTTTCACAGAACATGCGCGTCGGCGCGTAAGTGCTGTCGGTCATCAGCAGGTGGTCGCCGTTCCTGACGAAGGCCGCCAGCGCGACGGTGATTGCCGCCAGGCCTGACGGCACCGCAACGGCCAGATGTCCGCCCTCCATGCGGGCGACGGCATCCTCGAACGCGAACGTCGTCGGCGTGCCGTGGATGCCGTAGCGCATGATCTTGAAATCGTCGGGGTCGCGGGTCTCGTACGTTTCGAGATCGGGGAACACCACCGTCGAGGTGCGGAAAACCGGCGTGTTGACGGTGCCGTGTGTCTGCGCCGGATTGCGGCCGACATGGGTCAGCAGGGTGTCTTTTTTCATGGCAGGCGGTGTGGTTTTTACGATATGGACTGCGACCGCTGCATTGTGCGCGACGGTGGATACCGGTGCAATACGGTCGTCATCCTGTCGCGTGCTTTTTTTCGCGCATTTTGCGTTATGCTAGAAGCTATTCCAACCGAGGAGCGAGCGAGCCGCAGCGGCGTCCAGCATGCGGTGCGCGGGACTGTCATGGACCAACATCACCACCTGTTCGACGTCGGCGGCGCGCATGTCGCCCGCCTTGAAGATCTGCGCCTGATCAAGGGCGAAGGCTGTTATGCCGCCGATTGGAAGCTGCCGAATCAGGCGCATGCCGCATTTCTGCGCGCTGATCGTGCGCACGCGAAAATCGTGTCCGTCAATACCGAGGCCGCACGCAAGGCCAAAGGGGTATTGGGCGTGTACACCGGCACTGACGCCTTCAGCGCGGGCTATGTCAAGCCGCTGAGCATGCTGACCTTTGCCGGCAAGGACGGCATGAAGGCGCGCATTCCCGATCGCGTGGTGCTGGCGCATGGCCGGGTGCGTTTTGTCGGCGAAACAGTGGCCATGGTGGTCGCCGAAACCGCGTTGCAGGCCCAGGACGCCGCGGAGCTGATCGAAGTCGAGTATGAGGAACTGCCGGTGGTCGTGGCCCCGGAGTCGGCGCTGGCGGACGGTGCGCCGCAATTGCATGACAACGTGCCGGGCAATCTGGCTTTCGAGCAGGAGGCCGGCGACGCGGCGGCCGTTGCGGCGGCATTCGCCAAGGCCGCGCACGTCACCAAACTGAAACTCGATTGCACGCGCGTCGCGCCCAGCCCGATGGAGCCGCGCGCCTGTCTGGTCGGCTATGACGCGGGTTCCGGCGCCTATACCATCCATGTGCCGGTGCAGGGCATCAACATGATGCGCATGCAGATCGCCACCTATACGGGCGTGCCCGACGACAAGCTGATCATCAAGGCGCGCGATGTCGGCGGCGGTTTCGGCCAGCGCAGCATTGCCTATACCGAATATGTCGCGCTGATGATCGCCGCCAAGGCGCTCAACCGCCCGGTGAAATGGGTGGCGACGCGCAGCGAAGCCTTCATGTCGGATTCGCACGGCCGCGCCAACTACATCACCGCCGAACTGGCGCTCGACAAGGATGGCACTTTCCTGGCGATGAAACTGGACTGGATCGCCGACCTCGGCGCCTACCTGCATCCCGCGGGCCCGGTCAGCCCGATGCGCAATCCGGTGACCTGCCTGAACGGCGTCTACAAGACGCCGGCGCTGTTTGGCCGCTGGCGCGTGGCGCTGACCAATACTGTGCCGGTATCCGCTTATCGCGGCGCGGCGCGCCCCGAAATCGCCTACACCATCGAGCGCCTGGTCGATGAATCGGCCGCACAGATGAACATCGACCCCGCCGAGCTGCGGCGGCGCAATTTCATCCCACCGCAAGCGTTCCCGTACAAGACGCCGACGGGTTCGGTCTACGACATCGCTGATTTTCCGGGTGTGCTCGCCAAGGCGCTGAAACTGGCTGATGTCGCGGGTTTTGCCAAACGCCGTGCCGATTCGGAAAAGCGTGGCCTGCTGCGCGGGCAGGGCATGGCGACCGTGATCGAGAATTCCGGTGCCGGCATGTTTCCCAAGGACGAGATCAGGCTTGAGGTCGCAGCGGACGGCAATATCACCGCCTACTCGGTATCGCATTCCCAGGGTCAGGGCCATGAAACCACATTTGCGCAGATCATCGGTGACGGGCTGGGCATCCCGGCCGAGCGTATCAAGTTGCGCCAGGGCATCGCCGAACAGGGGCTGATCGGCAATCACACCGGCGGTTCGCGCACCATCGTCGGCGCCGGTACGGTGTGCAGCATAGCTGCAAAGAAGCTGATCGAACACGCGACGCCGCTGGCCGCCGAACAGATGGGTGTCGAGCCCTCGCAGGTGACGTATGCCAACGGCGTGTTCCAGTCGACAGAGTCCGAGCGCAAGATCACCTTGGGCGAGCTGGCGGCGAAAAAACCGCTGACGGTGACCGGCGAAGGCAAGTTCGGCTCGACCTTCCCCAACGGCTGCCATATCGCCGAAGTGGAGATCGACCCGCAGACCGGGGTGACCGACGTGGTGTCCTATGTCACGGTCGACGATTGCGGCACGGTGATCAACCACACCATCGTCGAAGGCCAGATGCACGGCGCGGTGGCGCAGGGCTGGGGGCAGATATTCGGCGAAAACATCGTCTATGACCCGGAGACCGGGCAGCTGCTGACCGGCAGTTTCGCCGATTACCCGATGCCGAAAGCGGGCTGGATCAGGGACATCACCATTGCCGACCACACCACCTTCGGCACCATCAGCCCGCTGGGCGTCAAGGGCATGGGCGAATCCGGCTGTACCGCGTCGCTGGGCGCGCTCGCCAATGCGGTGATGAACGCGCTGCGGCCGCTGGGTGTGCCGCCGCTCGACATGCCGCTGACCGCGCACAAGCTGTGGCAGGCCATCGCCGCTGCAAAAAAGGGACACTGACATGTACGCATTCCAATACCGCAAGGCAAAGACGCTGCAGGAAGCCGTCGACTGGCTGGCCAAGGACGAAGAAGCCAGGCCGCTGTCCGGCGGCATGACGCTGCTGCCGACGCTGAAGGCGCGGCTGGCGCAGCCGTCACAGCTGATCGACATCGCAGGTCTCGCCGAGCTCGCCGGCATCGAAAACAAAAACGGCGTGCTGACCATCGGCGCGGCGACCCGCTACTACCAGATCGCCACGTCACCGGTGGTGCGCGAAGTGCTGCCGGCGCTGGCCAGCCTGGTGTCGACGGTCGCCGATCCGCAGGTGCGCAACCGCGGCACCCTCGGCGGTTCGGTCGCCAACAACGACCCGGCGGCCGATTCCCCGGCGGCGGTGCTGGCGCTGAACGCGACGGTCATCACCAACAAGCGCGAAATCGCCGCCGATGATTTTTTCCAGGGCATGTTCACCACCGCGCTGGAGCCGGGCGAGCTGGTGGTGAAGGTCGCCTTCCCGCTGCCCAGGGCGGCGGCGTACTGCAAGTTCCCGCATCCGGCTTCGGGTTATGCGGTGGCCGGCGTGTTCATCGCGCAGACTGCGGCCGGCGTGCGCGTCGCCGTGACCGGCGCGGGCGCGTCCGGCGTGTTCCGCTGGAGCGAGGCCGAACAGGCGCTGGCGAAGGACATGAGTGCAGCCGCCATCGACAAGCTGACGCTGGCGGCCGACGACATCAACGAAGACATCCATGGCTCGCGCGAATACCGCGCGCAGCTGGTCAAAGTCATGGCGGGCCGTGCCGCGGCCGCAATTTCGGGAAAGAAATAAAAGATGGCCAAGATCACCCTTACCGTCAACGGCGAAAAACGCAGCGCCGAGGTCGAAGACCGCACGCTGCTCGCGAATTTCCTGCGCGACACGCTGAACCTCACCGGCACCCATGTCGGCTGCGACACCAGCCAGTGCGGCGCCTGCACCGTGCATGTCGACGGCCGCGCGGTGAAATCCTGCACCATGCTCGCGGCCCAGGCCGACGGCGCCGACGTGCTGACCATCGAAGGCCTCGCTAAGAACGGCAAGCTGCACCCGGCACAGGCGGCGTTCACCGAATGCCACGCGCTGCAGTGCGGCTTCTGCACGCCGGGCATGATCATGACCACCGCGGCGCTGCTCAAGGACCACCCGCAACCGACCGACGACGAGATCGTGCACGGCCTCGAGGGCAACCTCTGCCGCTGCACCGGCTATCTCAACATCATCAAGGCGGTGAAGCGCGCCGCCGAGCTGCAGGGCAAGTAACCGGCGGCGTCCCTCCGCGCGCATCTCCTCGTTGTATCCTTCAGGTTCACCGAAGGACACCGCGCCATGACCTCCATTTCTCCATCCGCAGCCGGCCCGCTCGCCGGCGTGCGCGTCATCGAACTCAGCCAGCTGATCGCCGGCCCCTTTTGCGGCAAGACGCTCGCCGATTTCGGCGCCGAGGTCATCAAGATCGAACCGCCGGGCAAGGGCGACCCGCTGCGCAAATGGCGCATGCTGAAAAACGGCAACTCGGTGTGGTGGGAAGTGCAGTCGCGCAACAAGCAGTCGGTGACGCTGGACCTGACGCA
>RPOR01000190.1 GCA_003820645.1 Betaproteobacteria bacterium
CGGCCAGCGCTTCGACCGTGGCGGTGATCACCGGCATGTATTCCGGTTTGCAGCCGGCCATCACCGCGTTGATCGCGACTTTTTCCGCGGTCACCGAGACCTGGCGGTTTTCGATGAACGACAGCTGCTGGTCGGGCTTGAGTCCGCCGGCTTCGAGCATCGCTGCGATGCGTTCCGCGGTCGGCGGGATCACCGGCAGGCCGTCGGTCCAGCCCTTGCTGTAGCAGAGTTCGATGGCACTGCCGAGGTCGTCGACGGTGTGCGTGCGCGATTTGAGTTCGATCATGCTGCTCCTCACGGGGAAACCCGGTCTTGCCCCCCAAGGGGACTTCCTTCGGGGCGCGCCGGGCAAAGCGGAAATGAGTCTACCCCAAACCCGGAATATCGCTGCGGCGCGTTCCAGATGGTGATGCACTGCCGCCCTTGATGCGGATACCCCGGATATACCCTCGCCGTCATGCCGGCAAAATCCGGAATCCAGTCACACTCCGGCCCATTGGGAAAAACCCTGGACTCCGGCTTTGCGAGCAGCCGCTTCGCGGCTTGCCTGCTTACCCCTCTTCGCCGGAGTGACGGAGGTTGGGTGAATTCTGCTAACGTGGCGCCTCACCATGTTTCCGCTCGCCGAAATCCTGCTGCTCGCCTTCTTTCTCGCCCTCGCCTGGCTGTGGTGGGACAGCATGCAGGCGCGCGAAGCCGCGGTCGCCGCCGCACGCGCGGCCTGCGCCGCCGAGGGCCTGCAGTTCCTCGACGACACCGTCGGCATCGCCAGCATCAAGCCTGCCCGCAATGCCGACGGCCGGCTGCAGTTGCAGCGCGCCTACGATTTCGAATTCAGCGACACCGGCGACAACCGCGTCAAAGGCAGTGTGGTGATGCGCGGCCGCCGCGTACTGTTGCTCAATCTGCAGCCCCGCGCTTCAGGAACCGTCACCACGCTCCACTGACACGCGCCGCGCTTCCGGGGTGTTCCTTGATGCATGTCAACACGCATGATCTCCTGATGGCGCATGGTTTCGCTATCGTGCAACTGCGACTGGCGGCGGCCCTGAAAAATGGCCGCGGCGGACCAATCGATACACCGGGGCCGGAGACACATTCAGTGTTGCCGAAAAACACACGCATCGAGTTGGCAAATCCGGCAGCACCGGCAACAGCCACTGGCACGGCACTCCGGGACGCAAACAGGTCGCGATAACGGACCTGGCCTGAACGACCATCATGGATAACAGCGAACGGCTCAATGGCGGCATCCACCTGATCGGGGCGGTGCTTGCGGCTGCAGGCATGGCGGTGTTGGTGGTGCTGGCCGCACGCCAGGGCGATCCGTGGAAAATCGTCAGTTTCAGCATCTACGGTGCCATGCTCCTGGCGCTCTACACCTTGTCCACTTTGTACCACAGCACCGGCGGCAACGTGAAAAACGTGTTCCGGAAGCTGGATCACTGTTCGATTTACCTGCTGATTGCGGGCACCTACACGCCGTTTACCCTGGTCAGCCTCCGCGGCGCCTGGGGCTGGTCGCTGTTCGGGGTGATCTGGGCACTGGCGGCACTCGGCATCGCTCAGGAAGCATGGCTGGCAAAAGGGCGCCGGATTTTTTCGGTGATCATTTATGTCCTCATGGGCTGGCTCAGTGTGATCGCAGTGCAGCCGCTGATCACCGCGCTGACACCGGCGGGATTTGCTTGGCTTGTCGCAGGCGGCCTGCTCTACACCACCGGCATCATTTTTTATGCGCTCGACAAACGGCTGCGCCACGGCCACGCCATCTGGCATCTGTTCGTGCTGGGAGGCAGTGTCAGTCACTATGTCGCAATCCTGCTCTACATCGCATGAACTGCCGCGAACCCCTGCGCGCCACGGTCGCCCAATTGCCGCATGAGCCGCCAGGCGGCACCGGCGCCGGAATTTCCGCGCCCAGTAAACGCCCGTTCGCAGTGCGCCTACACCATGATCGTGCGCAACCTGACACTGGAACAACTTATGCTTGGATTCCGGCAGTCACTGCGAAAGGAGTCCAGCCATGCTCGACAGAACGGTCACCAATTTTTCCCACGTCAAACCCGGCGATACTGAATTCAGGAGCGACGGGTTGCGCGATTTCTTCATTTACCGCGATCTCGGCATTGCCGATGCCACCGCCGGCAAGGTCATCGCGCAGCTGGTACGCGCCAACAATGCTCCGGAAAAGGGCACGGGCTGGCACCGCCATGAAGCGGAATTCCATATCGTCATCATGCTGAAAGGCTGGGCGCGCTTCATGTACGAGGACAAGAACACGCTGGTCAGCGCGGGCGACTGCGTGCATCAGCGCCCCGGCATCGTGCATTACCTGTTTGATTACTCGCCGGACATGGAATACCTGGAAATCGTCGGGCCCGCGGATTTCAAGACCGTCGACATGCCCGCGCCCGCGGCAGTACCGGCACCGCAGCCCTGGACCTGATACGCGGGTATTCGAATGCGCCGCGCAGGCGCGTCCGGTGCGCTCAGAACTCCATGTCGAGTTCTTCGATCTCGTCGGGTTCGCGCCGCGCAGCGGCGATCCACGCGACCATTTCCGGCATCGCCATGATGCGCTCGCCATAGGCGGCGCAGGTCGCGTCGAGCGCCACATGGTAGGTGCGAAAGCGCGTCACCACCGGTGCGTACATCGCATCGGCCATGCAGCGTTTCCTGCCGAACAGGAAGGGGCCGCGGTAGCGCGCCAGGCAGTCGCGCCAGATCGTCGTGATGCGCTCGATATCGTCGCGCGCCTTGGCCCATACCTTGTAGCCGGGGAAATCCCCCTTGAGGTTCATCGGCAGCGCCGCGCGCAGACTGCCGAATCCCGAATGCATCTCCCCGGACACCGCACGGCAATGCGCACGCGCAGCGCGGGTCGCCGGCAGCAGCCCGCTTTGCGGCTTGATTTCATTGAGATATTCAGCGATGGCCAGCGTATCCCAGACCTTGATAGTGGCATGCGTCAGACACGGCACCAGAATCGACGGCGAGATCAGCAGCAACTCGCGCCGTGCGTCGGCATCGTCGGGCGGCAGAACGACTTCGCGGAAATCGAGCCCGGAAAAACGCGCGAGCAGCCAGCCGCGCAGCGACCACGACGAATAGTTCTTGCTGCTGATGCTCAAAGTGGCCTGCGCCATGATGCCCTGTCTCCATGCAGCGAACCGCCGCAGCGCACTCCTGTGGTGCCGGCGTTCACCAGTGCACAACCCTTAGCACGAGTCATGCCAAGCCGGCATGGCCGGTGGCGCGATTATTGCGTCAAACGGCCATATGCCGGGCAGGCCGGAATTCCAGGATCGGACCACCCATGATCTACCATGCCTACCAGACACAGGAAGATGTCCTCGGTCCCATGCGGATCGCCGCAATGAAGGCCGCACCGACACTGCATGACTTCGGTGCATGGGGATGGGATCCGGTGCGCCGCTTCGCGGCAGCCTGCGAGGTGTTCACGCTCGCCCGCCTGACGCACCGGCGACCGGAATTCGGTATCGATTCCATCGTCACCGGCAAACGCGAGCTGGCGGTGACCGAACAAAACGTCCACACCACGCCCTTTGCGACGCTGCTGCGCTTCCGCAAGGACACCACGCCCGCACAGCCACGGGTGCTGATCGTCGCACCGATGTCCGGGCACTTCGCGACGCTGCTGCGCGAATCCGCACGCACCATGCTGCGCGACCACGATGTCTACATCACCGACTGGCACAACGCGCGCGACGTGCCGATGGAGGCCGGCCGTTTCGGCATCGATGAATATATCGACCACATCATCGAATTCCTGAACATCATCGGTCCCGGCACGCACCTGGTGGCGATCTGCCAGCCCTGCGTCGAAGCGCTGGCCGCAGTCGCGCTGATGGCCGAGGACGGCCACGCCGCAACCCCGGCCAGCCTGACGCTGATGGCGGGGCCGATCGACTGCCGGGTCAACCCGACCGCGGTCAACGAACTGGCCACCAGCCGCCCGATGCGCTGGTTCGAGCACAACCTGATCGAGCATGTGCCGGTCCATTACGCCGGCATGCGGCGGCGCGTTTACCCCGGTTTCCTGCAGCTCTCGGCTTTTCTCAACATGAACCTGCAGCGGCACATCAAGTCGTTCAAGGACTATTTCGAACAGTTGGTCCAGGGCGACCACGAAAAAGCTGCGGCGACCCGGCGTTTCTATGAAGAGTATTTCGCGGTATCCGACCTCAGCGCCGATTTCTACCTCGAAACCGTGAAACTGGTGTTCCAGGAACACGCGCTGGCCCGCGGCAAGCTGAAATGGCGCGATCGCCCGATCAACCCGCGGGCGATCCGGCGCACGGCCCTGCTGACCGTCGAGGGCGAACGCGACGACATCTGTGCGCTGGGCCAGACCCTGGCGGCGCAGGACCTGTGCGAAAAACTGCCGCAATACCTGCGCACGCACTATGTGCAGGCCGGCGTCGGCCATTACGGCGTGTTCAGCGGCAAGCGCTGGGAAAGTCAGGTCTATCCGGCGGTGCGGGACGTGATCTATTCGTCGGAGTGACCGGTTGGGTCCTTCCCCTTATTGCGCCGTCCATCCGCCATCGATCGCCTGCAGCGTGCCGGTAATCGACGCCGCATCGTCGCCCGCGAGAAAACACGCCAGAGCAGCCACCTGCTCGACGGTGACGAACTGTTTCGTCGGCTGCGCCGCGAGCAGCACGTCGCGCACCACCTGTTCCTCGCTGATGCCGCGTGCCTTTGCGGTATCCGGGATCTGTTTCTCGACCAGTGGCGTGCGCACATAGCCGGGGCAGATCGCGTTGACGGTGATACCGAAGGTCGCGGTCTCCAGCGCAATGGTCTTGGTCAGCCCCGCGACGCCGTGTTTGGCGGCGACGTAAGCCGACTTGAACGGCGAGGCCACCAGCGCATGGGCCGAGGCGATGTTGATGATGCGCCCCCACCGGCGCTGCTTCATGCCGGGCACCGCATGGCGGATGGTGTGGAACAGCGCCACCAGGTTGATGGCGATGATGGCCTCCCATTTCTCCGGCGGGAACTGCTCGACCGGCGCGACGAACTGGATGCCGGCATTGTTGACCAGGATGTCCACCGTGCCGAGCACCGCGACCGCATGCTCGATCATTTCGGCAATTTCCGCCGGTTTGCTCATGTCGGCGCCGTGGTATTCGACGCGCACGCCGTGTTCGCGCGCGAGCTGCGCGCGCAATGCCTCGATCACCGCCCCATCGCCGAAACCGTTGAGCATGATGTTGACCCCGCGCGCCGCCAGCGCGGTGGCCACGGCGCGGCCGATGCCGCTGGTGGAACCGGTGACGACCGC
>RPOR01000191.1 GCA_003820645.1 Betaproteobacteria bacterium
AAGAACCCTGGACCACGACCGGTCCCTTGGAATACGGCGTATTCGCCACCGCATTAATAAATATCATGCCCGCGCATTGCGCATGGAGCACGAAAAAAAACCCCGGTTTCCCGGGGCTTTTTCCTTGCAACAAACAATCGATCAGGTGCCCACGCCGGTTTTCGACTTGCCGCAACCGGTGCCGGTACCGTTGGTAACCGTGTAGCTCCAGGTGACCGACGTTTGGCTGATTTGCGGAACAACCAAAACGTTACAGTCAGCCACAGCCGGCGTGCCGGCAATCATGATCCCGGCGACACTGTATGAAACCGATGACAGGTTCGCGCCCGTGCTGGTCGGGAAAATTGCGCCGGTCGCGGAACTCACTTCAGCCGAAGTATCGCACTCGGTGATAAAGCCGGCGTTGTTCTGCAGGCACTCGGCAATCGCGGTTTTCCAGGATTGCACCCGGGCGATGTTGTCCTGCCATTTCGCACGCGTGATGTAGTCCTGATACTGCGGAATTGCAATCGCCGCCAGAATACCGATGATCGCGACAACGATCATCAGTTCGATCAGCGTGAAGCCTTTTTGCAGGTTTCTCATGTAGTAGCTCCCAAAAAATTGAAAAACGTTAAGCAGGTCAGTGCCCGCGGCCGCTATTGATGCAAGAGCTGTACCATTCCTCATTCGATATCGCAGGGTAGCGTACAAAATTACAGTAACTAATTGTTTTCATGGAAATTTTAATGTCATATCGGAATCAGAAAAGGCGGCGCCGTGAAATCATTCACGATTTAAAATGCCCCCATGGCAGAAGCAATATTCCATATCGTGTACAGACATACCTGACCGCACATAGACTGTCACGATGTGACAAAAGCTGTCAGTCCGTATTATCGGAAAGACGCTGGCTTAATGCCGAATGAATCTTGGCGATGACGGAATTCCATGAACCAATTTCGGTTTGGCGAAACAGCCGGACCGTCGGGTACCACGGCATCGTTTCGCCTTCCAGGCCATAACGCCATTCCGGCGCAAAAGGCGCCATCACCCATACCGGCCGGCCCAGCGCGCCGGCGAGATGGACGACCGAGGTGCAAACGCTGATGACCAGATCGAGTGCGCTGACCAGCGCTGCGGTCTCGTCGTAATCACCGTCAATGGCCTCCGGCCAGTCGGCGATTTCGATGTTGTGATTGGCCTTGAAGCCGGCAATTTCCGCTGCGCGCTCGCCATATTGCAGGTTGATCCAGTGCAGGCCCGGCGTCGACAGCAACGGCTGCAATGCATCCAGGGACAGCGTGCGCCGGTCGCGATGGGTGTGAACCGTGCCGCCCCGCCAGGATATGCCGACATTCAGGCCGCCCCCCAGTGCCGCCAGTTTCGTGCGCCAGTAGTCCACGCGTTCCGGATCGGCCGTGAGGTAGCCGCGATGATCGGGGAAGTCGCGAATCGAGTTTCTCAGGTACCCGGGCACACTGGCGCTGAAAATCCTGACATCAACGTCTTCGCGGCTGGTTGCAGCAACCTTCGCGGCATTGTCGACGATGGGAATAAACGTCGCCTTCGGGAAAGACCGGGTAAACAGTTTGCTGAGGCGCGGCTCACATTCGATATAGCAGTGCTTCGCGTCGCTGATCAGCTGCGGGAAACACGACGAATACATGATGTCGTCACCCAACCCCTGCTCGCGCAAAACATGCAAGGTGCGTCCCCGCAGCGAGGTTCCGTTCCAGCGTGGCTCAGCCGTTCGTTTCGTGGCACGCCGAATCTTGAACCGATACTCAAATCCGGCCCACCCATCCCGATACCGCCCGCGCATCAGGTTCAACATGCCGAGGTGAAAGTGCGCATCCGGATAATCGGGCAGCACTTTAAGTGCCCGCTTGTACGACGCAACTGCCTCGTCAATCTGCCCCAATGCGACCAGCGCTGATCCCAGCGTTACATAGATACCCGGCACGTCCTTGCGGAAACCGATTGCCCGACGACAGGCCTCAACGGCCCCGCGATGGTCTCCGCTCGAAAACCGGGCATACCCCAGAAAAAACCAGGTCTCAAAGGTCTCCCCCAGTTCCGCACGAGCTCGTTCAGCCACACGCAACGCCTCGGCGTACATGCCCAGCTGATCCATTTTGATGATCAACGTCTGCAGCACATCGAGCTGCTCCGGGGCATATTCCTGAGCAATCAGCAACTCATCGAGGGCTTCCCGGTCCCGGCCGGTGGATTCGAGAATTTCCGCCAGATGCAGTCGATACCGCGGTGCTTTCGGATGTATCAGCACCGCCTGCCGGCAAAGTTGCTCGGCGGCATGGTAATCACCGGCTTTGAGCATCACCAACGCCAGATCAGAGTGTGCCTCCGCCAGGCCCGGATCGGCTTCGGTGGCAGCCCGCAGATAGGGGGCTGCCTCGGCGTGACGGTCCAGTTCCATCAGTGCACGGCCGCACAGGTAATTCGCCTGGGCGCTGCGCGGTTCCTGCTGCAGCGCAGTACGGCAATGGGCGATCACGTCCTCGTATTTCTTCTCATTGAAATCCGCGACTGCGGACTCAAGATCAGACCAGACACGAGACTCGCGCCGGGATCGCAACAGCCGTCCCGGGGTACGCAACAAATGCAACAGCAGGTCTTTCAGCATGGGATTTTAATCAGCCCGATTTCCGCGCAGACTATCAGATCGTTGCCGCGGGGTGATTGTACGCACCTTCCGCCGTCGCCGCCGAGACATACTGCTGCAATGCCTGTTCAATACCGGAGATAACCGGATCCCATACTCCCTGCTCGGTCTGGCGGAACAAGCGGGCAGCCGGATACCAGGGCATCGATGAACCGCTCAGGCCATAACGCCATTCCGGAACCAGCGCAGTCATCACCCAAACGGGTTTTCCCAGCGCGCCGGTCAAATGCACTATGGATGTGCAGACGCTGATGACCAGATCGAGCGCGCTGACCAGCGCTGCAGTTTCGTCGTAATTGACATCTATCGCCTCCGGCCAGTCGACGATGTCGATTCCGCAGCTGTTCTTGAGTTGCGCTATGTCATCGGCCCGCTTGCCGTATTGCAGGTTAACCCAGCGCACACCGGGCACCGTCAGCAGCGGCAGTAATGCGGGCAACGACAGCGTGCGACGTTCCCGGTGGGTAAATACCGTACCGCCGCGCCACGAAATACCCACTTTCAATCCTGATCCGAGCGCACGCAGGTGCGTGCGCCAGTAAGCAACCCTCTCCGGATCAGGTGTGAGATACCCCTGATGCGCCGGAAAATCACCGGCCGAACGCCGCAGATAGTACGGGAGGCTGCCGGCATAGACACGGGCATCGATTTCCCCGCCCGGATCGGTCTGTGCGGTCGTGTGCAGATCCGTCAACGGGTAAAAAGTGGCCTCCGGGAAAGATCGGACGAACAACTGCTGCAGTCGCGGATCGCATTCAATGACACACCGCCGCGCATCATCGACAACCTGTTGATAACAGGAAGAAAACATGATTTCGTCACCCAGGCCCTGCTCACGCATGACCAGCAATGTGCGGCCCTGCAATGAAGCGCCGTTCCAGCCCGCCAAGCACGGTCGCATGTTTTTGTTTCTCGCGCGGCGGAACCTCTGCTCGAATCCCTGCCATCCTTCGCGATAATCTCCGCGCATCAAGTGAATCAATCCCATGTGGAATTGCGCATCGGCAAAATCCGGATCCACCGCAAGGGCGCGCTGATAGGCTGCGACAGCCTCATCGGTTTTGCCCAGGGCAAACAGCGACGATCCGAGAGTCACGTGGATATCCGGCCGGTCCTCACGATAAGTCAGCGCCTTGCGGCAGGCATCGACTGCGCCCTGCATGTCGGCACTGCCGTAGCGCGCGGTCGCCAGCAGATACAGGGTTTCAAGGCTTTCGCCGTTGTCGAGCATGGCGCGCTCCGCAATATGCAGCGCCTCGGCATGCATGCCCAGCCGGCTGATCTCCCTGAACAGCCTGACCAGCAGATCGTAGCGTTCGGGCGCAAGCTCCTGTGCAACCGACAGTTCGGCAAGTGCATCTCCGGGACGATTGGCAGCTTCAAGTATTTCCACCAGGAACAACCGGACTGCCAGCTCACCAGGGCGCAAAACCACGGCTTGCCGGCAACTCCCTTCGGCATCCGCCAGATCACCCGTCTTGAGCAGCGCCGCTGCCAGCTCCGCATGCGTCTCCGCCAGGCCGGGATCAGCGGCCACCGCGCTACGCAGATGCAATACGGCCTCGTCATGTCGGTCGAGCGCCAGCAACGCCCGCCCGCAGAGACGATGCGCCCGGGCACTGCGCGGTGCCTGCGCGATCACCGCTCTGCACGCTTCAACCGCATCCGCGTATTTTTTTTCCTCAAACCGGGCAAGTGCCGATTCCAGCGCCGGCGACACCTGCCGCTCGCGCCTGGATCGCAATGCCTCTATGGGCGCCCGCACCAGTAGTAACAACAGGTTCCTCAGCATGGTTGCAGTGTTAATTCGGCCACACGCACTCGACTATAAAATGAACTGACGTGCCAAGGGACTACACCAGATATGATTGGCTTGGTATTCTTGCATTCTACACGGCCAGTTTGGCCACTCGACATACAAGGGATCACTCGCATGGGACTCTTCGGCTCCGCGTCCGGAAAACAGGTTGACGAATTTGCGCGCGCGCTTGTTGATGAGGTGTACCGGCTTCGCGCGCCGGAAGGGAAGGCCGGACCGGGAAATCCCGGACTATCGCTCAGAAATCTGGAACAAAAAGTCGATGCGCTCTTTGAAAAGGCCACCGCTTTCCGCAAAGAACACAAACTCGGTATTTACAAGAAGGCGCGGCTTGCAAATACGTTTCGGTGGGAGATGAAAGAGCGCGGCTACGATGCCGGATTTATCGAAATGATCACCGAAAAACTGGTGGTGGCGGTCGCGAGGAAGGACCAGAACCCATCTTAAAAACCTGCCGAGCGCAGGCGGGACAAGACGCCCGCGAGGCTTCGACGAGACATTACTTGGATGGTAAGGCGGGCGAGGAGAAACGTAGCGGGCAACGCAGTCCTGACAAGCGCAGGCGTTTTTGAGATGGGTTCTAATCAACTCCCGGCACTATTAGCATGGCGGGGGCTGATAGCCGGGAATTCGGCTGACGTCAACGGCGTCAATCTGTTCGGGATCGAGAAACTCTTTCGCATATTTCTCGTAGACCTTTTCCCACATGAACACGTCGAACAGGTCAGGATCAATATGACCGTTGAGCTTGAACTTGCCGAGTATCGTCAGCGACTCGGTAAGCGTCTTGCCCTTCTTGTAAGGCCGGTCCTTGGCCGTCAGCGC
>RPOR01000192.1 GCA_003820645.1 Betaproteobacteria bacterium
CGATTACGGCGGGGTAGCCAATAAAATGCCGGTGTTTGCGGCGTTGTTCATGTTTTTTGCGATGGCCAATTCCGGTCTGCCGGGTACCAGCGGCTTCGTCGGCGAATTCCTGGTGATCATGGGCGCGGTGAAAGTGAATTTCTGGATGGCCTTTGCCGCTGCGGCGACGCTGATATTCGGCGCTGCCTATACGCTGTGGATGTACAAGCGCGTGGTGTTCGGCGCGGTTAGCAACGCCCGGGTCGAGGTCCTGCAGGAGATCAATGCCCGCGAGTTCCTGGTGCTGGGCCTGCTGGCGGTGCCGGTACTGGTCATGGGCATCTGGCCGCAACCCTTTGCCGACGTGCTGCACGCATCGGTCAGCGAACTGCTGGCGCACGTCTCGTACACCAAACTGCCGGTGCAATAGGCGATCACCATGGAATACATCACTCCTCTCTGGCCCGCCTATCCGGAACTGTTCCTGCTGGTGATGGCCTGCGCGATCCTGATCATCGATCTGTTCATCAGTGACGACAACCGCATCTTTACCTACGGTCTGACCCAGTTCACGCTCGCCGGCTGCGCAGTGCTGACGTTTTTTACCGGGAATGCCGAACCGGTCTACACCTTCAGCGGCATGTTCGTCGATGACCTGATGGCGGATGCACTGAAGCTGCTCACCTGCCTTGCAGTGATCACCATCCTGATCTATGCCCGCGCCTATACCGCCGCGCGGGGCATGTTCCGTGGCGAGTTCTTTGCGCTGGCGCTGTTCGCGACCCTGGGCATGATGGTGATGATCTCCGCCAATCATCTGCTGACGCTGTATCTCGGGCTCGAACTGCTGTCGCTGTCGTTATACGCGATGGTCGCCCTGCAGCGCGATTCGGTGCAGGCGACCGAGGCGGCGATGAAATACTTCGTGCTCGGTGCGCTGGCCTCCGGCATGCTGCTCTACGGCATGTCGATGCTCTATGGCGCCACCGGCACGCTGGAAATCACCGCGCTTGCCCAACTTTCTGCGGAAGGGGTGCGCACCCAGGCGGTGCTGGTGTTCGGGCTGGTGTTCATCGTTGCCGGTCTCGGTTTCAAGCTCGGCGCGGTGCCTTTCCACATGTGGGTGCCTGACGTCTATCATGGCGCCCCCACCGCGGTGACGCTGTTCATCGGCTCCGCCCCCAAGTTCGCGGCGTTTGCGATTGTGATGCGCCTGCTGGCGCAGGCGCTCGGCGCCGAGTCGCTGGTTGACGAGTGGCGGCAGATGTTGCTCATCATGGCCGTGCTGTCGATGGCCATCGGCAACCTGACTGCCATCATGCAGACCAACCTGAAGCGCATGCTCGCGTATTCGGCGATCTCGCATATGGGCTTCCTGCTGCTCGGCGTGCTCTCGGGCACCATCGACGGCTACGGCGCGAGCATGTTTTACGTTGTCGTCTATGTGCTGATGACGCTGGGTTCATTCGGCGTGATCCTGCTGCTGACGCGGGACGGTTTCGAGGCCGAGAATCTGGACGACTACAAGGGCCTCAACCAGCGCAGTCCCTGGTATGCGTTCCTGATGCTGCTGTTGATGTTCTCGATGGCGGGCATACCGCCGACGGTGGGTTTTTACGCCAAGCTGTCGGTGCTGCAGGCCGTGGTGCAGATGGGGCTGTGGTGGGTGGCGGTGATCGCAGTGACATTTTCGCTGATCGGTGCGTTCTACTACCTGCGTGTCGTCAAGCTGATGTATTTCGATGCGCCGCAGGATGATGCCCCGGTCAAGGCCGCTGGCGATGTGCGTGCGGTGCTGTCGGTCAACGGTCTCGCGATGATCGTGCTGGGGATCGCACCGCAGCCGCTGATGGTGCTTTGCATCGAAGCCGTCCGCGCGTCCGTCTGATTCCGGCGTAGTCCGAGCCCGTGCGCAGGCGCGAACCGGCATGAAATCCCGCGAGTCCGGAGACTTTACCGAAACGCGCATCTCCTCGGAGGCCGTATTCGACGGCAGGTTGTTGCACGTCAGGCGCGACATCGTGCGCCTGCCCGACGGCGGCGAGGCGGTGCGCGAATATATCCGGCATCCGGGTGCGGCGATGATCATTGCCCAGCCCGATCCCGATTCCATCATTCTCGAGCGGCAATACCGTTATCCCCTTGCGCGGCATTTCATCGAGCTGCCGGCGGGCAAGATCAATCCGGGAGAGGATGCGCTGACCACTGCGCAGCGGGAACTGCGCGAGGAGTGCGGTTACGCCGCCGCCGAATGGCGGCATCTGGCAACGCTGCATCCCTGCATCGGTTATGCCGATGAACGCATCGAACTCTATCTGGCCGGGGAGCTGACGCAGGTCGGCAGTGCGCTCGACGAAGGAGAATTCCTGGAGGTGCTGACGGTGCCGCTCACTCAGGCACTGGCCTGGGTGCGTGATGGCACAATTACCGAAGCCAAGGCCGTGACCGGCCTGTTGTGGGCCGAGAAAATCCGTAAAGGCGAATGGTAGGCGGGGTGGTCCCGGTTCAGGCACGTGCCGACCCGCGCGACCGCGGGCGCATACCCTCACCGAGACGCGCCACCGGCTGCAGAAAGTTGCCCTGGGCATACAGCGTGCCCGCATCCTTCAGCAGTTTCAGCGTTTCAGCGTTTTCAACGCCTTTGGCGACGACCTGTCGCTTCAGGTCATGTGCCAGCCCGTTGACGGCCTTGATGAACACGCGGCTATCCGCGTTGTCCCGCAGGTCCTGGGTGAAGCTGTTGTTGATTTTCAGGTAATCGACCGCAAAGCGCTTCAGGTAATAGAACGAGCTGAATCCGGTGCCGAAATCGTCGAGCGCAAAGCGCACGCCGAGCGGCCGCAACTGATCGATGAATGCTGCCGTGGCGTCGATGTTTTCCATCGCCGCTTTTTCGCTGACTTCGAAGACCAAGCGCTCACCCGGCACCTCCGAAGTCTGCACGATTTCTGTCAGTTCCCTGACCCAGGTGCTGTCCGAGATCGATGCGGCAGACAGGTTGACCGAATAACGCTGCATCGGCATGCGGGTGCGCTCGTGAATGTGCGTCAGTAACCGGGCGACCACGCGCTGGTCCAGCGCGGGGGCATAGCCCAGGGACTCCGCAGTACCCATGAACTGCTGTGCAGGGGCCCAGGCACCGCGCTCATCGCGGATCCGCAAGAAAATTTCATGATGCATCGTGGTGCCGGTACGGATCTCCACGGCGGGTTGCACGTAGAGCGAAAGCTCGTCTTGATCGAGAGACTCGCTGATCAGCCGCGACCAGTAGGTGCGGCGGTGAGTGGCGCGCAGCGCATCGGATGCGGGATTAAACAGCTCGACGCGGTTGCGCCCCTGATCCTTGGCCTGATACGTTGCGGCATCCATGGCGGCGAGCAGCGTGGCCCAGTCGTTGCCGTGAAAAGGATACATGGCCACCCCGATCGAGGCGGTAATGCTGGACACGACGCGGTTGCGCGCAGTTTCCAGCCGGTAGTTCTGTATGGCCTCGAGTGCGACGGCGGCCGTGGTCTGCGCGTCCTCGCGCAATGCGTCGGCCAGATGCAGCACGAACTGATCCTCGCCGATGCGGAACAGTTCGCCGTTGCGGTCGCGCGCGACGCTGCGCAGCACGCCGGACAGGCTGACGACGAGTTGATCGGCTGCGCCGTGGCCAAAAGCGGTATTGACGCGCTTGAAATGATCCATGTCGATCATCACGACAGCGCCGACCTGGCCGGTCTGCAGCGCGGCCTCGACCTGGCGCTTCAGCGCGTCACGGTTGGGCAGGTCGGTCAGCGCGTCATGCAGCGACACATGTTCGGCACGGCGGATCGCCAGATGCTGTTCGGTGACGTCGCGGGCAGTGCCGCGGATACCGAGCATCTCGCCGTTCTCGTCGCGCGTGATGCGCGCATTGATGCCGATCCAGCGGTCTTCGCCGCGCGCAGTTGTCAGATGGGTAACGTGGTTCTGGACTTCGCCGCTACGGCGCAGCATCGACAAAAAGCGGCGATTGGGGACATGCGCGCCATTGGCCTCGAAGCTGAAAAAGCAGCGCCCGATCAGATCGCGCGGCGCCAATCCAAAAATCTCGTGGGCCGCGGCATTGAGGTAGGTGAAGCGTCCTTCGGCGTCGGTCTGCCAGATCAGATCATGCGAGGTTTCGACGAGATCGCGATAGCGGCCTTCGCTTTCGATCAGCAACTGGATGATCCGGCGTTTTTCAGCGAGTGTGCGCTTGATGCTGGCCAGTTCACGCGAGGTTTTCTCGGCGAATGCGCCGCCGTTGGCCTGGACCAGGCGGTCGATCACTTCCCTGGGGTAGCGGCGATGGCCGCCCTCGGTGCGCTGAGCGCCCAAGATGCCCTGCTCATCCCAGCGACGCAATTTCTGCGCCGAGATGCCGAGCACCTGTGAAGTCTGCTCGATGGTGTAGTGATCCGTATCGGACATGCGGTCGGTCTCGGTTGGCCCGGGGGATGACGGCTGCTTCGCCGGCAGTGTAGCAGAGCCTTCAGAGCCTTGTCTGGTGACGCCCGACTGCGGCTGTTTCTGCATCTTTTGTCCCGCCTCTCCGGGTCAGTGGATGACGGCTGCCGGCTCCTGCAGGCCATTTTGCCGCGATACCAACCGCTGCATCAGTTTCAGGTCCCGGGTGGTCAGCCGAAGGGCGGCGTCGACCCAGACGCTGACTACATCCAGCAGTTCCTCATAGGTAATCTGGTGTACACGGCGACGGACGGCGGCGAGCGCGGCAAGACCATTGCGGGAACGGCTGCGCTGCTTGATCAGGGCGTTGACGGCGGCAACACCTTCGCCGTCTTCGGCGACGACATCGATGACGCCCAGGTTGCGCATTTCATCGGCGCTGTAGATTTTTCCCGACGAGATGATCTCTTCCGCCGTGCGCTGTCCGACCTTGCGGTCGAGGAAAGAATACGCACCCATGCCCGGGAACAGGTTGAAGAGTATTTCCGGGAAGCCGAAGCGCGAACCGCGTTCGGCGACGATGACATCGCTCGACAATGCGGCTTCAAATCCGCCGCCCAGGCATTCGCCTTGCACCAGCGAGACGGTCGTCACGGGCAGGTCATGGCCGACATAGTTGCGATACAGCACGTCGATGCAGGCGCGGCCATAGGCGGTCAGTGCCGCACGGTCGCGACGGTCGATTTTCTGCCGGAACAGATCAAGGTCGCCGCCGAGATTGAACACGCCCGGCATGCCCGAGGCGAGGATCACGTATTCGATGGGCTCCGAAGTATCGCCGCAATCGATCTGGCCCTCGCTGCCGGAGAGAAAACTGTAGTAGGCGCGAATGTCGGCGAGCAG
>RPOR01000193.1 GCA_003820645.1 Betaproteobacteria bacterium
GCGCCGGAGCTGGAGAGTCAGGTCACGGCAGGATACGTGGGGTCGGAATCACACTACTACTGCGCCCTCGCGTCGGTATGGTGTGAAGTGCTACACGTCGACCGCGTCAGTGTGCATGACAATTTCTTCGACATCGGCGGCCATTCCCTGCTGGCGATCGAGTCCATCGTCAAGTTCAAGGAGCGGACCGGACGCAGCCTTGATCCGCGCCACTTCTATCAGCAAACCCTCGGCCAGCTGGCAGCAAGTGTCGATGGCGCGGCTGAAGCTACGCGGAGGACCACCGTTTCGGGCGCGGCCACTGTCGAACTTGAGCCATTCTTCTTTGGCGTTGACGGGCGAAGGCTGTACGGCCTGCTCAGGGTCGCGCTGAGATCCGTGGGTGTGGGGGTTGTGCTGTGCCAACCACATGCTCACGAATACATCAGATGCCACCGCGCGTTCCGCGAGCTCGGGCAGCGCCTTGCACGGGCAGGATTCCCGGTGCTGTCGTTTGACTACTACGGCACCGGCGACTCCGGTGGCGATTACCAGGATGGAACGATTTCCGGGTGGGTAGCGGATGCCGCCCTGGCCATCGATGTTCTGAAGCAGAAAATGAAGGTCGAGCGAGTATGTCTGGTGGGGCTGCGTCTGGGTGCAACGCTCGCCATGATGGCGGGAGCCGGACGCCGGGACCTGGCCGGCATCGCGCTGTGGGACCCGATCGTAGCGGGAGCCGATGTGGAACGGGAAATTGTCAGGATCACGGAGATTCAAGCCCTGGATACGATCCGCCAGCGCGACATCGCCTATCAGGACGTGCTGAGCTACCCGCTGACGCCGCACCTGGCGCACGAGGTCCGCCAGCTCGACTTGTGTGCCCTGGCCTCTCCAGGCATGCCCGCGTTGCTCGTGCTTGAGTCGGAAGGCGAAGGCAGCGGTCGTCGCTTCGCGGATCAGGCCAGGACTCTGGGGGGGCGGGTGGACTTTCAATGCATCGACGAGGCAAGGATCTGGTTGCGTGAACCGTACGAGGCGATCGTGCCCCGGAACAGCATGAATGCGTTGGTGTCATGGATATCAGCACTGCTGCCATAAACGAACGTCCGCTGGTGTTGGGGGCGGCCCGCTCCCTCGTGGGCATCATGACGACGCCGGCAGGGTTTGCGGGTGACGCGTCTCGTCCGGCCTTGATCATTCTGAATGCCGGGCTCGTGCATCGCGTGGGCCCTAACCGCCTGCACGTCAATATCGCCCGGCGCATGGCGGAGCGCGGGTTCCTTTCGGTGCGATTCGATTTTTCCGGCATCGGGGAGAGTCTGCCGCGTTCCGACAACCTGCCCTACACGCAAAGCACCGTGCTGGAGGTGCGGGAGGTGATGGACGCTGTCACCGCGCTTACCGGAATCCGCAGTTTCTGCCTGCTGGGACTGTCGAGCGGCGCACTGGTCTCGCTCGAAACTGCATTAACCGACCCGCGGGTCGTTGGCGCGGCAATCTTGAATCCGCACGGCTTTGCGGATTCGGCCGAATGGGGCGCGCACGTGGAGAATCTGTCAGAGAGCCACATATACGCTCGCAATCTGCTGACGCCGCACAGTTGGGGGCGGTTGCTCACCGGCAAGACGAACTACCGGCGGCTCGCCGAGACGCTGTGGTACCGGGTCGCGCGCCGGAATACCAAAGTCGCAAACATCTCCTCGGTCGTGCATGAAATGCGGCCGAAACTGACGGCATTTCTTGGCCTGAATATCCGCATCCTGCTGCTGTTCTCCGAAAAGGACCGCAGTATCGTCAATTTCGACGAGATCCTCGGTGAACGCTGGCAACGGAACCTGTGCGGGAATGTCGAGACGGTGACTATCCCGGAAGCCAATCATACGTTTGCCGGCCCGGTACATCTGGAGCAGGCGGTAGGCGCGATTGATGGCTGGATGACGAAAGGCTGGCCGAAGTAGCGGTGCAGTAAATTCCGGCAAGCAGTCCCCAACGGTCACTGCGACCGCTGTATTGGACGCAAGCGGGGATCACCTCAAGAGCCGGCTGTTCACCCAAGCCGGTGATCGTCCTTGCCCGTCATCCAAGACCAGTTCCAGCGGCGCAGCGTCCACGCCTGCCCTGCGACGACCAGCGCCGCCGCATGGCTGGGCGCAGGGTAGAGCGCCACCATCGTCCAGCGCCCGGCTTCTTCCGGATCGGGTGCTGTACGCAACAGCCGGGCAGGTTCGGCATCCCCGAATGAGACTTCAAAACTGTCCAGGGCGAGCGAGAGGCCCATCCCTCTCGCCTTGATGTAGGCTTCCTTGCGGACCCAGCAATCGAAGAAGGCGGCCGGCTGGTGTGCCTTTGGCATGGCGCGCAGCACGGCCACCTCGTGGGCGGCAAAAAACTGTTCCGGAACGGACTCGTCGCTGACCGCGGGTTTGATGTGCTCGAGATCCACGCCGACATCGCGTCCGCGCGTGATGGCGTAGAGCGCGAGATCTTCGGAGACGGATAAATTGAACCGCAAATCCGTATCGTGATGGCGCGCGAGGACCGGTTTTCCGAACCCCGTGTTCTCCAGCGTCACAGCAGCGGGCGATACCTGCAGATAACCGCCCAGAAGGCGCCTGAGTACTGCTCTGCGCGCAACAAAACGATCGCGGTGGACGGGAAATCTGAATTTCCGTGCGCGGGCCATTTCGTCTTCGCTGAGGAGTTCTTCGTATTGGTGCGGCCGGGGCGCCGGCACATCGAGACGCGCGCGCCAAACGTGAACTTCCTTGTCGTCGAGCACCAGCGGAGTGGGTGGTTGATGCCAATGGTCCGCGTGTACCGACATCACTTCCTTACCATCAGCTGCTGTAGTTCGGCCGCCACGGCAGTCAGAAATTCCGGGCGGGAATTCTGCACAAAAAAATGCCCGCCCGGAAACATTTTCAGGTTAAACGTCGATCGGGTCAGGTCCCGCCAGGGCAGCAACGCGTCTTCCCCCGCGTCGACGTCTTCCGTGCCTCCGTACGCGGTGATCGAGCAGGGCAGCGGTTCATTGTTCCGGAATTCGTAGAGGTCGCAGATCCGGCAGTCAGCGCGGATGATCGGGAGCATGAAATCGATCAGCTCGGGGGATTCCAGTGCCGCAGGTGGCGTCCCCTCAAGATTCCCGAGTTCCTTGATGAACTCGTCTCTCGGTAGGTCGTGCCTGAGTGTGGAGCTGTGGTTGAGGTGGGGCGCCCTGTAACCGCAGGTGATGAGGTGACTCGGGCACGTCCCGTAATCCCGGTGGAGGTGGCGGGCCAGCTCGAATGCAACCAGCGCGCCCATGCTGTAGCCCACAAAGCAGTACGGCCGGTCGAAATACGGCGACAGCGCCGCAGCGGCTTCCTCGACAAGAGGGCCGAGTTCCGTGTGCGGCTCCTCGCGGATCCGCGTCTCGCGGCCGGGCAGCTGTACCGGGCAGACGTCTACTTGCGGCGGAAGCGCGGAGGCCCAATCCCGATAGAAGGTTGCGCCGCCGCCGGCGTAAGGAAAGCAGAACAATCGCAAGCGGGCGTCAGGCCGCGGGTTGCAGAAGGCGAGCCAGGGAGTGATGGCGGTCGGTTTTTTGGTCATGGTTGTCGGTCCGGGTTCAGCGCGCACGGTCGCATCCCCTCAATAAGCGTTCTTGTTGATGAATCCGCGCAGGATCGTGAGCAGTATGATCTTGAAGTCCAGCAGCAGCGACCACTGATCGATATATTCGATGTCGTACTCGATGCGCTTCTGCATCTTGTCGAGAGTGTCGGTCTGTCCGCGAAAGCCGTTTACTTGCGCAAGACCGGTGATGCCCGGACGGATCTTGTGTCTGAAGTAATAGCGCGGAATCAGGCTCCGGTGCTGCTCGTCGAGGGCGACGGGATGCGGGCGCGGGCCGACGATCGACATATGGCCCTGCAATACGTTGATGAACTGCGGCAGCTCGTCCAGCGATGTCCGGCGCAGAAAGTTGCCGAGCGGTGTGATTCGCGCATCCCCGGGCTTGGCCTGCGCAAAGTTCGCCCCGTCTTCGGTTACGGTCATCGTGCGGAATTTCCAGATCTCGAATTCCTTGCCGTTCAGCCCGAATCGCCGCTGACGGAAAATAACCGGGCCCGGCGAGGTCACCTTGACGGCGACAGCGATCAGCGCCAGGGGAATTGCGATTATGCAGAGGATCAGGCTGGACAGCACGATGTCCTCCAGCCTTTTCGTCAGGCCGCTCACGCCAAGAAACGGCGTTGTTACGACGTTGACGATATGAAGATTGCCGATCTGCTGCCATTGCGCATGCAGCATGTTGAACACAAAAAAGTCCGGGACGTAGAGCACGGATATCGGCAGTTCGGAAAGCCGGTCGATCAGGTCCCTGATGCGCAATTCCGCGCGCAGCGGCAGGGTGATATATACGCAGTCGACGTCGCCTTCCTCCGCTGCCTTGATCAGGGCGTCTATGTTGCCGCTGATGAGTTCCCTGAGTGGCGGGTAGTCCCGCGTGTCCTGCGAGTCGCGGTCGTCGTAGATGCCGACGAATCGCAGCCCCAGCCATGGAGCACCCTTGATGGTGTCTGCAAGCCGGGCAGCAATGCGCGTGCTGCCGACGATCGCCGTCCGGCGAAAGTTGTGCCCTCTGATGCGGGCGACCCGCAACGCCATCCGTATGCTGATGCGGGTGGTCACCAGTATGACGGGCGCCGCCACGAGCCACCGCCATGCCAGTTCGTGCGGGAAGCTGGCACCCTGATCTATGACGTAAGCCGTGCTTCCTGTCACGATCGCTGCGATTCCCCAGCACAACAAGATGCGCGTTGATTCCACGTGCAGAGGATCGGAGCGCCAGGACCGGTACAATTCATGATAGCTTGCCGCGACGATGAAAATCAGGGCCGCATGCAGGGACAGGATCGTGCACAAGTGGGTCCAGCGCAGGCCGAGCCATTTCGTCGTCAGCCACAAACTCAGAACGATCAGGAAGGCGTCCAGCGCGCGGCTGAGTTCGACCAGGGTTCCGCTGTAAGGGCGGATCAATCCCGTGTTTTCATCGGCCATGGTTCATATCCACATGTCGCACCTCGGCGTCCCATCAGCGCCTGGTTGTTGAAGGTGCGTTCAGGATCTTTGCAGCGTGCCCGATCGTCAGGATGGAATCGACCAGGCGATCAGGCCTTCCTGACCCGCCGTTTGGTTCCCGCTGTTCATCCGCAGAGAAAGACCGAAACCAAGTGCACACCATGCCGATTTTAGCCATTCGTATTTGAAAGTGGGAACACGGCTGCCACTGCAAAGTGCAGCCAGTTTGAAGCTGAAGAATACC
>RPOR01000194.1 GCA_003820645.1 Betaproteobacteria bacterium
GTGTCGGCACACCGGGCGGCGTCATCGAGCCGCGGCTGGAGGCCGATGGACAGGTCACCGTCAACATGGGCGTGCCGGTGTTCGAGCCGTCGCGCATACCCTTCGCGGCACCGGCACCGGCGCCGCTATACGATCTGCAAGTTAACAAAAATATTATTAAAATCAATGCCTTATCGATGGGCAATCCGCACGCGGTGCAGGTCGTCACCGATGTCGATGCCGCGCCGGTGGCAACGCAGGGCCCGCTGATCGAGGCCCACGCGCTGTTTCCGCAGCGCGTGAACGCCGGTTACCTGCAGGTCGTCGATCGCACGCATATCCGGCTGCGCGTGTTCGAGCGCGGCGCCGGAGAAACACTGGCCTGCGGCACGGGCGCGTGCGCCGCAGTGGTTGCCGGCATCCAGCGCGGGCTGCTCGATGTCCGGGTCACGGTTTCGACGCGCGGCGGCGACCTCGTTATAGTATGGGCAGGCGCCGGCGAGCCGGTGCTGATGACCGGACCGGCGGTAACCGTCTTTGAAGGCGAAATGGCATGGCCACAATGACAAGAAACCAAGGAATACTTGCTGATGAAACCCGATGACGTCGCGGCGTACCTGAAGGAGCACCCGGAGTTTTTCGAGAACTACGCTGAAGTCGTCGCCGACGTTTTCATCCCGCACCCGCACGGCGGCCGTGCCATATCGATAGGCGAACGGCAGATCCTGACGCTGCGCGAGCGTGCCAGACAGCTGGAGAACAAGCTCACCGAAATGATCCAGTTCGGCGAAGAGAACGATGTCATCGGCGAGAAAGTGCATCGGTTGACGCTGGCGCTGATCGGTGCACGCGATGTTCCGGCGCTGCTGCATGCCGTCGATTTCAACCTGCGCGAGGATTTCGCGGTGCCGCACGTGGCACTGTGCCTGTGGCATGGCGGCGCAACAGCCGACGTGCCGGTATCCGATGCGACCCGCGCTTTTGCGGCCGCCCTGCTGCATCCGCACTGTGGCCCGTTGGCCATGGCAGATACCGCGGCGTTGTTCGGTGAAGCCGCGCCGCTGCTGAAGTCATATGCCTACGTCGCATTGCGGGGCAGGGACACCTTCGGTGTGCTCGCGCTGGCAAGCGAGGATTTGCAGCGGTTCTATCCCGAGATGGGTACGCTGTACCTGACCCGCATCGGTGAAGTCATCGCGGCCTGCCTGCTGCGTCATCTGGAACCGGCGTGACCGCCCGCGGGCGCCGGCAATCAACCGCTACGCCACCGGCCACCGCTGCATCCGGTCCTGCGCAGCAGTTGCTGCAGGGCTATCTGCGGCACCTGACCCATGAGCGCCGGCTCGCGGCGCATACCGCAACGAATTACCGGCGCGACATCGAGGCACTGCTGGATTTTGCCGGCGCTACGCCGCCTGCCGGGCTGCAGGCTCACGATATCCGGCGCGGTATCGCCCAGTTGCACGGCAAAGGCCTCGACGGCCGCAGCCTCGCCCGCATGCTCTCGGCGTGGCGCGGCTTTTATCATTTTCTTGCGCGTGACCACGGCTGTACGCATAACCCCTGCGTCGGCATCCGTGCGCCGAAAAGCGCCAAACGCCTGCCGCAGGCGCTGTCACCGGACGAGGCGCGGCAACTGGTCGAGATCGACGCAACCGATGCGCTCGCTGTACGGGACAAGGCGATGCTGGAGCTGTTTTATTCCTCGGGATTGCGGCTGGCCGAACTGGCCGCACTGGCGCCCGACGATGTCCATTTTGCCGATGCGACCGTGCGCGTGACCGGCAAGGGCGGCAAAACCCGAATCGTGCCGGTCGGCCGCCATGCAGCGGCTGCACTGCAGGCGTGGCTGAAACAACGCGCGGCAATTACCCGGCTCGATGAACAGGCGCTGTTCGTCAACCAGCAGGGGCGGCGGCTGGGCCCGCGGGCGATCCAGGCCCGCGTGCGGCAGCGGGCGCTGCAGCAGGGCGTCGCCGCGCGCGTGCACCCGCACATGCTGCGCCATTCGTTCGCCTCCCACGTGCTGCAGTCCAGCGGGGACTTGCGCGCGGTGCAGGAGATGCTCGGCCATTCGAGCATTTCGACGACGCAGGTCTATACGCAGATGGATTTTCAGCATTTGGCGAAAGTCTACGACGCCGCGCATCCGCGGGCTAAAAAAAAGAACTGAACACCGAAGATCCTACCGCCAAGACGCCAAGCAGAATCTTTTCGAGGAGGTGCATCACGCGTCCGGTCTTCGTATCCAATAGGGTTGCGATGAACCGGTCTTGTTGAAAATGATCAGTTTTGCTTTTCTTGGCGCTCTTGGCGTCTTGGCGGTAAGTCTGCTTTTAATCGATCACCGAATTCATGCACAAACTCATCCTGAAGCCGGGCCGCGAGAGGTCGCTGCAGCGCCGGCACCCCTGGATATTTTCCGGTGGCGTGGCGCGGGTGGAAGGCAACCCGCAGGCCGGCGACGCGGTCGAAGTGCGATCGGCCGACGGCGTGCCGCTGGCCGTCGCCGCATACAGCCCGCAGTCGCAGATCCGTGCGCGGGTCTGGGACTGGAAGGTGCGCGATATCGACGCGGCATTCATCGCCCGGCGCATTGCGCACGCGGCAGCGGGCCGCAGCGCGTTGTTGGCCGAGGGCGGTACGGACGCCGTGCGGCTGATCCACGGTGAATCGGACGGCCTGCCCGGAATCATCGCCGACCGTTATCGCGATACCGTCGTCGTGCAGTTGCTGAGCACGGGTGCCGAACGCTGGCGCGACACGGTTGGCGATGCGCTCGCAGCGCTGCCCGGCATCGTCCGCGTGATCGAACGTTCCGACGCCGACGTGCGTGCGCTCGAAGGGCTGCCGCCGCACACCGGCCTGCTGCGCGGCATTGCGGCGCCGGGACCGCTGATCGTTGTCGAGCATGGATTGCAGTTCGCGGTGAATCCCGAACTGGGCCATAAAACCGGCTTCTACGTTGACCAGCGCGACAACCGTTTGCGGCTGCGCGGTCTGACTCGCGGCAAGACGGTGCTGGACTGTTTCTGCTATACGGGCGGGTTTGCGATCAATGCGCTGGCCGGCGGGGCTGCAGCGGTGATGGCGATCGACAGTTCGGCCGCAGCCCTCGACGCTGCGCGCGGCAATGCTGCGCTGAACCGGCTGGATGGCGCGGAATGGCTGGAGGCCGATGTGTTCAAGGCGCTGCGCGCACTGCGCGATGCCGGGCGCAGCTTCGACGTCATCGTGCTCGATCCGCCGAAGTTCGCACCGACAGCGGCGCATGCCGAGAAAGCCGCGCGCGCCTACAAGGACATCAACCTGCTGGCGTTCAAAATGCTCAAGCCGGGCGGGGCGCTGATGACCTTTTCCTGTTCCGGCGGTGTCAGTCCCGATCTGTTCCAGAAAATCGTCGCCGGTGGGGCCCTCGATGCCGGTATCGACGCCCGCATCGAAGGCTGGCTGCACGCTGCCGCGGATCACCCGGTCGCGCTCAATTTCCCCGAAGGCGAATACCTGAAGGGACTGCTGGTTCGCGTCAGCGTTTGACGGGCGGCACCGGGTCGATGCCACCCTCGTGCCACGGGTGGCACTTGCCGATGCGTCTGACAGTCAGCCAGGTACCTTTCAGCGCGCCGTGCGTCTCGATCGCTTCGCGCGCGTAGGCCGAGCAGGTGGGATAGAAACGGCATTGTGTGCCGAAAAACGGCGACAGCAACAGGCGGTAACCGTCGATCAGCAGGATCAGCAGGGTTTTCATCGTGCCGGGCGAGTATAACGCGGCAGGCCACGGACCGGATCGCGCGGCCATTTGTCGAGCCGTTCCAGTTGGGCTGATAATGCTCATCCTTTTTGAAGACAGCGGGCGGCGCAGTTGGCAATGAGCGCAGCAGTGCGTACGGGCGACAGGTACGGCATCGGGCAGACTGAATTGCATGCGCCGCAGCAGTTGCTCGCGCGCTGCCTGGTGGCGAGCCTGGTGTGCCACGCGCTGGTGTTCCTGCTGGTGCCGGGCTGGAGTCGCGGCACGTCGGTTCAACCGACCCCGGTGCTCGATGTGGTGATGGTACCGCGTGTCACGGTGCCTCCGGCCGTGTCTCCGCACCAACCGCTGCCGGCCATGCCGAAGCGGGCGCACCTGCAGCGGCAGCGTGCACCCGGCGGACCGCCACGCACAATGAGCGATGCAACGGCTGCTCCGGCGCAGCCGGCGTCAGTGGCTCCGTCCGCGCCGGCACTGCCTGCGGAACCGCAGCGTGCGGCCATGGAGCCGCCCGCGGTGCCGGCTGCGGATTCCGCTCCGTTGCCGGCGCGCGCCGAGACGGCCGGCACGCCGCCGGAGTTTAATGCCGCATATCTGCGCAATCCGCCGCCACGTTATCCGCTGGCCGCCCGCCGCAACGGTGAGGAGGGCCAGGTCATGCTCAAGGTGCTGGTCAATCCTGACGGTACGCCGGTGCGGGTCGAGCTCGACCAGTCCAGCGGCTCGTCATTGCTCGATGGTGCGGCACTTGAGGCGGTGCACGGCTGGCGGTTTGTGCCGGCGCGCCGCGGCGCGCAGAATGTCGAAGGCTGGGTGCGCGTACCCCTGGTATTCCGGCTGGAGTCCTGATCGCCGGCAGGCTTGAATGTGCGGCGGTTGCCCTCATTTAATCGAAGTTGAACCGGCTTTTCAAAAATTATCAATTACTTGCGGTAATCCGATGGCAGACGCGGTATTTCATGGCACGACGATACTTTCAGTGCGCCGCGGCGCACGCGTCGCATTGGGCGGTGACGGCCAGGTCACACTGGGCAACATCGTGGTCAAGGCGACTGCACGCAAAATCCGCCGCATCTACCAGGACCGGATACTTGCCGGATTTGCCGGCGGCACCGCCGACGCGTTCACGCTGTTCGAGCGGTTTGAAGCAAAACTGGAAAAGCACCAGGGCAACCTGATGCGCGCTGCGGTGGAGCTGGCGAAAGACTGGCGCACGGATCGCATGCTGCGCCGGCTCGAAGCCATGCTGGCCGTTGCCGACCGCGAGCATTCGCTGATTATCACCGGTACCGGTGACGTGCTGGAGCCTGAACTGGGTCTGGTGGCCATCGGCAGTGGCGGTGCTTATGCCCAGTCTGCGGCACGCGCGCTGCTGGAAAACACCGATCTCGCGCCGGTGGACATCGTCAAAAAGTCTCTGGTCATTGCCGGGGACCTGTGTATCTACACCAACCAGCAACACTTGATCGAAGTGCTGGAGTAAGCCGTCAGCGGTGAGCAGGAACACGCAAGCCGTAAACGGTGAACGCTAAGCAGAAAACTGGTCA
>RPOR01000195.1 GCA_003820645.1 Betaproteobacteria bacterium
ATCTGTCGAGCCTGCGCATCCTCGGCACCGTGGGCGAACCGATCAACCCCGAAGCCTGGATGTGGTACCACGATACCGTCGGCGGCGGGCGCTGCCCGATCGTCGATACCTGGTGGCAGACCGAAACCGGTGGCCACATGATCACCCCGCTGCCCGGCGCGACACCCACGAAGCCGGGATCAGCCACGCTGCCACTGCCGGGCATCATCGCCGATATCGTCGACGAAACCGGGCACTCCGTCGGCAAGGGCAAGGGCGGCATCCTGGTCATCAAGAAACCCTGGCCGTCGATGCTGCGCACGATCTGGGGTGACCCCGAGCGCTACAAGAAGACCTATTTCCCGGAAGATTTCCACGGCAAGTATTACCTCGCCGGTGACGGCGCGACCTACGACGAGGATGGTTACATCCGCATCATGGGGCGCATCGACGACGTGCTGAATGTCTCGGGTCACCGTCTCGGCACCATGGAAATCGAGTCGGCGCTGGTTGCCAATACCAGCCTGGTCGCCGAGGCCGCCGTGGTCGGCCGTCCGGACGACCTGACCGGAGAGGCCGTGGTTGCCTTTGTCGTGCTCAAGCAGGCACGTCCGGAAGGCGAGGCCGCCAAAAAGCTCATCAAGGAGCTGCAGGACTGGGTGGGCAAGGAAATCGGACCGATCGCCAAGCCCCGCGACATCCGCTTCGGCGACAATCTGCCCAAGACCCGCTCCGGCAAGATCATGCGCCGCCTGCTGCGCTCGATCGCCAAAGGCGAGGAAATCAAGCAGGACGTGTCCACGCTGGAGAACCCGGCCATCCTCGAGCAACTCAAGCAGAACCCGAAATAGACTGAGCGGATGCGCCTTGGGCGAATCTCACCCGCCGTAGGGCAACAATGATCCGACCCACCCTCAAGGGACAGCGCCTGGTGGCGCTGTTCCTGCTGGGATGCCTGCTGTTCAATTATCCGATCCTGTCGCTGTTCGCCGGGGACAACCGCGTGCTCGGCATTCCACTGATTTATCTGTACCTGTTCGCGGCCTGGATGGTCGTCATCGCGCTGATGACACTGATCATCGAGCGCAGGGATTCCTGATCGCGATGCTCACCGGCGCACTGATTGTCGTCATCTCCTTCGCCTATGTCGGCCTGCTGTTCGCGATTGCCTACTATGGCGACAAGCGGGCCGATGCCGGCCGCAGCATCATCGCCAATCCGTATATCTATGCGCTGTCGCTGGCAGTCTACTGCACATCATGGACCTTCTATGGCAGCGTCGGCCGCGCCGCCACCAGCGGCGTCGGCTTCCTGCCGATCTACCTCGGCCCCACGCTGATGGCGGTGCTGTGGTGGTTCGTGCTGCTGAAAATGATCCGCATCAGCAAGACACACCGCATCACCTCGATTGCAGACTTCATCGCCTCGCGCTACGGCAAGAGTCATGTCCTGGGCGGACTGGTCACGATCATTGCGGTGCTAGGGATCGTCCCCTATATCGCGCTGCAGCTGAAAGCCATTTCGGCCAGTTTCTCCACCATCCTGCAATACCCGACGACCGTGGCCGCAGCGTCCACCGCATCGCTGCCTTTTTTGCAGGACAACACCTTTTACATTGCCATGCTGCTGGCGGCGTTCACCATCCTTTTCGGTACCCGCCATCTCGACGCCACCGAACGCCACGAGGGGCTGGTTGCCGCCATTGCCTTCGAATCCATCGTCAAGCTCGCCGCATTCATCGCGGTCGGCACATTCGTCACCTATGGCATGTTTGACGGCTTCCGCGACGTGTTCGACAAGGCCGCAGCGATCCCCGAACTGAACGCGCTGCTGTTCCAGGGCGGGGCCGCCGGCAACTACACCACCTGGGCGTCGCTGACGGTATTGTCGATGCTGGCGATCATCCTGCTGCCGCGCCAGTTCCAGGTCGCCGTCGTCGAAAACGTCGACGAACGCCACCTGAACAAGGCGATCTGGCTGTTTCCGCTGTACCTGTTTGCGATCAATATTTTCGTGCTGCCCATCGCGCTGGGCGGACTGATGCATTTTCCGGCCGGTACCGTCGACGCCGACACCTTCGTGTTGACGCTGCCGATGGCCGAACACAAGACCTGGCTCGCCCTGCTCGCCTTTGTCGGCGGCCTGTCGGCCGCAACCGGCATGGTCATCGTCGAGGCCATTGCGCTGTCGACGATGGTCTGCAACGACCTGGTCATGCCGATCCTGCTGCGTTGGCGTTTTCTACGGCTCACCGAGCGACCCGACCTGTCCGGGCTGCTGCTTGGCATCCGCCGCAGCGCAATTGTCGTCGTGCTGGTGCTCGGCTACGGCTATTTCCACCTCGCCGGCGAAGCCTATGCGCTGGTGTCGATCGGCCTGATTTCGTTTACTGCGGTCGCCCAGTTCGCGCCGGCGATGATCGGCGGCCTGTTCTGGAAAGGCGGGACGCGGCTCGGCGCGCTGTACGGCCTGGGCGCGGGTTTTCTGGTCTGGCTGTATTCGCTGCTGCTGCCCTCATTCGCCAAATCAGGTTGGCTGCCGATCACCTTCCTGACGGAAGGCATTTTCGGCTTCGACCTGCTCAAGCCCCAACAGTTGTTCGGGCTCGACGGGATGGACGAGATCAGTCACTGCCTGTTCTGGAGCATGCTCGTGAACGTCGGCTGCTATGTCGGCTTTTCGCTGTGGCGGCGGCCGACGGCAACCGAGCACAGCCAGGCCAATCTGTTCGTCGACGTGTTCCGCCATGTCATCCCCGGCAGCGGGTCGCGCTTCTGGCGCGGCAGCGCGACAGTCGCTGACCTGCAGACATTGCTCACCCGCTTCATCGGTCCGGAACGCGCCAACGAATCGTTCGCCGCCTATGCGCGCAGCCAGGGCATTTCCGGCATCGGACAGGTCACTGCGAATGCGGTACTGGTGCATTACGTCGAATCGCAAATCGCCGGCACCATCGGCAGCGCGTCGGCCCGCGACATGGTCGCCTCCGTCGTGGTCGAGGAGCCGCTGGCACTTGACGAGGTCATGGCGATCATCGACGAAGCCTCACAGGCACTCGCCTACAGCCGCCAGCTGGAACAAAAGTCACGGGAACTCGAAGCAGCCACCAATGAACTGCGTGGCGCCAACCAGCGGCTGCAGGAACTGGATCGGCTGAAGGACGATTTCATTTCCACGGTGACCCATGAACTGCGCACGCCACTGACCTCGATCAGGGCTTTTTCCGAAATTCTCGGCGACAACCCGCAACTCGAACCGGAACAACGCCGCAAGTTCCTCGGCATCATTACCCGCGAATCGGAGCGCCTGACCCGGCTGATCAACCAGGTACTGGACCTTTCCAAAATCGAATCCCACGCCGCCGACTGGCATCCCGGCGCAATCGACATGCGCGAAGTACTCGACGACGCCGTGGCCGCGCTGAGCCAGATCTACAAGGAGCGCGGCATCAGCCTCGAGCTGCAGGTGCCGGAACGGCTGCCACTGATCATGGCCGATCGCGATCGCATCATGCAGGTGGTGCTGAACCTGCTGTCGAATGCCGCCAACTTCTGCGATAAACCCGACAGCCGGGTCAGCGTCGCGCTGCTGGAGGAACCCGCGGCGCTGCGCGTCGAAGTTGCCGACAACGGCATTGGCATCAGCCCCGCCGACCAATCCATCATTTTCGAGAAATTCCGCCAGGTCACCGACACGCCCGCCGGGAAACCCCGCGGCAGCGGCCTCGGCCTCGCCATTTCCCGGGAAATCATCCAGCACTTTGGCGGCCGGCTGTGGGTCGAGAGTACGCCTGGCCAGGGTGCGAAGTTTTCGTTCACGCTGCCGTTGCCGGGCAGTGGTGCAGCCGGCCTCGCCGCCTGACCGTCGATGGGCGCGCGCGTGCTGATCGTCGAGGATGAGGAAAGCATCCTGCTGTCGCTGGAATTCCTGCTCAACAAGGAGGGCTACCGGGTGAGCACCGCACGCGACGGTGCCGCTGCGCTGCGGCTGCTCGGGCAGTCCGCGCCGGACCTGGTATTGCTCGACGTGATGCTGCCGCTGATCGACGGCTTCGCGCTGTGCCGGGCGATCCGCGCCGACCCCGCGCTGGGCAGGACGCGGATCATGCTGGTCACCGCCCGCGGCCGCGAAGCGGAGGTCGCCCGCGGCCTGGCGCTGGGCGCTGATGCCTACCTGACCAAGCCGTTTTCGACGCGCGACCTGATGGCCAAGGTGCGTGCGCTGCTTGCCGACGCAGGCGCAGCCGAACCCGACGTCTGAAGCCGGCAACGCCGTCACTGATCCAGGTAATCCAGCGCGTAACCGCGGCCGTACAGCGTGCGCACCATCAGGCCGGTATCGCCGATTTTCTTGCGGAGCCGGTGCACGTAGACCTCGATTGCGTTTTGGCTGACTTCCTGGTCGTACGTATAAATCTGTTCAACCAGCTGCTCCTTGCTGACCACCCGGCCGAAGCGCCGCACCAGCACTTCCAGCACGCTGATCTCATGCGTGGACAGCGGCAGCGGATGGTTGCGAATGCTCGCCGTACGCCCCACTGGGTCAAAACTCAGGTCGCGGTAGGTCAGCACCGGCGAAGCTGCGCCATGGCCGCGCCGCAATAACGCCCGTACCCGCGCCTGCAGCTCATTCAGGCTAAACGGCTTGACGAGGTAGTCGTCGGCGCCGAGATCGAGACCCGTCACCTTCTCCTCGGGCTGCTCGCGGCCCGAGAGGATCAGCACCGGCAGCGCATCATTGCGGCGCCGCAACCGGCGCAGCACCTCCAGACCGTCGAGTTTGGGCAGCCCCAGATCAAGGATCAGCAGGCCAAAGCCGGAATTCTTCAGCGCCTCGTCGGCGGCGAGTCCATTGCCGACCCAGTCCACCGCAAACCCCGCCTGCGTCAGTGCAAAGCGCAACGCTTCGGCAAGAGCGGCATCGTCCTCGCTGATCAGTATGCGCATCCGGCCCTGCCTCCGTTAACAATTTTAACTAATTGTTTTTATTAAATTTTTAAAACCACGTGCCAGCCATTCCGTGCTGCACTGCGATCGTCCCATTGTAGGGCCAAGGTTCAGGATTTTGTAAGTATTTTTGACTACGATGCCTGAGGGGAAAAAGTCACAAAAAAGCCAGGGCGACGCGCACCTGCGACTGCCCAGCGGATTTTCAACCAAAGGAGGGCTGCATGGAACTTTCCGACAAGCACCAGGAATACTGGCGCAAAAATCTGGTCATCACGGCCATACTGATGGCGATCTGGTTTCTCGTCACCTTTGTCGAAGGC
>RPOR01000196.1 GCA_003820645.1 Betaproteobacteria bacterium
CTCGACGGCATCATTTCACCGATCGAGGTGCTGCCGGAAATCGTCGATGCCGTGGGCAAGCGTGCGACGGTGTTCATGGACAGCGGCATACGGCGCGGCAGCGACGTGGTGAAAGCCCTGGCGTTGGGTGCCAACGCGGTGATGGTCGGCCGCTCGACGCTTTACGGTGTGGCCGCGGGCGGCGAAGCCGGCGCAGCACGCGCGCTGGAGATTTATCGGGATGAAATCAGCCGCAACATGGCGCTGCTCGGTTGCTGCACCATCAACGACCTCGGGCCGCACTGCCTGCAGTTCGTGGATCCCCAGCTGCGCCCTGCCATGCCGTCGCGCCCCGCCCTGCGAGCAGTCGCAGAATAAGAAAACGCGCTCCGCCCCGCATTTCAGCTGCAATGGCACATCGCGACGTTTTGGCTTTTGCCAAAACCGGTTGTGAAGCGCTGACGAGACGCGAGTCCGGGTTGATCCGCTCGACACGCCCGAGCGGCAGACTGTCGTAAGGAGCAACGCCCCGGATATGGCAGCAGTCCCGGAAACGCACCACTTGAGCGAAGTCGAGGTGACCCCGATGCATGCACCGATCGCGGCACTGGTGGAGTGTGGCGATGTACGCACCATCACCGACAAGACAGTTGAAGCGGTTCGCCGGGCTTTTCTTGACCATCTCGTCATCCTGATCCGCGGACAGCAGCTCACGGTCCCCGAGCTCCTTGCTTTTGGGCGACGTTTTGGAGAACTTACCCCGGCCGCACCTGTGCATCAGGGCCAGAAACCACGCGAGTTTCCTGAACTTGCCGTGATCTCCAATGTGGTCGAAAACGGCGTTGCGATCGGCGGGCTCGGTGACGGCGAAGCCGTGTGGCACACCGACAGCTGCTTTAACGAGGTGCCGCCGAGCGCCAGCATTCTCCATGCGCTGGAGATTCCGCCCAGCGGCGGCGACACCGGATTTTCTAACATGTATCTGGCACTGGAAACGCTGGCGCCAGAGCTTCGCCGCGCCGTTCACGGCAGGACGATCAAGCATGACCAACGCTACACCTCCGGCGGGCAACTGCGCCCGGGTTATACCGGCGCGGAGGATATACGCGCCACCCCCGGCCCCCGCCATCCGGTGGTACGGCAGCATCCGGAAACGGGCTGCAGTGCGCTCTATCTCGGGCGGCGACCGCATGCCCATGTCACTGACTTCCCGCTTGCTGAATCGGAAGCGTTGCTCGACGCACTGTGGGCGCACGCGACAAAAGCCGAATTCACCTGGCACCACCAGTGGCGTGTCGGCGATATCCTGATCTGGGACAACCGCTGCGCAATGCACCGGCGCGATGCCTTCGATCCACAGTCGCGGCGTATCATGCGCAGGACGCAGTGCAAAGGATCACCTGTCGTCGAAGCCGATGCGAAATCGTTCACACCGCACCCCCGCGGTCACCAAAACTTCCAGGGAGACAAAAAATGTTGATGCGATACAAATTTGCAACGGCGTGCGCGGCAATGCTGACCATGATTTTTGCGGTGGCTTCAGCACAGGCGCAGACCTATCCCGGCAAGCCCGTGCGTGTCATCATCCCCTGGCCTCCGGGCGGGCTCACTGATGTCGCCGGCCGGCTGGTGTTTACAAAAATGTCCGAAGCGATGGGGCAGCAGTTCATCATCGACAACCGTCCGGGGGCAACCGGCAGCATAGGCGCCGAGGCCCTGGCCAAGTCAACCCCGGACGGCTACACGCTGATGGTGCATTCCGCGAGCCACATCAGCAATCCTTACACCTACCCGAAGCTGGCGTATGACACCCTCCGTGACTTCACGGCGGTCGGGCTGCTGGTCGCACAAACGGGCCTGCTGGTGACGCATCCGTCGCTACCGGTGAAATCGGTCAAGGAACTGGTAGCACTCGCCCGCACGCGCCCGGATCAGATTCTGTATGCCTCCTCGGGCAGCGGCAGCTTCTCCCACATGGCCATCGCACTGCTCAATTCGATGACGAATACGAAGATGCTGCACGTCCCTTACAAAGGCGGCGGCCCCGCCACCACCGCGGTTGTCTCCGGCGAAGCGCAGCTGCTCGCGGGCACACCGGCAGCCGTGCTGACGCAGCTCGAGGCGAAACGCCTGCGGGTACTCGCGGTCACCTCCGACTCACGCCTCAAACGGTTCCCGGATGTGCCGACGGTTGCCGAATCAGGGGTGCCGGGCTACGAATACCGCGGCTGGGTCGCCGTGTTCGCGCCGGCCGGCACGCCCAAGCCCATCGTCGATCGCCTCAACGCCGAGATCAAAAAAGTGCTCGAAAGGCCGGACAACAAACTCGACGCCTTCGAGCCCTGGTACACGACTCCGGAACAGGCGCAGGCGCGCGTGCGAACAGACTATGAAAAGCACGGCAAGCTCGTCAAGCTCATCGGCAAAAGCTGATCCGGCATACCCCGGTATGCGTGGCCTGCGGTACAGCGCGTCATCGAACTGAACGGAACGGAGATCCCGGCAAGGAACCCGGCGGCACCATCAAGTGGCGCAAGATGGTGATCAAGCTGCTGTAACCGCAGCCGGCCATCCCGAGAAAGCCCGGCACTGCCGGGCTTTTTTTGCACCCTGCTCTACAACCGGTATCATCGCCGCTCCACCGCAATCACCCCGTCACAAAAGAACATGTCCAGCGTCAGCTACGAAAACGCCGCTACCGCGGCCCTGTCCTCCTCCGCGCCGCGCATCCTGCAATCCATGCTCGCCCTCGACGATTTCGAGGACGCCGCCCGGCGCGGCATCCCGCGTCCGATCTTCGGCTACATCAACGGCGGCGTCGAAACCAACGCCTCGCTGCGCGACAACCGCGCAGTGTGGGACGAACTGCAGTTCATCCCCAAAACCCTGATCGACACCGGCGACCGTACGCTCGCCACCACGCTGATGGGCAAACACTACGACCTGCCCTTCGGCATCCCGCCGATGGGCGGCACCGCAATGGCCTGTGCCGACGGCGATGTCGCGCTCGCCCGCGCCGCGGCGCGCAACAACATCCCGATGGTGGTCAGCGGCGCCGCGCTGACGGCGCTCGAACGCGTCAAACAGGAAGGCAAGACCGCCTGGTTCCAGGCCTACCTGCCGGGCGAAGACGATGTCATCAAAAAACTTCTCGAACGCGTCGAGAAAGGCGGCTACGACACGCTGGTGCTGACCGTCGACGTCCAGGTGCTCGCCAACCGCGAGAACAACGTGCGCACCGGCTTCAGCACGCCGCTGCGCCCCAGCCTGCGCCTCGCCTGGGACATGGCCATCCGCCCGCGCTGGTGCCTGTCGATGCTCAGGCACACGCTGACCCACGGCATGCCGCATTTCGAGAACATGGGCCCGCGCGTGCCGATGATCTCCGGGCTCAACCGCCAGGCCGGACGCCGCGACCGGCTGTCGTGGAAACATGTGGAGCTCATGCGCCAACTGTGGAAAGGCAAACTCGTATTGAAAGGCATCCTCGACCCGCAGGACGCTGCGCGCGCGCGCGATGCCGGCGTCGACGGCGTGATGGTCTCCAACCACGGCGGGCGCCAGCTCGACGGCGCGGTGAGCCCGCTGCGCATGCTGCCCGGCGTCAAGGCCAATGCCGGCAACATGGCGGTGATGATGGACAGCGGCATCCGCCGCGGCACCGACGTATTGAAAGCGCTGGCGCTCGGCGCCGACTTCGTCTTCATCGGCCGCCCCTTCCTCTACGCCATTTCCATAGGCGCCGAACACGGCGCGCAGCATGTGATCAACCTGATGCGCAGCGAACTGATGACCGACATGGCGCTGATCGGCATCAATTCACCGAAGGAAATGCGCCCGGAACTGTTGATCGATCGCAGGAATTACGACTGGCAGGCCGCGGGTGTTTCTAAAAATAATCAATAAAAACAAATACGTATATAACACCCAAGACTGGCTTTTAAGCTCACTCTCCCCGCGAGTGCGCGGGGACCCCCGTGCCGCTTGACGGTAGCGGGTAATTATCTGGATGCCGACCCAAGCAGGTCAAACAAATGAATCAGCTGACCGCTTTGTCCTTGTGCTCAACCGTCGAATCCTGCTTGGCCCTGGCAAGTCCTTCGGCATAATTGCGCGCATCGGTCTCGGTATCGAATGAGGCCAGCGGTTTGTCAAAACCGGTTTCGCTGACATCCCATTTGTTGTTTTTCCCGAATGTAATGTTGCAGACCGTCTCGCCTTTTTGATCAAATCCCATAGTCTTTGCCTTTCAGTAAACGTGCATGATTTTCAACAACGAGCTACTTCCCGGTATCCGGCTTGCCGCCGTCCTTGAATCCGGGACTGGAGTGGTCACCTGCCTGCCCCACTTGCGGTAACGGAGCCACCGCGCCCTTGGGCACATCGGGAGCGGGGAGCGGTGGCGTCGGCGCAGACGGCGGCAATGGATCACCCGGCTGCATCAGCGATGGCCGGGGCGCAGCCGGCCTCGCATCTTCTTTTTTGCCGCAGCCCCCAGCCAGCAGGATTGCAGCCAGCATCAGCATTGCGTAATCATTCATCTCACGCCTCCTTCGACGGAATGGAATTTTTTGCGCGCCGGCGGACGCGCCAAGCCGCCCTCGGCGCCGGCAATCCTGCCCGAGGCCACCATGGCTGCAAAAATATTGTCGGGCCTGGCGCCGGGTTGCTCTGTTCGGTATCGAACTTATGGCGGACACTGCATCCCCGGACGCACCGGGGCTGAAACCGGGGAGCCGGCGCTACCGGTAATGATTCAGATGGCGCCGGCCGCCTTCAAGCCGGCAATCTCGGCGGCACTGTAGCCCAGCCCGGCAAGTATGGCGGCGGTGTGCTCACCGACCGCCGGCACCGGATCCATGCGCGCCTCGAAGCCCCCGAAGGTCGCCGCCGGCAACAATGCCGGAATCGGCCCCGCCGGTGTCTCCACCTCGCGCCAGCGCTGGCGCGCCTGCAACTGCGGGTGATCCCAGACCTGGTCCGGCGTATTGAGCCGCGAATTGGCGATGTCGGCAGCGTCCAGCTTCGCCACCACCTCATCACTGGTCCACGCAGCAAAGGTGGTCTCGATCAGCGCCACCACCTCGGCCCGCGCCGCGGTGCGCTTGGTGTTGTTGTCGTAA
>RPOR01000197.1 GCA_003820645.1 Betaproteobacteria bacterium
GATGGTCAGCGCGGTGTCGCGTTTGGGTGCGGCGGCCGGTGCACGACTCGCCGAACTCGACCTCAACCCGGTGCTCGCCGGTGCACAGGGCGCCACCGCGGTCGACTGGCTGATGGTGCTGGAATAGACAGGGAGGAACACCACATGGATTTCACACTGCCCGAAGAGCTGCGCATGCTGCGTGACACGGTCGCGCGTTTCGTGCGCGAGGAACTGCTGCCGCTGGAACGCGACGTCATCAAGCGCGAGGCCGAGCGCGGCCTGACCGACGCACCGCTGATCGATCCCGACGTCGAACAGGAACTGAACCGCAAGGCCAAGGCCATCGGCCTCTACGGTATCGATGTGCCTGAGGAATACGGGGGGCAGAATCTCGGCATGCTGGCCAAAGCGGTAGTCATCGAAGAGCTCAAAACCAGCATCGTGCCCTTCGTGCTGCCGCCGGACAGCCCGAACCTGTGGATGTTGCGGGAGACTTGCAAGGGCAGCCAGATCGAAAATTACCTGCTGCCTTACGCCAGCGGCGAGAAGAAAAGCGCGATCGCCATTTCGGAACCGGGCGCCGGCTCCGACCCGGCCGGGATGAAAACGCGCGCCGAGTACAAAAATGGCAAGTGGGTGATTAATGGCCAGAAAATCTGGATCAGCCATGCGCGGCATGCCGATTTCCTGATCGTAATGGCCGTCACGGATCCGGCAAAAGGGTCGCGCGGCGGCATGACCGCGTTCCTCGTGGACAAGGGCACCAAGGGCCTGTCGATCCCATCGGTGTTCAATACCATGGGCGAGCACGCGCCCTATGCGGTGTTCTTCGACAATGTCGAATTGTCCGATGATCAGGTGCTGGGCGAAGTGGGCAACGGTTTCGGGCCGATGCAGAATCGGCTGGGCGTGCGGCGGATGGAAATCGCGTGCCGTGCGCTGGGCTACGCCCGGCGCTGCATGGACCTGATGCTGAAACAGGCCAACGAGCGCAAGACCTTCGGCGCGCTGCTCGCCGACCGGCAACAGGTGCAATGGTGGCTTGCCGACAGCTGGCAGGAAATGGAGATGGTGCGCTGGATCACTTGGCGGCTCGCCTGGAAAATGGATCAGGGCGACACCAACTGGCGGCGGGAGGCAGCGATGGTCAAGTTGCAGGGCAGCGAAATGATTGCCCGCGTGTCCGACCGCGCGATCCAACTGCTCGGCGGCATGGGTGTATCCAAAGACCTGCCGCTCGAATACATATCGCGTGCCTGCCGGGTGTTCCGCATTTTTGAGGGACCCAGCGAAGTGCACCGCTGGTTCATAGCGCGCGATCTGCTACGCAACGGCATGCCAGTGGACTGAGGCCGTCGTTGATCATATTTTGAGCACGCCGCCGCGCAGCGCCACGCTCGCACCGTTTCAGGTCCGCAGCTTCCGCTTTCAGTGGCCCTCCGATCTCGCCGCCTCATGGGCATTCGAGATGGAGACGCTGATCCTTGGCTGGTATGTGCTGGTCGAGACCGGGTCGGTACTGCTGCTGACGCTGTTCGCATCGCTGCAATACGTCGGCACGTTGCTCTCGCCGCTGTTCGGCGTCGCCGGACATCGCCTCGGCAACAAGCGCGTGTTCTGCGCGATGCGCGCCACCTACGCCGTGCTGGCTGGTGTGCTGATGCTGCTGGCGTTCACCGGTGCGCTGCGACCGCTGCACGTATTTATCATCACTGCGCTGATGGGCCTGGTGCGCCCGTCGGACTTGGTGTTGCGGCACGCGCTGATTGGTGAAACCTTGCCCATCGGCGAGTTCGTCGGCGCAGCCAGTATTTCCCGCACCACCCAGGATTCGGCCCGCGTGATGGGTGCTTTGACCGGGGCAGGGCTGGTCGCCGTGCTGGGCATCGCGCCGGCCTATGCTGTCGTAGCCTGTTTTTATGTGCTGAGCCTGCTGCTGACGCTGGGCGTAGCCGGACCGCGCCGCATCGGACACGAGTCCGCACTGCCCGTGCCGGCCCTGCGGCCGTCGGCATGGCAGGACCTGAAAGAGGGCATGGTCTACGTCTGGAACACGCCGCCGCTGCTGGCGGCCGTCTGGCTCGCGCTGCTGGTCAACCTGACGGCGTTTCCGCTGGTCAACGGCCTGCTGCCGTATGTGGCCAAGGAAATCTATGGCACGGATCAGACAGGACTGGGCTACCTCGTTGCGGGATTTGCCGGCGGCGCACTGATCGGATCGATCGTGCTGCTGCGTTTTGGACACGCCGTGCGCCCGGCGCGGATGATGGTCACCGGCTGCGCCGGGTGGTACGTGCTGACGCTGCTGTTCGCGCAGATGCAGGGCCTTGCCGGAGGCATGCTGCTGCTGGTACTGGCGGGCTTTGCGCAGAGCCTGGGCATGGTGCCGATGGCGGCGATGCTGCTGCGCAGCTCCGCGGAACGCTTCCGCGGCCGGGTCATGGGCATCCGCATGCTGGCGATCTACACCCTGCCGATCGGCCTGCTGGCGGCGGGGCCGCTGATTGCGCATTTCGGCTTCCGCGCCCTGGCCACCGTCTATTGCCTGACCGGCCTTGCCCTGACGCTGTGGATCGGCGTGCGCTGGCGTGATCATCTCTGGCGGTCCGGCGCACCTGCGAACTTGCGTTAGCCGCTATGGACGTCCTGCGGGGATGATCAGCACACCGCCAGGTCGACCAGCGCCACCACCATCGAGATCAGCACCACCAGCGTGATGGCTGCGCCGATGAGCCTCGCCGCAATGCGATCGTCGCGCCGGTCTGATGCCACGCACCCTTAGCGCCGATCGCGAAAATGCCGCAGAACATTGTTTTCGCGATTCGCAGCAGACCGGCCTGGCGCTGCGACCGGGGGTCGATCGGGCCAGTGGACCGGTGAACGCCGTCGGGTTGGTTCAAGGGAGAACTGCTGAAGAGTGTTCAGGCAGGACAGCGGACCGCGTGCGTCCTGTGCGAGCCGGTGAGACCATGGCAGGGTCTTCGGGCGTTCGGGGCCGCATACTGCGGGCATGGTGTCGGAAGGGCAGCTGCATCGGTTAAAATGAGCGTTATCTTGCCGATTAATACATTGTGAACTTATGGGGACAGCCATGAACCATCCGGGAACCGCGCGACAAACCATGACCGATCGACTGCTGGCAGAGAAAAAGGACGGCATCGGCTGGATTACGTTCAACAATCCGGCGCGTCACAATGCGGTCTCGTTTGAAATGTGGCAGGCGCTGCCGGTGGTGCTGGCCGACTTTGCCCAGGATCCCACGGTGCGCGTCGTCGTGTTGAAGGGGGCCGGTGAAAAAGCGTTCGTTGCCGGCGCCGACATTTCGCAGTTCAAGGAAAAGCGCAGCAGCGAAGATGCGGTGCAGGCCTACAACACCGCCGCTGACAATGCCGGCAAGGCGCTGCAGGAATGCCCGAAGCCGACGATCGCCATGGTCCGCGGTTACTGCATCGGCGGCGGCACCGCGATCGCCGTCAACTGCGATCTGCGCATTGCCGCTGATGACGCCAAGTTCGGCGTGCCGGCCGGCAAACTGGGCCTCGGTTACCGTTTTACCGGGATCAAGCGTCTGGCCGATGTCGTCGGGCCGGCGTTCACCGCCGAGATTTTTTTTACCGCGCGCCAGTTCAATGCGCAGGAAGCACTGCAGATGAATCTGGTGAATCGCGTGGTGCCGGCGGCTGACCTGGAGAAATACGTGATCGATTACGCGACGACGATTGCCGGTAATGCGCCGCTGACTATCGCTTCGATCAAGCGTGCGCTGGTCGAATACCTGAAGGATCCCGCCAAGCGCGACCTCGACGCCGTACAGAAAATGGTCGACGTCTGCTACAAGAGCGAGGATTACAAGGAAGGCCAGACTGCGTTCATGGAAAAGCGCAAACCTGCGTTCAAGGGTCGTTAACCATAAGTAATTGTTTTTATTAATAATTTTATATAAGGCTGACCATGAGTTTTGATGCCAACCGCGCTGATTTGTGTGTCGGCGTAATCGGGACCGGGGCGATGGGCCGCGGTATCGTGCAAGTCACCGCTGCTGGCGGCATGCATGTGCTGATGATGGATACGCGCCCCGGCGCTGCTGACGAAGCGCGCGATTTCGTGGCCAAGATGCTGGCCCGCGCCGCGGAGAAAGGCGCCATCAGCAAGGCCGATGCCGATGCCGCCACTGCCCGCATTCGCGTCGCGCAGTCGCTGGCTGAGTTCAAGGACTGCCACATGGTAGTCGAGGCGATCGTCGAAAACCTCGATGCGAAGCGCGCACTGTTCGGCGAATTGGAGGGCATCGTCGGGCCGGAATGCATACTCGCCACCAACACTTCTTCCATGTCGGTGACCACCATTGCCGCCAAACTGAAAACACCGCAGCGGTTTGCCGGGCTCCACTTCTTCAATCCCGTGCCACTGATGAAACTGGTCGAGGTCATCGACGGTCTGCTGACCGTGAACTGGGTGTCCGAGGCGCTGATGGTGATCGGCAAGCGGATGACCCGCGAACCGGTACGGCTTACCGATGCGCCCGGCTTTCTGGTGAACCAGGTCGGCCGCGGTTTCACGCTCGAGGCCTCGCACCTGGTCTATGAGGGCATCGCGTCGTTTGTGGACGTCGACCGCGTAATGCGCGATGTCGGTGGTTTCCGCATGGGGCCGTTCGAGTTGATGGAGCTCACCGGTCTCGATGTCACACAGCCGGCATCGGTACTGATCTACAACCAGTTTTTCCAGGAACCGCGTTACCGCCCCAACCTGATCATGCAATCGCGCTACGAGGCCGGCGTGCTGGGTCGCAAGAGCAAGAAGGGCTTTTATGACTACGACGCGGAAATGAAGCCGATCATCGTGCCGGAAGCACCGGCGCCGGCGGCGCGGCCGACCAGCGTCTGGATCAGCAAAGCCGAGCCGCAGGGCCACGAGGTATTGGCAGCGCTGCTGGCCAAACTGGGGGCAACCGTTGAAAGCGGCGATAAACCTTCGGCAAAAGCACTGATTCTGGTCGCGCCGGTCGCGAACGATGCAACCAGCTGCGCTGTGGAAGAAGGACTGGATCCGAAACGTACGGTGGCCGTCGATACCTTGTTCCCGGTGGTCAAGCGCCGCAC
>RPOR01000198.1 GCA_003820645.1 Betaproteobacteria bacterium
GGATCCTTGACCCTGCTGATTTCGTCATAAATCTGCTCGACCTCGGCTGAACCTTCGCCGGGCCTGATCAGTTTCACCGGCTTGACTTCGACATTGCTCCTGGGCGATTTCCAATTCAACAGTACCGCGAATGGCCTAGTGTACTATTGTGGGCAAACAATGGCCCGACCCTGCAGTCAGTGAGAATAGATCAATGGGGTCAGACCACTTGATGCTTCCGTCCCGATAACAACAATCCCGCAGCAGGATGCCCATGACCTCAGCCCCTTTCGATTTCACCCCGCTGCTGCCCGCAGGCCTGCCACCCGCCGCCGCCCGCTGGACCGGCCGCGTCAAATACGATTTCACCGGCGGCAACAATGATCCGGACGCGCTGCCGCTCGACGGGCTGATCGCGGCAGCCGATGCGGTGCTGCGGCGCGAGGGGCGCACGCTCTCGACCTACGGCCTGAACAGCGGCCCGCAGGGCTACCGCGCGCTGCGCGATTTTCTGGTGGTCAAGCTGAAGCGTGATGCCGGCATCGCCTGCAGCGCCGACGACATCCTGATCACCTCGGGCTCGCTGCAGGCGCTGGACCTGGTCAACCACACGCTGCTCGCGCGCGGCGATACCGTGCTCATCGAGGAGGATTGTTACCAGGGCTCGATCAACCGCCTGCTGAAGCTGGGCGTGACGCCGGTGGGCATCCCGCTCGACCGCGAGGGGCTGCGCATCGATGCACTGGCGAACGCGCTCGCCGACCTGAAGACGAAAGGCATCCGCCCCAAGTACATCTACACCATACCGACAGTGCAGAACCCGACCGCCACCGTCCTGCCGGTGGAGCGGCGCGCAGCACTCCTGCAGCTTGCCGCGGACTACGGCGTGCCGGTGTTCGAGGACGACTGTTACGCCGACCTCAGCTGGTCGGGCGAGCGCCCGCCCGCGCTCTACGCGATGAGCGATCTGGGCAATGTCATTCATATCGGTTCGTTCTCGAAATCCATCGCCCCGGCCCTGCGCGTGGGCTACATCGTGGCGCCGTGGTCGATCATGTCGCGCATGCTCGCAATAAAAACCGATGCCGGCTCCGGCGCGCTGGAACAGATGGTGCTGGCAGAATACTGCACGGCGCATTTCGCGAAACACGTGCCCGCGCTGCGCAAGAGCCTGCGCGCGAAGCTCACGACGCTGATGGAATCACTGCGTGAACACTTCGGCGCGGCGGCGGAATTCGACGATCCGCAGGGCGGCATTTTCCTGTGGGTGAAGCTGCCGGACGGCGTAGATGCGCTGAAGCTCTTCCCGCTGGCGCAGGCCGCCGGTGTGGCCATCAATCCCGGGCCGGAATGGTCGGTGAACAAGGCTCACGCCCGCAGCCGCCTGCGGCTGTGCTTCGCCAACTTGAGCCACGAGGAAATCAGCCAGGGCGTTGCGGCGCTGGCCGAGGTTTGTCGAAAAGAATTCGGCGTGCCCGACTGAAGTTCTCGTCGCATTGCATTGGTGTAAACCATAGACCAGCCGCCTCTGAAAGAGGCAGCCGCCTTTTACTCGGTCTTGATACCCGCCTTCTCCGCAATCTTCGCGTACGACGCCGTATCATCGCGGATGAACGCTGCGAGGCCTTCGGGAGTCGTTGGCGCGGGCATGCCGCCATCGTTGGCGAGGCGCTTGACCACATTGGGATCAGTCAAAGCGTTGCGGACAGCCGCGTTGAGCGTCGCGATGATGCCGGCCGGCGTGCCCGCGGGCGCGACCATCGCGTACCACTGCGTGAGTTCGAAAGTCGGATAGCCGGCCTCGCCCATCGTCGGAACTTCGGGATAGACGTCGAGCCGCTTAGCGGCCGTCACGGCAAGCGCCCTTAACCGTCCGGTACGCGTGAACGGTTGCGTCGTAAGCGGACTTGCGAAGCCGTAATCGACCTGTCCCGCAACGAGATCGACGGCAAAGAGCGCAGTCCCACGGTAGGGAATGTGCACGACGTCGATGCCAGTCGTTGCCTTGAAGAGCTCGCCGGCGAGGTGTGGCGCACCCCCTGTTCCCGCAGAGGCGAAATTGAGCTTGCCGGGGTATTTTTTTGCGAGCGCGACGAGCGCTTTGACATTGTCGGCTGGCACCGACGGATGGACGGCAAGCACCCACGAGACTTTTGCACCCAGGCTGATAGGCGCGAAATCGCGTTGAGGGTCATAAGGCAGCTTTTTCTTCAGTGCCGGCATGATCGCGAGTCCGGACGAGGTGCCCCACAAGAGCGTATAACCGTCCGGCGCCGAGCGGGCAACGTAGTTGGTGCCGATGACACCGGCCGCACCGTCGCGATTGACCACCACAACCTGTTGCTTGAGGTCGAGCGCCATCCGCTGCGCGATGAGTCGGCCGAACGCATCAGTCGAAGCACCAGGCGGGAAAGGAATCACCAGCGTAATCGGCCGTTCCGGATATTTCTGTGCGTAGGCGCTCGTAAACGCGCAGGTCGCGACGAGCAGTACGACTCCCAGCTTTTCGTATCTCATGGTGTTTCTCCCTTGCTTCAGCCTAATTGCCGTTGCGCGGCACGCGCTCTTCGAAATCGCGCTCGAACACGCGCTGGTCCCCCTCGTATGCTTCCAGCCTCGCGCGGATGACAAAGTCCCGCTTTGTGCAGGACACGTGCGTCCGGCTTTCGGTACGGATGCGCCATGCGCCACGCTCGAATTCCCAGGTCCACGTCACTTCGGCGGTTGCGGACAACGGGTCATCCTCGACGACACGGTAGCGCTCGGTCGAGCGCGCTTCCGCAATGAGATCGATTTCATCGTAGCGGTTGCGTCCGCCGCTGTCCGTCACGTCGACGACGGTTTCGCCCTTGCCGAGATCGGTGCGGATCGTCCGGTTGCGCCCGCCCGGCGTGAGCACCGTCCTGGTGAAGGCGGGGGCGGATTCCGGCGCCTTGAATTTTGGCGGCGTGTCATCGCGCCTGGTGCGCGGACGCACCGGCAGCCACAGCGCGCTCTTGCCGGCGACCAGGGTCAGCGTGACGGGCTCCGGCGACGGCCAGATGAGCGGCCAGTAGGTCGTCGAAACGGCGACGCGGATGCGGTGGCCTTTGGCAAACGAATACGCGCTGTCGATGAGCGGGAAGCGCACCTTGTATTCGACGCCCGGCTGCAGCTTTTTGGGCTTGGCGGCGCCATCGCGGTGCGTGAGGTTGAATACGCCGTAGGTGACGCGCGTGGACGCTCCGTCGGGCGCGACGTCACAGACGCGCACGCACACGAAAGCGGTCGGCCGATCCACGGCGAGCGTGAAGTCGGCCTTCGCCGTGCCGAGAATTTCCAGGTCCTGCCTGAGTGGCGGGCTGTCGAAGCACAGCGACTGGCCATCGTCCATGCGCTGGTCGCCAGGAAGCTCGGGGCTGGGGCCGTGCTGGAACCACGGCATCAGTTCGCCGCAGGCAAGGCCCAGGGTTTGAGGCGACTTCCAGGTGCGTCTCGTTGCCCGTCCGTCCTTGTCAGCGAGCGTGCCATCGGCGGCGAGGAAGAAGCGGAGCGGCTTGATGCGCGGCGAAGGCCACTGATCTTCGGCCACCCAGCGGCCCGGCGACTCGGCGTAAAACGTTTTCGCGGGGACCGACCGCGGCATCCATGCGATCAACTTCGGCTCGCGCGTGATGCCGGTGTCCTTGCCTCGCATCCAGTGGTCGTACCACCGCAGCGCTTCCTGCAGCAGGCCGATGGCCGGCCCCGGCATGCCGAGGTGGCCGTAGCGGTGTCCCCAGGGTCCGATAATGCCTTTCACGGGTGCTGACAGGTTGTCGAGCGTCTCGCTCACCGCACCGACATAAGCACCGTCCGCCCAACCGCTCAGCGCGTAGAAGGGCGCCTTGATGTTGCGGAAATCGATGGCGCGTTCGCTCCAGTACCGGTCGAATGCCTGGTGTTTCAGCGCTGCGACGATCTGCGGCGTGTCGTGCTCGAGGCGTGCCATCCACATGTCGCGCCACTTCTCGCCTACGAGTTGGGGATCGGGCGGCCGCGATTTGTAACCAAAAAGCTGGCTTGACCAGCGGATGGACCGCAACAGCACGCAGCCCCCTCGATAAACCTGGCTGTAGCGATACCGGTCGGGCGCGAAGGACTGGGCAATTACGGCCTTCAGCTGCGCGGGCGCGCGGTTCGCCGTCTGTATACCCTGGAAGCCGCCCCACGAAATGCCGAACATGCCGACCTGGCCGTCGCTCCACGGCTGTTGCGCGATCCACTTCAGCACTTCCACCGTATCGTCTGCCTCGTCCCCAATTGCAAACACGCCCTGGATGCCGTCTGAATCGCCCGATCCGCGCATGTCCACGCGCATGGATGCGTAGCCGTGGCCCGCGAAATACCGGTGATGCATGGCGTCGCGAGGCGCGTAGATATCGCGTTTGCGGTAGGGAATGACTTCGATGATCGTCGGGACACGCCTTTTCTGCGCGATGTCCGGCAGCCACAGCTTGGCGGCGAGCCTCACCCCATCTGGCATGGGGATCCAGCAGTCTTCAGTCTCGGTGTACTGGTGCGAGAAGCGAGTGATGGTCTTCAACGCGGCTTTCCTTACGTTTGTGGCGACGCGCCGAGTGTAAGGTGCGCGAAGCACCTGGCGCGTGGCTCAAGAAATCACGTAACCAACCACTTGGGTTTTTTGCATTTAGGCTGTATCCACATTCTGCTCAGGACGTATCTCTGAGAAATTTCCAGCCTCCTGCATTTCATGCCGCATCGACGAACCGGGTTGCCATCGTGCTTACCAAGCATTCTAGAAGCGTGTCCAGATGCGTCAAGGAACTGACCGTATGATGGACGGGATGAGCCGGCCAAAGCCGGCGCGAGCGTGAGAGCGTGAGAGAGAAGGAGTAAGAGGCACCTGCGCCTCGCAAACTTCGTGCAACAAACAGCGCACCGCCGTTTTCCCGGTCACTGCTCAGAGTTCTTAATTGGGAAATTTCGACCCAAAAAAACGCGCCGCTAAGGCGAAATCGTGAGGGGAGAAAAGCGTGAAGGCAGGCACACTCATGCCTGACCGCTCACGCTTTTACGATACCCGTACAACGAGCGA
>RPOR01000199.1 GCA_003820645.1 Betaproteobacteria bacterium
CCCGCTGCGTTATTGCATGTGCTGGCCGCCGTTGATGGCGATGTTGGCGCCAGTCACGAAGGCGGCCTCCTCGGAACACAAGTAGGCGACGAGCCCGGCAACTTCCTCTGGCTTGCCCAGCCGGCCGATGGGAATCTGCGGGATGATCTTGCTGTCCAGCACCTCCTTGGGAATGGCCATGACCATCTTGGTGCCGATGTAGCCGGGCGAGATGGTATTCACCGTAACGCCCTTTTTTGCGTATTCAAGCGCCGCGGCTTTGGTGAAACCGTGCATGCCGGCCTTGGCGGCCGAGTAGTTGGTCTGGCCGAAGGCGCCCTTCTGGCCGTTGACCGAGGAGACGTTGATGACCCGCCCCCAGCCGCGCTCGGCCATGCCGTCGATCACGTGCTTGGTCATGTTGAATACGCTGTCGAGGTTGGTGGTCAATACGGCATGCCAGGCTTCCTGATCCATTTTGCGGAACGTGGTGTCGCGGGTGATGCCGGCGTTGTTGACCAGCACATCGACTGGTCCCAGGTCTTTGCTAATCTGGGCAATGGCGCGCTGGCAGGAATCGTAGTCGGTGACATCGACCGGCACGGCGCGGAAGTCATGACCCTGCTGCCGCATTTCCGCCAGCCAGTCGGCATGTTTCTTGTTGCCGGGGGAATAGGTGGCGACGACCCGGTAGCCCATTTTCGAGAGTTTGATGCAGATGGCCTCACCCAGGCCACCCATACCGCCGGTGACAACCGCAACTCGTGACATGACCGCCTCCTTGGTTGAGCTTATGCCGGTAATTTACCAGCAATCCGCCGTGCTGCGTGCTGCTCCAGGGCGACTTACCGGCTTTTGTCCTTGACGTAACGGCCCGGCGCCGGTTCCAGTGGCGGATAGGCGGCGTTGCCGGCCGCGACGGGTGCGGTGATCGGCGCGCCGCCGAATTCCGCCAGCCAGTTCGTCCAGTGCGGCCACCAACTGCCGGGATGCGAGGCGGCGCCGTCGAGCCAGGCGTCTGCTGCCGGCTGCAGCGCATCACCGGTCCAGAAATTGCGTTTGTTGCGGGCCGCTGGATTGATCACTCCGGCGATGTGCCCACTGGCCGCGAGTACGAAATGCAGCGGTCCGCCGAGCAGTTCAGTCGTGTTGTACGCCGTGCGCCAGGGCACGATGTGATCTTCCCGCGCCGCCAGTATGTAGGCCGGCATGTCGATGGTGCCGAGATCGACCGGCACGCCGCACATCTGCAGTTTGCCGGGTACGCGCAAGTTGTTTTCGAGGTAGGTGTTGCGCAGGTAATACGCGTACATTGTTCCCGGCAGGTTGGTGCTGTCGCTGTTCCAGTAGAGCAGGTCGAAGGCCTCCGGTGTAAGGCCCTTGAGGTAGTTGTTGACCACGTAAGGCCAGATCAGGTCGTTCGCGCGCAGGCTGGCGAAAGTCAGCGCCAGTTCCCGTCCGTGCAGAACGCCGCCGTTGGCGAACTCCGCTTCCCGTGCGGCGACGTAGGGTTTGTCGACGAACACGCTCAGTTCCCCGGTGTCGCTGAAATCGAGCATGGTGGTGAGGAAGGTCGTGCTGGCCACCGGGTTCGCGCCGCGCGCGCGCAGTATGGCCAGCGCGCAGGCCAGCAGGGTGCCGCCGACGCAAAAACCCAGCGCGTTGACCTGGGGCACACGGCAGATGTCCTGTGCCACGGCAATTGCGCGCATTACCCCGTGTTCGAGGTAGTCGTCCCAGGTCGCGCGGCCCATGGTCTCGGGCATGTTGCGCCAGGACACCATGAACACCGTGTGTCCCGCCGTGATGGCATGGCGGACGAAGGAATTGTCGGGTTGCAGGTCGAGAATGTAGTACTTGTTGATGCAGGGCGGCACCATCACCAGCGGGCGTTCATGCACCGTATCGGTGAGCGGCGCATATTGCAGCAGCTGCATGAAATCGTTTTCGTAGACGACTGCGCCCGGCGTGGTCGCCAGATTGCGGCCGACCTCGAATGCCGTTTCGTCGGTCATCGACACCAGGCCCTTGTCGATATCTGCCGCGAGGTTTTTCAGGCCGCGGTTGACGCTTTCGCCGTCGGTGGCGGCGGCCATCTTGATCGCCTCGGGATTGCTCCACGGAAAATTCGCGGGCGACAGCGCATCGATCATGTGCCGGGTGTAAAACTCGAGCTTGCGCTTGGCGTGGGTGTCGAGTTTGGCGGCGGCAGTCATCTCCTGCAGCCAGTTTGCCGACAGCAGATAGGAGTGGGCGAGGTAGCTGAAGTAGGGTTCACGCCATTCTTCCGCGCGGAACCTGCGGTCGGCGGGCGGTGACGGTGCCTGGGCTGCGGCACCGCCGCCGGCATAGGCATTCCACAGTGCCAGCTGTTCGCGATAATAGCGGCTGTTCAGATCCAGCCAGCGCCCGCTGTTCTCGGCCATGCCGGCGGCCAGCAGTTTCATCATCTCGGCCGCGTCGGGCATGGACTGCCCGCCGCCAAGTTTGGCAGTGGCGTCGCCGAGCAACATCCGACTGAGCCCGGCAAATGCGTCTGTGGCGGAGTTTGGTGTGGTGTCGGTCATGACTGGTCGACAGCTTGCGGCGCGGCGACGACACGCCGATTACAGGAATGTCGCGGACGATAACATAATGCCCTGCCGCTGCCGGCGGCGGTCCGGGCCTCCGTCCTGGTGGTGATTCAGTGGCCGTGCGCCCAGACGCCCACCAGCCAGATGGTGGTTATGCCCAGCCCGATCAGCACGACCTGCTGTGCGGTCGCGGCGAGTTCGGGCCGGCGGTGCAGGCCCGGAATCAGGTCGGCAACCGCAACATAGAGCATGCTGGCGGCCGCCAGCGCCAGCAGCGGCGTCACCAGCGCCTGCGCCACCTGCAGTGTGAGATAGGCGAGCACACCGCCGACCACCATGGCTGCGCTGGAGAGTACGTTGTAGAACAGCGCGGCACGCCTGCTGTAGCCGGAGTGCAGCAGGATCAGGAAGTCGCCGACTTCCTGCGGCACTTCATGGGCAATGATCGCGATGGCGGTGACGATGCCAAGCTCGGTGTCGGCCATGAAGGCAGCCGCGATCAGCACGCCGTCGACAAAATTATGGAAGGTGTCGCCGATCAGGATCATCAGCCCGCTGCGGCCGTGGTCGTGCTGCGGCGGCAGATGCGGATCGTGCGCTTCGCATTCCTCGACATGACAATGCCGCCACAGCACCAGTTTCTCGAGCACGAAAAACGCGAGGATGCCGAACAATACCGTTGCCGCGGTCGCCTCGATGCTGTCGCTTTCCCTGAACGCGTGCGGCAGCACTTCGATGAACGCGGCGCCGAGCAGTGCGCCGACGGCATAGCTGACCAGCATCGGAATCTGCGCCGCTTTGGCCTTGATCGCGAACAGGCTCGCGGCAAGGGCCGACAGCACGCCGCCGGCAAGGGTGGTCAGGATGATCCACGTCAGGGTGTTCACGGTATGCGGGCGGGAATGAGCATGCGGCTGTTGCGGAAGACCGCGGATTATACGGTATCGGGCTGCGGCGCCAGCCAGATCAGTGCCGCCATGCGCCCGGTCACTCTGTCACGCCGGTAAGAATAAAACCGTACGGCATCGCTGACCGTACACAGTTCGCCGCCGTACACCGCCGTCACGCCGCTGCGATGCAGCGCGGTGCGCGCCAGCGCCGGCAGGTTGCACAGCCATTTGCCGGGGCGCAGCGGCGCGAACGCGGTGCCGTACTCCGGCGTGCGGTCGCAAAAAGCCTGACGCACGTCGTCGCCGACCTCGAAGGCGGCCGGACCGATGCCGGGCCCGATCCAGGCGATCAGATCTGCAGCGGCGGCCGGCATCGATGACACGGTGTTGGCGATCACGCCGCCGGCCAGTCCGCGCCACCCGGCGTGGGCGACGCCGACACAGGTGCCGGCACGGTCGGTGACCAGGATCGGCAGGCAGTCGGCGACGAGGACTGCGCATACGGTGCCGGGGCGCCGTGCGACGCTGGCGTCGGCCTCCACGATTGCCGTCAGCGCGTCGGCATCGACGACCGTGGTGCCGTGGATCTGGGCCAGCCATTTCGGGGGTTGCGGCAGGCAGCGCTGCAGCCGGGCGCGGTTTTGCGCGACGGCAGCCGGATCGTCATCGGTGCGCATGCCGAGGTTCATGCTGGCATAGGGGCCGGCACTGACGCCGCCGGCACGGGTGGTGACCAGTGCGCGAACCTGCCGCGACGCCGGCCAGTCGGGAATGATCCATTGCGGGTGCGGGTGGTCCGGCGTGTTCATTCGGCGCGCAATGCCGCGATCAGTTGCTGCATGTCCTCCGGCAACGGCGCTTGCCAGTGCAGTACGGCGCCGGACTCGGGGTGGGTGAGCGCCAGTTTTTCGGCATGCAGCGCCTGCCGTGCAAGGTGTGGTGTGGCCGGCGCGTTGCGCGGGCCATAGACCGGATCGCCCCAGATCGGGTGCCCGAGTTTTTGCAGGTGCACGCGAATCTGGTGGGTGCGCCCGGTCTCCAGGCGACAGGACAGCACGCTGGCACGCGTCAGCTGCTCCAGCACCGTGTAATGGGTGACGGCCGCCTTGCCGGAAGACACTACCGCCATCCGGGTGCGGCTGCGCGGATCGCGCCCGATCGCGCCCTCGATTCTGCCGTCGCGTTTGACACGGCCATGGACGACGGCGCGGTATACGCGGGTGACCGAGCGCGCCTGCAACTGGCGCACCAGGTCGGTCTGCGCGATCAGGGTTTTGGCAATGACCAGCAGTCCGCTGGTGTCCTTGTCGAGGCGGTGCACGATGCCGGCGCGCGGAATGGTCGCCAGTTGCGGCGCATGGGCGAGCAGCGCGTTGAGCAGCGTGCCCTGCCAGTTGCCGCTGCCCGGATGCACCACCAGGCCCGCCGGCTTGTTGATGACGATGATGGCGTCGTCTTCGTGGACGATCTGCAGCGGAATGGCTTCAGGGCGAAAGGCG
>RPOR01000200.1 GCA_003820645.1 Betaproteobacteria bacterium
GACTCGATGCGCATGCCGCGGTCGACGGCCTTGCACATGTCGTAGATGGTCAGCAGTGCAATGCTTGCCGCTGCCAGTGCCTCCATTTCGACGCCGGTGCGGCCTACGGTTTCCGCGGTTGCGGTGCAGGTCACGGTACTGCGGCGGCGGTTGATGGCAAAGGTGATTTCGACGCGGGTCAGCGCGAGCGGATGGCAAAGCGGAATCAACATGGCGGTATGCTTGGCCGCCTGGATGCCCGCAATCCGCGCGATGCCTAGTACGTCGCCCTTTTTGGCGTCGCCGGCGATGATGTGACGCAGTGTCGCAGGCTGCATCGTGATGTGTCCTGCGGCCCGTGCCAGACGCGGTGTTTCCGCCTTGGCTGCGACGTCGACCATCCATGCCTGGCCGCGCGTGTCGAAATGCGTCAAAGCACTCGTAACAGATTGTTTTTTCATTAGGAACTCCTGCTGCCCGGAATTATCATAGCATCATGTTTCAGCGTCTCGTTTTACTGCTGCTCCTGCTCTGCGTGCCCCGCGTGCTGGCGCAGGCGCTGCCCGAATTGGGCGATGCATCTGCGACGGCAATAACGCCGGCGAACGAGCGCCTGCTCGGCGAGAGCATCATGCGCCAAGTCCGCCGAGACCCCAGTTATCTGGATGACCCGGAAGTGGCGGACTATGCCAACAGTCTGGGCCGCCGGCTGACCGCAAGCAGCGATGCTGCGCGCCAGGAGTTCGAGTTTTTTGTGATCCGCGACCCGCAGATCAACGCTTTTGCGATGCCCGGCGGGTTTATCGGTATTCACACCGGATTGATCCTCGCAGCGCAGAGCGAGTCGGAAGTGGCGGGAGTGGTCGCGCACGAGATCGCGCATGTGACGCAGCGCCACATCGCGCGCATGATCAATCAGCAAAGCCAGAGCCAGTTGATGTCACTTGCGGCAATGGCGGTTGCCCTGCTCGCGGCCCGCTCGAATCCGCAGATCGCCGAGGCTGCGATGGTTTTCGGGCAGGCAGGCGCCGTGCAGAGCCAGCTGAATTTCACGCGCGACAACGAGCGGGAGGCGGACCGGGTCGGTCTGCAGCTGCTTGATGCGAGCGGCTTCGACCCTCGCGGAATGCCGATCTTTTTCGAGCGCATGCAGCGCGCCACGCGGATTTATGAAGGCGGCGCGCCGTCCTATCTGCGCACCCATCCGCTGACCTTCGAACGGATCGCCGACATTCAGAACCGTATGGAAAGCCTGCCTTACCGGCAGGTGGCGGATAGTCTTGATTTCCAGTTGATACGCGCGAAGCTGCGCGCCGAAACCGAAACGCCGCGCGATGCGGTGGCGTTCTTCGAAGCAAGTCTTGCCGAACGCAAGTTCCTGTCGGAGGCCGCCAGTCGATATGGCCTGGTGGCCAGTCTGATGCGGGCCCGGGATTTTGGCCGGGCGCAGCGCGAACTGGCGCCTTTGCGCAAAACGCCCAGCGCGATCATCGAGAATCTTGCCTGCCAGCTGGCTGCCGCGACGGGCGAAGCCGCGACGGCGCTCAAGTGTTTCGAAGCCGCGCGGCGCCTGTATCCCGGCTCCCGTGCACTGTTCTACGGCAACGTCGAGCAGTTGTTGCGGACGCGCCAGGCGGATGCCGCGCTGCAGCTGGTCAATGCACGCCTGCAACTGCAGCCGGAAGAGCCGCGGCTCTACCAGTTGCAGGCGCAGGCCTACGCGGCACAGGGCAACCGCCTGCTGCAGCATCGCGCGCAAGGCGAGGCCTATGTGCGCAACGGGGAGCTGGGTGCGGCTGTGGAGCAGATGCAGATTGCGCTCAAGCTCGGCGAAGGGGACTTCTACCAGCTCTCGGCAATCGAGGCCCGGCTGCGGGAATTGCGCCGGTTGCAGCTGGAGCAGGATCGCAAACGCCAGTGAGATTCTCGGGCGCGCGGGGTTGCGCGGCACGGCAGACGCATCAAATTAGTGATACTTTTGCCGGATGAGCGACGACGTCGGTACCGCCACTGTTCCGCAGCCTCCTGAAACACGCAGGATCGGCAAGTACGAGATCATCAGGGAACTCGGTCGAGGTGCGACCAGCGTTGTTTACAAGGCCTACGACCCGTTTCAGGATCGGGATGTCGCGCTAAAGGCCGTGTTTCCCGAGGCCCTGGGCGACCAGGAGTACGGTCAGCGCTACAGAAAGCTGTTCGTGGCCGAGGCGTCCCTTGCCGGCAAGCTGTCGCATCCGCATATTGTGGCGATTTACGACGCGGTAGCAGACGAAGACGCGAGTTACATCGTGATGGAATACGTCGACGGCACGACGCTCGAGCCGTATGCCCGGGTGGACCATTTGCTGCCGTTGTCCCGTGTCCTGGAGATCATCTACAAATGCGCGCGGGCGCTGGACTATGCGGCACGCGAAGGTGTCATACACCGCGATATCAAGCCGGCCAATATCCTGCTGGCCGGTGATGCCGATATCAAGGTGTCGGACTTCGGTGCCGCACTGAACGCGGCCAGCGATTCGACGCAGATTACCGGGGTCGGGTCCCCGGCGTACATGTCGCCCGAACAGGTGCGGGAGCAGGAGCTGACTTACCAGACCGATATTTTTTCGCTGGGGGTGGTGTTCTACCAATTGCTGACCGGGCGCCTGCCGTTCATGGGCACCAATAACTACAGCATCATTTACCAGATCATCAATACTGATCCCGCGCCGCCCAGCCGCTTCCGCAGCGAAGTCTCGCCACAGATCGACGCCATCGTCTTCCGCATGCTGCAGAAAAATACGGCCGATCGCTACCAGACTTGGGGAGATCTTGCCGGGGACCTGGTTGACGTCCTCGGCGGGTCCCAGAGCCAGGCCCGCGATGGCATTCCCGAGGCGGAGAAATTCGATAAGTTGCGCAAGCTGGAGTTCTTCCGCAATTTCAGCGATGTCGAACTTTGGGAAGTGCTGCGGCTGGCAAAGTGGCACCGGTTGCCGGTGGATTCGGTATTGATCCAGGAGGGCGACATCGGATCGTCGTTTTTCATCCTCGCTAGTGGCGAGGTACAGGTGCGCAAGCAGGACAGACCGCTGAACGTGCTGAAGGCCGGCGAGTGTTTCGGGGAAATGGCCTATCTCGGCAAGCAGAAATTCCAGCGCTCAGCGAGTGTGGTTGCGAGCACGGACATTGTCGTTATCGAAATCCGCGCCGAAACGCTGCCGCAGGCCTCGGAACTCTGTCGCCATCATTTCAACGGCGCATTCCTGGAAATGCTGGTGGATCGCCTCGGCGCCGCCAATCTGCGGTTATCGCAGCTGCTGGCGGACAAAAACGTCAGCATTTATTGACAGCAGGATCATTTGCCCAGCGCCGGCGACGAAGCATAGTGGGCCATTACTGTGCGATCGCGCCAGGTTTTTTCGTCGAGCAGGGCCGCAGGAACGGTGCGCCGCCGGTCAGGACTTGCCGGTTCGGCACTGACAATCTTGAGTACTTCCGAATAGCTGATCTTGCGCAGTGCGCCATCGGCCCCCGCCACCCGGACGATCATGAACGGATCATGCACCCGATAGACGTAAATCGTGGCTGGAATGACCCGGCCGTCGGGCTGCTGCCAGGCAATTGAGTAGCGGGTGTCCGCTTGAAAGTCGTTTTTGTCCATGGCGAGGCCTCCGTATGTTGCGCTGCAACGCAGCGTGGATCGTGGTTGGTCGAGCTCGTCCCGCGCAAAAGTACCGGGGTGCGCGGGGATCCTGATGGAGCAAGTCTATAATCATCATGCCGGTCAAACACCGTGGTCGCGTGCTTTTCTCGTGCTACGGTCTTGCGACCGCGGTGAATTCAACATATATTAGAGTTTAATGTTACGCTAATTTAACGAGCGAGGCTGACATGCAGTTTGACAAGGAACTCGATGCGCGCGGGCTGAACTGCCCGTTGCCGATCCTGCGCACCAAGAAGGCGCTGACCGACATGACTAGCGGGCAGGTGCTGAAAATCATTGCCACCGATCCTGGCGCAGTGAAGGATTTCCAGGCGTTTGCGAAACAAACTGGCAATGAGTTGCTGTCGTCGGACGCGGCAAACAAGGAATTCACTTTCTTCATGAAGAAGAAATAAGGCGCCGCCGGAAACCGCCATGGCGACTTACGCGGAAATGCGCGAAGTGTTCGAGGATATCAAGAGCGATATCCGCTACGATCACGAACTGAACGGCTGCCTGAACTGCGGCATCTGTACCGCGACCTGTCCTTCCGCGCATTTCTACGATTACAGCCCGCGCGAGATCGTCCAGTTGTTGTGGACCGAGAATGTCGAGCAGATCTACGACGCGATGCAGGAAAAAATCTGGGCCTGCGCCCAGTGCATGACCTGTGCCGCGCGCTGCCCGTTCAAGAATTCGCCGGGCGGCCTTGTGGCGATCATGCGCGAGGTCGCCATCAAGCATGGCTTCCAGTCGGCGAAGGACGTGTTGCGGCCCTTCGGGCGGGTGATGCTGAAGCTGATCACCACCGGCAACCAGCTGTCGCCCGACATGATCCAGCCCGATCATTTTCCCGACTGGGGTCCCAACATCCAGAAGGTGAAGGGCGATCTGAAGACGCTGCGCAAGGCAATTCCGATGCGCACACTGCAGACGACCGACACCGCATGGGAAGTGTCGCTGAAAACCTCGGTCGAGATGTACACCATCTGGGAAATGACCGGTGTGCTGCAATCGCTGGAAACCATGGATGAGAACCTGTTCGACGTGATCCAGGATTTCATTGACGAGAAACGTGAAGAGTATGAGGAATCGCTGGAGGATGCCAAGGGTGAGCAGTGATCCGTAAGCAGTGAGCAGTAAGCAGTGAGCAGTAAGCAGTGAGCAGTAAGCAGTGAGCAGTAAGCAGTGAACTATGACCGGAGACCCGGTCCAATTTACCGCTTACCGCTTACCTCCGACAGGAGACCGACATGAGCAACGA
>RPOR01000201.1 GCA_003820645.1 Betaproteobacteria bacterium
AAAACCAGCCGCCGCCGCTCGCGCGAATTTGCCCTGCAGGGTCTTTATCAATGGCAGCTTGCGGGCACCGACCCCGGGACCATCATCCAGCAACTGAGCGAAGCCGAAGGCTTCGCCAAGATCGACACCGCCTATTTCAAATTGCTGCTCGAAGGGGCGGTTGCCGGCGCACCGGAGATGGAGGCGCTGATTACGCCGCTGCTCGACCGCGCCTACCGGAGCCTGTCGCCGGTGGAGCGCGGCATCCTGCTGCTCGCCGGCTTTGAATTCCGCAAGTGCCCGGAAGTGCCGTACCGCGTGATCATCAATGAAGCCATTGAACTGGCCAAGTCCTTCGGCGGCACCGATGGCCACAAGTATGTCAACGGCGTGCTCGACAAGATGGTGGCGCAACTGCGTGCGCCTGAAGTGCAGGCCGGACGCAAGTGACTGAGCAGAGAGCAGGGAGGAATATTGCGATGGACGAGCGGCTGAAAAAACGCATATACGCGTTCTACCTTGCAGGCGCGCTGAACCTGATACTGGGCTGCTGGGTGCTGATCCATGGCGGCGACCTCAAGCAGAGCACGCGCAGCATCATGATGCTGTTCTTCTTCGGGTTCGCGGCGCTGGATTTCTGGTTTCCGTCGCAGCTCAAGAAAAAATACAACGAGGAGAAGGCGCAGTTCGAGCGCATGCAGCGCGAGCAGGCGGAGCAGGCGGCGAAGGCGAACGGTCAGCAACAAGGCTGACTGTCGCGCGATTCCCGCCGTGCGGACCGGCCGGCAGCTGACCCGGCCGCGTGGTTCAGCGCAGGTGCTGTCTGCCGCCGAACCGCCAGCGCTGCGTTGCGATGTCTTCGTACGATTCGGCCTGTACCCAGGGGTCGCCGGCGAGCATGGCGTCCACGGCGGCGCGATCGCGCAGTTCGACCATCAGCACGCTGCCCATCCACCGCGAACCGTCGTCGGAGAGTAACGAGCCACCGGCGATCAGGCTGCCATCGTAGCCGTTGCGCGCATGGTATTGCCGGCGTGCGTCCTGCAGCGTTGCCCGCGGGTCGGCGCCGGGTTTGCCGCGGGCGATGATCAGGAAACGCTGGTTTTTTTCGGCATCGCCCTTGAATGACCACATGTCGCGGCCGAGCTCGTTCTGGAAACGGCGGACGATGACTTCGCCGTAGAGGCCGGCTTTGTAGCGCGGTTCCTCGTAGGCAAAACGTCGGGCGGCAGCGGCATCCGGCAGGTCGACGATATGCATGCTGCCGTTTTGCGCGGTGCCATCGTCGGTCATGGTCGGTCCGCGTGCGACAAAGCCCGATGCATAGGCATCCATGAACGTCCAGTGCTCTTCTTCGGACTGTTTGCGCAATGCGCCGGTACCCGGGTTGTCACGGCAGTAGAAGAAATATTCCATGGCTCTGTTCCTTGGCCGAATCGCCGTTGCCGGCGGGTGGTTTGCAGGGCCCGATCGCGCAGGGCGGCGGGCTGCTGCCCGCGATACCAGGCGCGACCGGTGACGGTGCGCGGCTTATTGCGGTTCCAGTCCGATCGCCTTTGCGATGCGGGCCACCTTGTCGATTTCCGATTTGATGAACGCCGCATACTGCTGCGGCGACGTGCCCACCGGTTCCAGGCCCAGGCCGGCGAAGCGCTCCTTCACGTCCTGCTGCTTGACGATCTGCAGCAACTGGCCGTTCAGTTTCATGATGATGTCGTTCGGCGTTCTGGCCGGTGCGGTGAGGCCCCACCAGCTGTCGAACTGGAAGCCCGGCACGGTTTCCGCAACGGTCGGCAGTTCCGGCGCCAGTGCCGAGCGCTTTTCGCTGGTCACCGCCAGTGCGCGCAGCCGGCCGGTTTTGACGTGCGGCAGGCCGACCGGCATGCTCGCGAATACCAGCTGAATCTGGCCGGAGATCAGCTCATTCAGCGACAGTCCGGTGCCCTTGTACGGAATATGCACGATGTTCACCTTGGCCAGATGGCGGAACAGTTCGCCCGAGAGGTGCGCCGGCGTGCCGCTGCCGCCTGATCCGTAGTTGAGCTGGCCGGGCCTGGCTTTGGCGAGGGCGACCAGTTCCTTGACCGAGCGCACCGGCAGTGAAGGATGCACCACCAGGACGGTGGTGCCGACGGCCGACATCGCGATCGGGGCGAAATCATGCACCGGGTTGTACGGCAGTTTCTTGAACAGGCTGACGTTCACCGCCAGCGGCGCGATGTTGCCCACCGCCAGCGTGTAACCGTCCGGCGCAGACTTTGCGGCGAGGTCCGTACCCAGTGTGCCGCCGGCGCCGGGGCGGTTGTCGACGACAAACTGCTGGCCGTTCGCCTCGGTCAGTTTCTGCGCCAGGATGCGCGCCACCAGGTCCGACGAACCGCCGGGCGGGAACGGGGCGATGATGCGCACGGCCTTGGTCGGGTAATGCTGTGCGGCCGCGGGCGCGATCGCGGTCAGCCCCAGGGTGGCGACGGCTGCGAGTTTGAGTACGGTATATGCGTGCGCGTGATTCATGATGGTTGTCGTTCCGGTTCGATGTGGGTCAAAGGGGCGCATTCTGCACCAAAACCGCGGTGGGGAGAATCTGCCGGTTGGTGCAGATGGACGCTGCGGGTGTGTCATGGAGCAATTGGCCCGTATCATTTTCCGGGTTTTGATCGGGAACAAGAAATCGACGCCGCTTTTTTGTGATAAATGTCTACTGAAACCACGGTTGTGGCTTTGACGTATCCTGGCGCGGGGATGGTTTTGCCCGGATTCGGGGTTTGCAGGTTATTTGACGAGGACAGCAATGAGCGATGCAGCGGCAAATTCCGGAACCGACAAGCGGGTGGAGATCGCGATCCACCACTGGGCGCCGCGCTTCGTGTCGAGCGGGGTGCCGCTGACCGATTTTGAAGAGGTGACCGCGGGCATTTCGCACTGGGACGAGTGGTGTGCGGCGTGGAGCGCGCGCGCGGCGGTGCACGAGGCGCTCGGCCGCAAGGCGCTGGCGGAGGGCTACCGGCTGTCGGCGGGCGAACATCTCAACCGCGCGGCGATCTGCTACCACTTCGGCAAATTCATGTTCGTGCACGACATCGCACAGATGCAGCAGGCGCACCGCAAGGTGATCGAGTGCCGCCAGCTGGCGCTGCCGCTGCTGCCGTTTTCCGGCGAGCGGGTGGAGATGCCGTACCTGGGCAAACGCCTTGCCGGCATCCTGCGCAAGCCCGCGGGCAACGGGCCGCACCCGGTGGTGGTCATGTGCGTGGGGCTGGATTCAACGAAGGAGGAGCTCGACGTCTATGAGAATATCTTCCTCGCCCGCGGCATGGCCACGCTGGCCTTCGACGGTCCGGGGCAGGGTGAGGCGGAGTACGACATTCCCATCCGCGGCGACTACGAAGTGGCGACGACGGCGGTGGTGGATTTTGTCAATACCCGCGCCGACCTCGATGCCGCACGGGTCGGCCTGTGGGGCGTTTCGCTCGGTGGCTATTACGCGGCGCGCAGCGTGGCGTTCGAGAAACGCATCAAGGCCTGCATCTCGCTGTCCGGCCCCTACAGCTGGGTGGAAACCTTCGACAGCCGCAACGAACTGTCGCGCGAGGCGTTTCGCGTGCGCTCGCATGCCAAGGACATGGATGCCGCCCGCAAGAACGCGATGACGCTGACGCTGGAAGGCGTAGCGAAGAACATCACCTGCCCGATCTACGTTGTCGGCGGCGAACTCGACCGCCTGACCCCGCCGCACAACGCGCGGCGCATCGCCGCGGAAGTGTCGGGGCCGTGCACACTGCTGATTGTCAAGGGCGGCAACCATGTCGCCAACAACCGGCGTTACATGTTCCAGACGCAGACGGCGGACTGGATGGCGGATATTTTGCGCAAGTAGATCCCGGCAGCGCAATTGAACAATCCGGTCGCATCGGACCGGTTGTTCAGGGCACAATACGAACCGGAATGCCCACCGAATTCGAACTGATCAGCCGTTACTTCACGCATGCCACGCCGCGCACGCTGCTCGGGGTCGGTGATGACGCCGCGCTGGTCAAGGCCGGCAGCGGCATGGTGCTCGCGGTAGCGGCCGACATGCTGGTCGGTGGCCGGCATTTCTTCAGCGACGCCGATCCGCAGTCCGTCGGGCACAAGGCGCTGGCGGTTAACCTGTCTGACATGGCGGCGATGGGTGCAACGCCGCGCTGGGCGACGCTGGGTATCGCCCTGCCCGAAGTCGATACACGCTGGCTTGCTGCGTTTACCCGAGGTTTCATGGCGCTGGCACGCAAACATGGCGTGGACCTGATCGGCGGCGACACCACGCGCGGGCCACTCAACATTTGCGTGCAGATCATCGGCGAGGTGCCGGCACGGCGCGCGTTGCGCCGCGATGGCGCGAAAGCCGGCGACGACATCTGGGTCTCCGGTACGCTGGGCGATGCCGCGCTGGCGGTGGCGGCGCGCAACAGGCGCATCCGGTTGAAACCGGCCGAACGTGCGCAGGCCCTGCGCCGTCTCGACTGGCCGGCGCCGCGCATCGCGCTGGGCATGGCCCTGCGCGGGGTGGCACGCAGCGTGATCGATGTCTCCGATGGCCTGGTCGCCGACCTCGGCCACATCTGCGAGCGTTCGCGCGTGGCCGCGGTGGTGGCTGTCGAGCGGCTGCCGGTGTCGGCACTGCTGCGCCGGCATCTGGCGTCCCCGGTGGCACAGGCTGCAGCATTGGCCGGCGGGGACGATTACGAGTTGTGTTTTACCGCGGCGCCGGCGAAGCGCGCTGCGGTCGAGCGTGCTGCGGGGCGCGCCGGCTTGCGCGTCACCCGCATCGGGCGCGTGATCCGCGCGCCGCAGGGCGCATGCAGCGTGGTTGTCGTAGACCGCGACGGCCTGCCGCTGCCGCTCGCGCAGAGAGGTTTTGACCACTTTGGCTGAACTGACTGCGCGACCGACGCTGCGTTTCGTGCT
>RPOR01000202.1 GCA_003820645.1 Betaproteobacteria bacterium
CGCGGGCCGTCCGCGTATCGCGGGGATTACGGTTACGCGCTTTTGAATAATACGCCGCCTGATCCGGACTAAACCCCCGCAATAGGGGAGAATCGGCGCGTCAGGCGGGCCATAGCCCGCCACTGCAAGCGCAACGCCACAATGAACAGCCCCCTGCTCACGCTGAATGTTCACGACACCCTGCGCGCTGCGTTGCACTCGGGTGCGGCCACGGTCGAATGCTCACTCGATCCGGACCGCTCGTGAAGGATGGCCACCGTGGGCAGGTCCGGCAGCGCCGGTAACGTGATGAACGCTCCGGTGCGTACTGTGCTACGAAGGGTCGGGTGCGGCGACCGACTGTTCGACGGCTACTGCACCATCACTTTGAAATCCGGCATCTGAACGATCTTCTTGATCAGATTCTGGACCGCGTGCATATAAGCGTCCGCGGTTTGCCTGCACGCTGTATCCGCGGTGAGCCCGCTGTCAAATTCGTAGTGCTCTGCAGTCGTTAATCGCCTGCCGTTTGAGGAACGCAGGGTCAGATCGATGTCCCAGGAACCGCCCGTCAACCCGCGAATCGATGAGAACTCGAGCTTGTTTACGGTACCGCTGAGCACAATGCGCGGATTGCTCGCGCCGTAGGCGCCCGCAACCTTCAGCTCGTCCTCCAAGGCCTTGCGGAGGTACTCCGTATGTGTCTGGCCGTCCGGCGGCTCAAGCGGACGCAAGCCACGGCAGGTCTTGCTGAAGCTGCTCGGGCCCGCGAAAGGCCCGACACCGATGTTGGTTGCACCCAGCGATTTCAGCGCTACATTCGTATCCGCATTGATCGAATAACGAGGCGATGTATAGGAACAAGCGCCCAGAACGATTACAACCGGCAATACGATCAGCAGTCGCGTTTTCATCAGTTTTTCATTTTCGTCGCACACAACGGGAGATGTGCATTGTGCAGCATCCAGTTCGATCGGCAACCACGGTTTTGCCACTGTCGCGACATCACCGGCGCACTGTGACAGTGATTTGGCGCCACATATTTCATGCGGCTATTTTCGGAACGATCGCTGATTCTCCTTATTGTGAGTTCTGGTACGGTATTAAAGTTCCGGGTAAAGCCGCACCGTAAGCCACACCCCTGCGCATCATTGACCGCTCCGGACGGCAGGGAACTTACGTGTGCGTATGGGCACATGCCCCGGGAATAATACGTCGCGCAGTCAAGCAAAGGGCAGACAAGGCGGATTCAGCGTCGTGTTCCGCACCGGATTGGCTGGCCAGTCAGAGTTCGAGCGACGGATCCAAGACCAAATTACGGGCCGCCGCCCAGCTTCAAGGGTCATTACAAGAGAGAATCATCACTTACCTCCGATCGCAACCCACAATGACCGGCCCATTACTCACCCAGCCAGTACACCAAAGCCTGCGCGCCGCCCTCCGCACCGGTGCGACCATGGTCGAGTGTTCGCTGGACCTGGAGCGGACGCGGACAACGGTCGCCGTGGGCGCTGCGGGCTGGGTCTGGCAGGGCCGGCAATACCCGTATCTCGAGACCTGCAAAGCGCGGACGATTTACTACTGGACGGGTGATGGCTTCGCACCGGTGGCGCGGTTCACGAACGCGCTGATCAAACTGGTGCCCACCGAATGGGGACCGCCGACGTTTGAAATCGACGGCATCAAGATGCTGCCCACGGCGCAGGTCTCGCCGTATGCGGATGCCGGGCGCAAGGTCGGCCTGATCGAGCCGCGCGGCAAGGTCGTGCTCGACACCTGCGGCGGCCTGGGTTATTTCGCGGCGTGGTGCCTGCAGGGCGGCGCGCAGCAGGTCCTGTCATACGAGAACAATCCCGACGTGATCTGGCTGCGCAGCCTGAATCCGTGGTCACCACCGACGGACCCGCGGCTCACGCTGACCCAGGGCGACATTGCGGTCGAGATCACGCGGCTGCCCGATGCGTCCGTCGCTGCGATCCTGCACGACCCGCCGCGTTTCGGCATTGCCGGGGAACTCTACTCGCAGGCGTTTTACGACCAGCTCGCGCGCGTGCTCAAACGCCGCGGCAAGCTGTTCCATTACACCGGCACGCCGAACAAGCTCACCTCCGGGCGCGATGTGCCGGTCGAGGTGGCGAAACGGCTGCAGCGCGCCGGGTTTACGGTCGCGCCCAATGGCGACGGGCTGCTGGCGGTGAAGCGGTGAGCGTGTAGTGTCGTCGCCAGGCAAGCCAAAGCACGCGCGGTGTGCGTGCCGACGTAAAGTTGTAACATATTGTTTTTAATGATATTTTTATACATGGAGTAAACGCGCGCCCGGGTTGGGGTTTTGCCCGGATGCAGTCCCGCGGAGGACGCTGCACTGAATCCGGGAACTACAGAACGCAACAAGCACGATGTGGCACAGCGAATGATGAAGCAGCGCAACGGCAGCGCTGTGGTTTGCGGACGTGATAACCGAGCAGCAACAGGTATGCCTGTTGAACACTGTGCGCGCGTGCCGCCGTTCGGGCAGCGCACGGCCAACGCCGTCGGGAGCCGCGGCTTGCCCGGAAGCTTGCGCCGCGGAAATGTACGATAATGCGGGACGTGAACCAGACTGCGCCGGCAAAATAATTCCGTCCCCCGGTCAATCGAGGACGCACCCCAAAGTCCGGGTTCAGCTTGTGCAAGGCCAGCCCGCACGGATTCATTAGACATTGATTGGCGCAGGTAATTACGGAGAGTGTGTTTGGCATCTTCGCAGACAATGACGCGGCCTGGGCAATGGGTGACCTCGATTGTGTTCACGCTCGCCTTGCTTGTCGTGGTCGCGCTGGTGAGTACGGATCAGTACACGAGCACGATCATTTCGCCTTCGTTCTGGGCCAAATTCCGGATGGCGGAGTTTCCGTACAGGATGACAGTGCTGGCGCTGGTGCTGATACTCGTCACAACCTGCATTTATTTGCTTGCCCGAAGAGCGGCGGATACTTATGTCCTGCTGACTGTCATTGCGCTCATTGCACTTCAATCCAACGGCATCAAATTCGGGGGCTTTGATGTCATTACCGTAATGCCGCTGCTGGTGATCCTTTTCGTGCTCGCCAAATCCTTCCGGCAACCGTCCTTCCAGATCGCGCTTCCCGGTGTCGTGTTCTTTGGCCTGCTGTTGCTGCTGCTGGACTTCCCGTATCTGGCAGCTTCCCATGTCCACAGTCCGGGCCGTTTCATCATCAACTTCATTTCACTGGCCAAGGGGATGATGGTCGCCTTCGTCTTCGTCAACCTGATCCGAACGGAACGCCATCTCGAAACTGCAATCCGGGCGTTCTTGGCCGTTGCAACCGTCAGCGCGTTGATCGGAATCGGCCAGATCGCGCTGAATTACTTTACGGGGATAACGATAAACTTTGCCTCGGAAGCCGCCGAATGGAAGCCCAATTTTCTTGGCATGTCGCTGCGCGCAACGGGACTGACGACGTGGCCAAGCTGGCTGTCGGACTTTCTGGTCCTTGCGCTCCCGTTCATGCTGTTTCGGCTGATCAATGCCCGGTCCATGCGTTGGCGCGCGCTATACGCAATCGCCATACTCGCCTTGCTGGGCGGGATCTTCCTGACCTTTACCTATGCCGCTTACTTTGCGGCCGTGCTCGTGCTGGCCGCTTTTCCGTTTTTGTGCTGGCCCCGGAAGTCCGTCCACTTCGTCGTAACGCTGCTCATGGTCGGAGCGCTGTTCCAGATCGGCGGCGGATTTGAGTGGGCTTACGAGCATGGATTGAGCAAGGTGACGCAATCAACGGGAATGATCGAACGACGGACTTATCTGCAGTCGACCCTGAGCGAAATCGCCCGCGATCCATGGGCCGGCTCCGGCGTATATGCAGAGGAGGAATTTTCCGAGAATTTCTACCGCAAGCGGGTGCACAACACGGGGTTGCAGGCGTGGGCGGGGCTGGGATTGCCGGGCCTGCTGGTATTCGTGACGATGATGCTGACCATGCTCACGCAGGTCTGGCTGATGTCTCTTGCGCTGCGCGGTCAAGACAGGCAATTGTTTCAGGCATTGGGACTTGGCATGGGCGCCATGATCCTCGAGATGTTTGCCGAGCCGAATCTGACGGCACCGATTACGTGGTTCTTTCTGGGCCTTTGTCAGGCGGCATTGCTTGTCTACTGCACGTGGCGCTATCCCCGGGCTACCCTGCGCATGCCCGACTCCGGCAGAACCAAGCGGAATCTGAACAGCCCGTATCGCGGGCAAGCGGTGACTTGATCATGGTTTCGCAATGTGCCCTCACGATTGCAATTGACACGACCCATCAATGCGGGATAATTATCTGATTATGTTGACAAATCACGACGCCGCCTACGCCGCCGGCTACCCGCGACAGGGATTTGCGCCGCCTCCAGGCCGAACAACCGGCAGCAGATCGCCGGTTTTCTCGGGCCGCATTGTCTTGGGGTTGTTTGTTGCAGCATGTAGCGTCGCGGGCTGCTCGACCTCACCCAGTTGGGTGACCGCCGAAGACTGCGATTGGTCTGCAGACGCGACTAATAATCCCTGCGCCCTGATTCCGAGCTGGCAGATTGCGCGCGACTTCAAGGCATTGGCGAGCGACGCCGTTGCGGGCGACGCACAGCTTGCCGATTCCGCCAGCTTGCGACGATTGGCGCCGGCAGCCCCGCGCCCCGCGTACCGCCTCGGACCGGATGACGAGTTGTCCATAGCCGTTTGGGGTTCCAAGGAAATCTGGTCCGAAATTACCGATCAAAGCCTACAACCCACGCGCGTTACTTCCGTACAGGAAGACGGCACCATCGTCCTGCCCTTGCTGGCGCCGGTTAACGTCGGCGGCCTTACGCTGAGCGAGGCGCTGGCCAAGATCTCGGACGCATACCGGCGGATTCTTGGCAGCACATTTCAGGTGAACGGGCAGATCACCAAGTTCCGTTCCA
>RPOR01000203.1 GCA_003820645.1 Betaproteobacteria bacterium
GCATCGGCGTGGCTTGCGCATATCGACAAGGTGCGGCTCCCGTATAATGTCAACGTGCTGACGCAACTCGCCGCCGACAAGGTTTTGCAGCATGAAGCGCTGCTCGATGAGCAGGCGGCGGCGCTGCGCGCCGGCCGCGAGCAGATGCAGGCCGATTTGCGCGCGATTGCCGGCGTCACGGCGTTTCCCAGTGCGGCGAATTTCATATTGTTCAGGGTTGCCCGTGCGGCGATGGTGTTTGAACGTTTGAAAGCGCGCGGTGTGCTGATCAAGAACCTCGATGGATCTCATCCGGCGCTGGCAGACTGCCTGCGTGTCACCATAGGCACGCCCGACGAGAATGCGCGGTTCATCGCGGCGCTGCGCGCCGCCGTTTAACACTACAGGCCATCATGCCCATGAAAAGCCGTTCAGCGACCGTCGTTCGCGACACCCAGGAAACCCGGATCAGCATCAAGCTTGATCTGGACGGCAGCGGCAAAGCCAAGCTTGCCAGCGGGGTACCGTTTCTCGACCACATGCTCGACCAGATTGCCCGCCACGGGCTGGTCGATCTCGAGGTCAAGGCCAGCGGCGACCTGCACATCGATGCGCATCACACCGTCGAGGATATCGGCATCACGCTGGGCCAGGCCTTCGCGAAGGCCGTTGGCGACAAGAAGGGGGTGCGGCGTTACGGCCATGCCTATGTGCCGCTCGACGAGGCGCTGTCGCGGGTGGTGATCGACCTCTCGGGGCGGCCCGGACTGGAGATGACCGGCAAGTTCACGCGCGCCCGTGTCGGCGAATTCGACGTCGACCTGGTGCGCGAGTTTTTTCAGGGTTTCGTCAACCATGCCCAGGTCACGCTGCACCTTGACAACCTCAAAGGCGCGAACACCCATCATCAGGTGGAGACGCTGTTCAAGGCTTTCGGGCGCGCGTTGCGCATGGCGGTGGAACTGGATCCTCGCGTCAGGGGTGTGCCGTCGACCAAGGGGAAACTCTGAGCGGAGCACCTGCTTGCGTCGCGAACACTGCCGCCGGTCGGCGTTCATCCGCGGTTAGAAAAGAGTTGCGTTTTTCGTCATGACCATCGACATCGCAGTCATCGATTACGGCATGGGCAACCTGCGTTCCGTGTCCAAGGCCATCGAGCATGTTGCGCCCGGACGCAACGTGGTGGTGACCGGCGATCCGCAGCAGGTCGCTGCGGCCGGTCGTGTGGTGTTTCCCGGCCAGGGCGCGATGCCCGATTGCATGCGCGAGATGGAGTCCCGCGGTTTGCGCAGCGCACTGGTTGCGGCTGCGAGCAGCAAACCTTTCCTCGGCATCTGCATCGGCCTGCAGATGCTGTTCGAGCACAGCGAGGAGGGCGATACGCCCGGCCTGGGCCTGCTGCCCGGTGTGGTGCGGCGCTTTCCGGCCGCCGGTATGGTCGATGCACAAGGCGGAAAGCTCAAGGTGCCGCACATGGGCTGGAATGAAGTGATGCAGGGCATGGCGCATCCGCTGTGGCAGGGCATTGCCGACGGCAGCCGTTTCTATTTCGTGCACAGTTATTACCCGGAGCCTGCCGACCCGGCCATCGTTGCCGGATGGAGCGTCTATCCGTTTCGTTTTGCCTGCGCGGCGGCGCGCAACAATGTGTTTGCGGTGCAGTTCCATCCGGAGAAGAGCCATACCGCAGGCCTGCGGCTGTTGGCGAATTTTGTTGCGTGGCAGCCGGTGGTGCATGCGACGCCCGAAACCGGTGCGCGTGCTGCGGCCTGAAACAGGCCTGTAATCATTGCGCCTGTAGTATGATTAGTGCCTGACGCAACCCATCCGCAGACGACGTATTTTTTGACGACGTATTCGCCGACTTACCTGATCCGGTTCCGGATATCGTTCATCGTTCCGACCGAACCCGGTTTCGCAATTCGCCCATTCCCATGCTGATCATCCCCGCCATCGACCTGAAGGACGGCAAGTGCGTGCGCCTGAAGCAGGGTGACATGAACGACGCCACGATATTTTCGGAAGACCCCGGCGCCATGGCCCGGCAGTGGCTGGACCAGGGCGCGCGCCGGCTGCACGTGGTCGACCTCAACGGCGCTGCGGCCGGCAAGCCGAAGAATGAAGCGGCGATCAAGGCGATTTTCAAGGCGGTGGGTAACGACCTGCCGATCCAGCTGGGTGGCGGCATCCGCGATCTCGATACCATCGAGGCCTACATCGACGCCGGCATCAGCTATATCGTGATTGGTACTGCAGCGGTGAAAACCCCCGGCTTTCTGCAGGAAGCATGCACCGCATTCCAGGGGCACATCATCGTTGCGCTCGATGCCAAGGACGGCAAGGTCGCCGTCGACGGCTGGTCGAAGTTGACCGGCCACGACGTCGTTGACCTAGCGAAGAAGTTCGAGGACTACGGCGTCGAGGCCGTGATTTACACCGACATCGGCCGCGACGGCATGCTTACCGGCGTCAATGTCGACGCTACGGTGGCCCTGGCCCGTCAACTCAACGTGCCGGTGATAGCCAGCGGCGGCATTACTGATCTCAAGGATGTCGAAAAACTCTGTGCTGTTGAAGCCGAGGGCATCATGGGTGCCATCACCGGGCGCGCGGTGTACCAGGGCACGCTGGATTTCAAGGCGGCGCAGAAGCTGGCCGACAAACTGTCCAAAAAACGTGAGCAGTAAGCGGTGAGCGGCGGCAACTGCTTACCGCTCACCGCTTACCGCTTTACCCCCCACCATGGGTCTGGCCAAACGCATCATTCCCTGTCTTGACGTCACCGCCGGCCGCGTGGTCAAAGGGGTCAATTTTGTCGCGCTGAAGGATGCCGGCGACCCGGTGGAGATCGCGCGCCGCTACGATGACCAGGGTGCCGACGAGCTGACCTTTCTCGATATCACCGCGAGCAGCGACGACCGCGACCTGATTCTCAACATCATCGAGGCGGTTGCTGCCCAGGTATTCATTCCGCTGACCGTCGGCGGCGGGGTCCGCGCGGTCGATGATGTGCGCCGGTTGCTCAATGCCGGTGCCGACAAAGTCAGCATCAATACCGCTGCGGTGCAGAATCCGCAACTGGTGGCCGATGCCAGCGGCCGTTACGGCGCGCAGTGCATCGTTGTTGCCATCGATGCCAAGCGCGTGCCGGGTGCGGATCCGCTGCGGTGGGAGGTATATACGCACGGTGGACGCAAGGCGACCGGCCTCGATGCGGTGGTGTGGGGACGCAAAATGCAGGCGCTGGGTGCCGGCGAAATCCTGCTGACCAGCATGGATCGCGACGGCACCCGCATCGGCTTCGATCTCGAACTGACCAGCGCGTTTTCAGCGGCGCTGGACATCCCGATCATCGCCAGCGGCGGGGTCGGCACCCTCGATCACCTCGTCGACGGCGTGCTCATCGGCCATGCCGATGCGGTGCTGGCTGCGAGCATTTTTCACTACGGCGAATACACGGTGCGCCAGGCCAAGGAACGCATGGCGCAGCGGGGCATTGAAGTGCGCTTGTAGCGGTTTAAAAAATCGATTAAAATCAAACAGTTATAAATTCCCTTGGCGGCGGGACAGCCGTCATGAACATCATGGCGTCGAACTGGCTGGACCGCATACACTGGAGCGCTGACGGGCTGATTCCCGTGGTCACACAGGAGACCGGGTCCGGACGCGTGCTGACGGTGGCGTGGGCGAACCGCGAGGCGCTGCAGCAGACTGCGGCCACCGGTCAGGCGCACTACTGGTCGCGGTCGCGCCGGAAACTCTGGCACAAGGGGGCGGAGTCCGGGCATGTGCAGAAAGTGCGGGCAATCCGGCTGGACTGCGATCAGGACGTGGTGCTGCTCGAAGTGGAACAGGTCGGCGGTATTGCCTGCCATACGGGACGGCACAGCTGTTTTTTTTATGAGTTGCGCGACGGCGACTGGATCGAAATCGATCCGGTGCTGAAGGACCCGAAGGCGATTTACGGCAAAGGGCAAAAATGACCCAAACAGCGGGCCAGGACATACTGTTGCGGCTGGGCGAGACCATTGCCGCGCGCAAGGGGGCTGACGCAGCGGGGTCGTACGTCGCCGGTCTGCTCGCCAGGGGCGAGGATGCGATCCTGCGCAAGGTGCTCGAAGAGGCCGCGGAGACTCTGCTCGCCTCGAAGGAGGGTGATAAACTGCACTTGGTCCGCGAGACGGCCGACCTGTGGTTTCACACGCTGGTGCTGCTGGCCTGGCACGGTGTCGGGCCCGCGGAGGTGCTGGCGGAGCTGCAGCGGCGCGACGGTGTCTCCGGCGTTGCCGAAAAGGCGTCGCGCAAGTAACCGCTACGCGCACGTACTATTCTGCGAGTAACGTTCAAATTCGCCGTGCCTGCGCACGGATCATGAGGAGCAAGTTATGGGTTCGTTCAGCATCTGGCATTGGTTGATCGTGTTGCTGGTGGTGGTACTGGTGTTTGGCACCAAGAAGCTGCGCAACATCGGCTCCGATCTCGGCGGGGCGGTGAAGGGGTTCAAGGAAGGCATGAAATCCGGCGACGACAAGGCCGCCGAAGGCAAGGCCGAGATCCCGCCCACCACCGGTCAGACCATCGATGGCGAGGCGCGCAAGGAAACCACGAAGTCGTGAAGAGTGGCGACGTGAAAGGTGAGGGCTAGTCCTGCAGGCTTTTCCTGCAGCTTCCCATTACCGTTCACTGCTCACTGCTCACTGCTCACCGCTCAC
>RPOR01000204.1 GCA_003820645.1 Betaproteobacteria bacterium
TCAGCCGCAGCAGGGCAATCGGGGAATGCAGATGGCTAGCTCAATAACAAGATGGAGCCTCGCGGGAAGATTGTTTGAACGGCGCTGCGCCGGCGTCGTCGCGCAGGCGGCACTTGCGGCAGTGCTCGCGCTGGTTTGCGCGACGCACGCAGTGCCGGCCGCCGCCGCGGGCGACCTCTCCGACGGTGATAAGACCTGCCTCGGTTGCCACGGACAGGAAGGGCTGACCAAGGATCTCGGCGCAGGCGCGACGCTGTCACTGCACGTGCCCGGCGACGCCTTTGCGAAATCGGTCCATCTGCCCCTCGGGTGCGCCGCCTGCCATGCGGACATCAAGCTCGACAATCATCCGCAGACCACGAAAACCATCCGGAGCGCGCGCGATTATTCGATCGCCATGGTCGAGGTCTGCCGCGGGTGCCATGACGACGCATCCAGGCAGCACGAGGGGAGCATTCACGCCGCACGTTTGAAGGCAGGCAACGAGCGGGCACCAGTGTGCACCGACTGCCATGGGTCCCATGCCATACTCCCGAAAACCGCCTATGACACCTGTGTAGCGTGCCACGCGACCGCCATGAGCGGCCACCAGAAGTGGCTGCCGAACGCGGGGCTGCACCTCGAGGTTGTGTCATGCGCGGCCTGCCATGCACCGGCGCCGAAACGGATGGTGGATCTGCGACTGTATGACGGCGCCGCGAGGAAATGGGTCGAGGAGAAGGACGGTGCGCCGGAGTTCGAAAAACTGGCGCGCGCCACCGATACCGACGGCAACGGGCTCGACGCGACCGAGTTGCGCAACCTGATGGCGCAGATCAACGGGGATGCGACGCTGCCGCCAAAGACGCTGCGCGGCCGCATCGAATTGCGGGTAGGCACCGAGGCGCACCAGCTGTCGGAAAAGACCCGCGCGATCAAGGAGTGCGCCAGCTGCCATCAGCACGGCGCCGAGCCGTTCCAGACCGTCACCGTTTCCATCACCAGCCCCGCGGGTAAACCGGTGCGTTACAACGCGCACAAGGATGTGCTGAACTCTGTGCTGTCGGTCGAATCGCTGCGCGAGTTCTACGCGGTCGGCGGCACCCGCAACAGCGTGCTGGACCTCCTTTTCATTCTCGCCGTCCTCGGCGGCCTCGCGGTGCCGATCGGGCACCAGATCATGAAACGATTCGTGCAGAGGCAGCTCGCGCTCGAAGCAGCAAACCAGGCCGCCGCCGCTTCGCGGCACGCGGCCAGCGGGGCGCCGGGCGCCAGTGGCGACGACGGCGATGCGCCAAAACCGAAATAACCGGAGAAAAAATGCAGAGAATATACATACACCCGCTGCCGGTCCGGATCTGGCACTGGATCAATGCGATCGGTTTCGTCGTCATGATTCTGACCGGCATCCAGATCCGCTACCTCGGGCTCATCGACGTGCTGTCGTTCCGCACCGCGGTTACCGTGCATAACTGGACCGGTGCGGTCCTGATCTGCAATTATTTCATCTGGCTGCTGTTCTATCTTTTTTCGGACAAGATCCGCGTCTATCATCCGGAACTCAGCCCGACCAAGCATTTTCGGGACAGTTTCCGGCAACTGCAGTATTACGGCTACGGCATCTTCAAGGGCAGCCCCAATCCGCACCAGGTAAGCGCCTACGACAAGTTCAACCCGATGCAGAGCATGATGTACCAAGTCGTGATGTTTCTCCTGGTGCCAGTGGTGTTCGTCACCGGAATCCTGTTATGGGATGTGCAAGGATTCCCCGGTGCGGTGGAATTCTTCGGGGGAGTGCGGATCGTAGCCACCGTGCACGTGCTGATCTTCATTTTTTTCACGTTTTTCATTTTCTTCCATGTCTACATGGGCAGCCTCGGACATACGCCGACCGCGCATTACAAGGCGATGTTCGTAACAGGCTACGAAGAAGTCGAGGAACCCGCGCAGGGCAGTGCACGGTCAACGGCGGACGCGTCGCAGCGACCGCTGTAGCCCGTCGCGCCGTCCGGACCGGGGACAAGCGGTGGCCACGCACGGCTGCCCGTTGCGCGGCGGGCTCAAGCCACAAGCCGGTCAGGCAGACCCGGGCTCGCCCGGATCGTGCGCGGTGCCGCGCACACGGATATCGTGCTTTTTCATCAGCGCCTGAAAATTGGCGCGCTGCATCCCGGTTTGCTCGGCGCTGCGGGTAACGTTCCACTCGTTGCGCTTCAATGCCTCGATGACGAACAGCTTCTCGATGTCCTCGACCGATTTTTCGCGCGCCGCCTTCTTCAGCTGTTTGAGTTCTTCGCCGGTCCTCGGAACGTCGAGATGGTGCCGCAGCGGCGTGCCGGCGATATTCGCAAGGTGTGCCTGGCGGATCACCTTGCCGGTGGCGAGGATCATCGCGCGGTGCACGGTATTTTCAAGTTCGCGCACGTTACCCGGCCAGTCGTAAGTCATCAGCGCGCTCATCGCGTCCTCCGAGAATTCGCTCACGTCCTTGCCGAGTTCACGCCTGAACTCGTTGAGGAAATGGAATGCGAGCGCGGGAATATCATCCCGGCGTTCGCGCAGTGCCGGCATCCGGATCGGGAACACGTTGATGCGGTAGTACAGATCGTCGCGAAAAGTGCCTGCGGCGACCATCGCCTTCAAGTCCTTGTTGGTCGCGGTCAGGAGCCGGATGTTGGCGGTTTGCACGCGCGTATCGCCGACCGCCCTGAATTCGCGCTCCTGCAATACACGCAGCAGTTTCGCCTGCGTCGACGAGGAGATGTTCCCGATCTCGTCCAGGAACAGCGTGCCGCCTTCCGCAACCTCGAACATCCCCCGCTTGTTGCCGGTGGCGCCGGTAAACGAACCTTTGATATGACCGAACAGCTCGCTCTCGAGCAGGGTTTCGGAGAGCGAGTTGCAGTCGACCGCAACAAACGGCTTGTCTTTGCGCAGGCTGTTGAAGTGGATGGCGCGGGCGATCAGTTCCTTGCCGGTGCCGCTCTCGCCGGTAATAAGGACGGTGCTGTTGGTCGGTGCGCACTGCGCGATCAGCCGGTACACCTGCTGCATCGGCGGGCTGGCCCCAATGATGTTCTGGAACCGGTATTTGGAACTCAGTTCCTGTTTGAGATTGAGATTTTCCTGCATGAGCTGCCTCCGCTCACGCGCACGCCTTACCACGAGCGTGAGCTCGTCCGGATCGAACGGCTTGGGCAGATAGTCGAAGGCACCGAGCTTCATCGCTTTCACCGCGGTCTCGATCTGGGAAAGCCCGGTGATCATGATGACGTCGATATCGGGGTGCGTTTCCTTGACCCGCTGCAGTACTTCCAGGCCGTCCATCTGCGGCATCATGATGTCGAGGATGATTACGTCGTAATGCCGTTCCTCGATTTTCCTCAATGCCTCGGCGCCACTGTGGACTCCTTCAAGCTCATAACCGCCGCCCTCCAGAATACGAAGGCAGCTTCTGACCACGATTTCCTCGTCATCAACGATCAGCACCCTGGCGCTCATTGCTTACTCCCGCTGCTTGCATTGGCTGCCTCGCCCGGAGGCGGGTCGAGCGGCAGAAAGACACGAAACGTGGCCCCCTCCCCGACCTTGCTTTCGACTTCGATAGTGCCACCGTGTGCCTGGACGATGCCGTGGCTCACCGAGAGTCCGAGCCCGGTGCCTTTGCCGACTTCCTTCGAGGTAAAAAAGGGGTCGAAGATCCGCTTCAGGTTTTGTTCGGGTATCCCGCATCCGGTGTCGATGATCGAGATCTCGACCATCGGCACCGGTGGCGCGCCGGGCTCCGGGCTCTTCGGCTGCGGCAGGCGGCGCGTGCGGATCGTGATACCACCCTTGTCCTCGATCGCGTGCTGCGCGTTGACCAGCATGTTCATCACGACCTGCTTGACGAGATCGGCATCGACCCAGGCGCGGGGCAGCGCGGGATCGAGGTCCAGCGTGATCTCGATGTCGTGCAGATGCGCCGGGCGCTCGATGATGCGCACGGTATCCTCGACAATCCCGTTGAGGTCGGCGAATTTCTTTTCCGGCGTTTTCTCGCGCGCGAAGTCCAGCAGCCGGCGGATGATCGTCGCGCAACGCCGGGTCTCGCGGATCACCAGATCCAGGTCCTCGGCATCCGGGCTGCCGTCCGCCATTTTCTTGCGCAGCAGCAGCGAAAAGGTCAGGATGCCGGTCAACGGGTTGTTGAGCTCGTGGGCAATGCCGGCCGCGAGCAGTCCGACCGATGCGAGTTTTTCGCCGCGCGCCGCTTCGGCTTCCGCGATGCGCAGCTCGCGAGTCCGTTTCTCCACTTTCTGCTCCAGCGTATGGCCCCATTCCTGCAGTTCCCGCTGGGATTTCCTGAGGGCAGCGGTCATCGCGTTGAATGACGCCGACAGTTCGCCGAACTCGTCGCCGCTGCGCACCGGAATCGTATCGTCGAGATTGCCTGCGGCGAGCCGCTTCGCGCCGGCTTCCAGATCGTGCAGCGGCCGGTAGATCAGGCGATGCACGAACAGTCCGACCAGCAGCGACGCCAAGAGCACGAATGCCAGGGACGCGGAGGCGATGGACAGGGTGCTCGTCCTCATGGTGGCGTCGATTTCGTCGAGCGAGTACACGATGTCCAGCACGCCGAGCACCGTCTGCGCGCTGGTGTGCGCATGACAGGACGCCGTGTAGCACGAA
>RPOR01000205.1 GCA_003820645.1 Betaproteobacteria bacterium
CGCAGCCGGTGCATTTGACGACATAGCCATAGCGCAGGCGCACGCTGTTGCCCGGGAACAGGCGGAAATAGCCCTTGGGCGGAGTTTCGTTGAAGTCCTCGCGCTCGATCCACAGTTCGCGCGACAGCGGTACCACGCGTTTGCCCCGTTCCGGCTGCTGCGGGTGGTTGGGGGCAAGACAGTCTTCCTGCTGTCCCGACGGATAGTTGTCGATGACCAGTTTGACGGGGTCGAGCACGGCGATGCGCCGTTCGGCTGCGGTGTTGAGGTGCTCGCGCATGCAGTCTTCGAGCACCGAATACTCGATCCATGAATCCGCCTTCGATACCCCGATGCGCTCGGCGAACATGCGGAAGCCCTCGGGCGCGTAGCCGCGGCGGCGCGCACCGGCGAGTGTCGGCAGGCGCGGATCGTCCCAGCCGTCGACGTGTTTTTCCGCAACCAGCTGGATCAGTTTGCGTTTGGACAGCACCACATAGGTGAGATTCAGCCGCGCGAATTCGATTTGCTGGGGCAGCGGGCGGGCGAGCAGGCCGCCGTCGGCGAGCTTGCCGAGCAGCCAGTCGTAGAACGGCCGCTGGTCCTCGAATTCCAGCGTGCAAATCGAATGCGTAATGCGTTCCAGTGCGTCCTCGATCGGATGCGCGTAGGTGTACATCGGATAAATGCACCAGGTGTCGCCGGTGCGGTGGTGCGTCGCCCTGCGAATGCGGTAAATCGCCGGGTCGCGCAGGTTGATGTTGGGTGCAGCCATGTCGATTTTTGCGCGTACCACCATCGCGCCATCGGGATGCTTGCCGTCGCGCATTTCGCGCAGACGGGTCAGCGACTCCGCGGCAGGGCGGTCGCGCCACGGTCCGGGGCGACCGGGCTGGGTCAGCGTGCCGCGGTTGGCGCGCATCTCCTCGGCGCTCTGCTCGTCGACATAGGCGTGGCCCGCGGTGATCAGGTATTCCGCAGCCTCGTACATGAAACTGAAGTAGTCGCTGGCGTAGTACAGGTGCGGACCCCAGTCGAAACCCAGCCATTGCACCGCATCGCGGATCGAATCGACGTATTCCTGCTCTTCTTTTTCAGGGTTGGTGTCGTCGAAGCGCAGGTGGCAGGCTCCGGCGTAGGCCAGCGCGAGGCCGAAATTCAGGCAGATCGACTTGGCGTGGCCGAGATGCAGATAGCCGTTGGGTTCCGGCGGGAAGCGGGTGCGGATTGTTGCCGGATCCTTGGGCGCGGCGGCGTGCGTCGGGGCGGGTCCGGGTTTGCCGCCCCAGCCGCGCGCCGCGTACTTGCCGGCTGCCAGATCGGCGTCAATTTGGCTGCGGATGAAATTCGAGGTGGATGCCGCGGCGGGTTCCGCGCCGGGCTTCGTGTTCTTGGCCATGCTCGGGAATCGTGAACTGGAAAAGCGCCATATTAACCTGTGGCGGCAGCAGTCCCTCGGCGTTTTGCCGGGTATTTTGCCACCCGCCCCCGCGCGACTTGATTCGATGCGGGCTGCGGGTCGTCGTTCCGCTGCTGTGCCGGGAGTCGCGACGGATCTACGTTCCGCGCGTTTGACATGGATCAACAGCGGTCGCGTGCCAGCGCTTATGATTCTGCTGCGGGGCGCGGCAGCAGCGTCGTGAATTCAACATTTGAAAGGATCGATCCGTGCATATCGTTATCTGGAAGTTCGACGTCATGGAGGGCAAGAACCGGCAGGACTTGCTTACGGTAATGCACGGCGCTGCACCCGACTTTCAGGGTGTGCCGGGACTCGTCAGGAAGCATTACTGCATAGCGCCGGATTGCAGGTCGGTGCTGGAGATTTACCTCTGGCAGTCGAAGGCGGCGGCGGACAAGTTCTTCGATCATGCGTGGGACGCGGAAACCAGCAGGCGCTGGGAGTCTGCGCGCATGACGCGACAGGATTTCGAGGCGCCGGTGGTGGTCGAGAGCGCGCAGAACCGCGTCGTGAGCGACGCGTGAGGCTCGCGCGGATTCAGCGGCTGCCGAGGTAGATGGTGCGGACGCGTTTCTCGACGGCGCCGCGCGCTGCGCGTTGTACGCGATAACCCCTGGCGTGCGGGCGGCTGCTCACGCAGCGCGTGAGTTTCTGGTCGACGTAATGCAGGGCGACGCCGTCGTCTGCAGCATGGCCATCGGTCATCTTGCCCTGCGCGACCAGCCGGCGATAGGTCGGCCGGCGCAGCGGTTCGCTGTCATAGTGCGGGCAGTTGCTGCCCGGCAGGAAACCGAGGCAATCGAGTACGGTCAGTGGCCCGGCGATCGAATCGGTAAGGCCCTGCTCAAACCAGCAGATCGATCCGGCGCTCCAGCCGCCAAGCACGACACCGCGCTGCCATGCGGCACGCAAGTGGACGTCGAGTCCCCATTCGCGCCAGACGGCCAGCATGCTGCGGGTATTGCCGCCGCCGACAAAAATCGCGTCCTGCCCGAGCACGAATGATTCGAGGTCGCGCGGCGTGCGCGCGAACAACGGCAGGTGCGTTGGCCTACAGGAAAACCGGCTGAGACCCGCGTAAAACCGCAGTCGTCCGGCATCCGCATCGCCGTGGGCAGTGCCGATGAAACACACGCGGGGTTTGCGTTTGCCGGTCTGGCGCAGGAAATAATCAATCAGCAGCGGGTTGTCGAGCTCAAGCGGCAGCGCGGTGCCGCCGATGGCGATGATCTGGCGCTTCATTTCAGTACGGCCGCGCAGCCGTAAGCGAGGTGATGCGGCGCCGACTCAGTTCTCGATGCGGACATTGGCGCTACGGATGACTTTGGCCCATTTGACGACCTCGTCGTCGAGGAACCTGGCGAACTCGGCGGGCGAACTGCCGACCGGATCGATACCGATCTGAGTAAAGCGCTCGCGGACTTCCTGCCGTTGCAGGATGCTGCTGATTTCCTTGCCGAGCCGGTCGACGGCAGACTTCGGTGCACCAGCGGGCGCGAGCCAGCCCACCCACGTGCCGCCGACCACCGGGACGCCGGTTTCGGTCAGCGTCGGGATGTCCGAGGCAACCGCGACGCGTTTCTCGGAGGCCATGCCGAGGACCTTGATCTTGCCGGAGCGGACGTGGGGCAGCAGCGAGGACGGGGTATCCATCAGCACCTGAATCTCACCGCTCATCAGGCCCTGCAGCGCGGGGGCGGTACCCTTGTAGGGAACATGAATCATCTTTATGCCGGCGGTCAGCATCAACAGTTCGGTGGTCAGGTGTGCCGCTGCACCGATGCCGCTGGAGCCGAACGACAGCGCACCGGGCTTTGCCTTGGCCTGCGCGACCAGTTCGCGAGCATCCTTCGCCGGCAGGCTGTTGTTCGCGCAGACGATCAGCGGCGCGGTCGCGAGCAGCGACACCGTGGCGAAACTCTTCACCGAGTCGTAAGGCAGTTTCGGATACAGCGTCTGGTTGGCGGCATGTGCGGCGATGACCGACGCGAGCGTGTAACCGTCCGGGTTGGCCTTGGCGACGATTTCAACCCCGAGGATACTGTTCGCGCCAGGCCGGTTGTCGACCAGCACGTTCTGGCGGATGTTTTTCGACAGTTCCTGGGCAACGATACGGGTGGTGACGTCGGTGATGCCGCCGGGCGGATAAGGTACGACCACCCGAATCGGGCGGCTCGGGAAGGCCTGCGCGGCAACAGGCACTGCCTGCAACGTGTACAGCGTGGTGATGATGGCAACGATCAACGAAGCGTTCATGATCCCTTCCTCCGGAAAGTCCCGCTGTCCCGTTGGTGCTGGCATCCGCCGGGCGGAACACGTTCGGGGGGCAGCAGGGCATCATCATAGCCTGCCGTTCCGGTGCCCGGAGTGCAAAAAAAGCCCGGCGGGCGCCGGGCCGATTGCCATTGCCGGGGAAATTACTTGCGGGTTGGGCAGGTGTTGAGGCCAATCAGGGTATAAGCCGGGCACCAGCCCAGCGTGCCCGTCAGCAGCGGCACGATGCCGATCAGCCCCCACCAGCGGGCGTTGCCTTCCAGGATGAAAAACAGGGACAGCAGTGCCAAGCCTGCAATGATCCGTATCACTCTGTCGAGTCCGCCGACGTTCGTTTTCATGGCCAGATTCCTTTGTTGAACATGGCATATGCCATAAAAAGCATATTACGCGTTCGCATGGCCATCGTCTGTAACCGGAGTTACAAACATAAGTTTTTGATTGATCGAATTACTTCCGTGCTTTGACCAATCGCTGCAAACCGTCGGTGTCGGTGATCTCGATCCGCTCGTGGCCAAGCCGGACCCACTGCTGGTCGGCGAAATGACCGAGCAGCCGGCTGACCATCTCGCAGCACGCTGCCCAGCTCGTCGGCGAAGGCCTGATGGAGGGTGTGCACTGCGGGTCCCCGCGCCAGCAGCAGCGCAGCAAGACGCTGATCGAGTCGCCGGAATGCGACTTCCTCGATCAGCAACATCAATTCCGCAAGCCGTGCCGAAAACAACTCGAATACGTAGCGTCGGAACGGATCGCGCCGTGCCAGCAGCCGGTCGAACAACGGGCGCGGCAGCGCGATCAGCGTCACGGCTGTCTCGGCGATACCGGTGGCGGCGTATGGCATGCGACCGAGGAGGCAGCCGCTGGTGAGCACGCAGCTTTCTCCGGGGCCG
>RPOR01000206.1 GCA_003820645.1 Betaproteobacteria bacterium
CATGATGGGCGGCATGGGCTATGGCATGCTGAATCAGCTCAACCTGACTGCCGAGCAGTGGAACAAGGTCAGCCAGATCCAGCAGGATCAGACGAAAAAGCACTGGGACCTGGCCGGCAAGATGCATGAAGAAGCCTTCAAGCTGCAGAGGCTGATGGGTGCCGAGAAGCGTGACAACGCCGCCCTGGTCAATCAGCACAAAAAAATGCAGGAAATGCAAACGCTGATGTTCCAGGCCAATCTCGAAACACAGGACAAGATCGAGGGCGTGCTAACCAAAGAGCAGAAAGCGCAATGGCGCCGCTATGCGCAGTAGCCAGACGTGATCTCAACCCGGTGTAATCAAGTAAATGCCGGCGGCCCCGGTCGCCGGCATTGGCCGGGTACCCGGACTTGTCATTGACCGCCCTTGCTGCGCCATGAAGAAAGCATCATGAATACTTACGTTACGACCGCATCGAGGCCCGCCAGTTGGGGGCTGCTGGCTTTCGGCTTGTTGCTTGCCGCATATTTCGGTGTGCTCACGCTGATTTCCGGCTGGCAGTTCACGGTATCCCAGTTCTACGAATTCTGGTATTTCATCGTGCCACTGGGCGCCGGCTTTGGTCTGCAGGTCGCTCTTTATATGCGACTGCGACAATTGCTGCACCAGTCTGGAGATACGCGCACCGTCATGGCCGCCTCCGGCACTACGTCCACCGCTGCGATGATGTCGTGCTGCGCCCACTACCTGGTCAATATCGCGCCGGTACTCGGCGCGACCGGACTGGTCACTTTCGCCACCCAATACCAGGTCGAGTTCTTCTGGGTGGGCCTCGCGTTCAATGCCGCGGGCATCGCCTACATCGGCAGCAAGTTATGGCAAGCCACCAAGGAGCACGCAAAATGCGTATAAACATGAATGTTTTTCTCTTCGTCCTGGCGACGATTTTTTCCGCCACTACAGGTGAAGCCGCATCGCCTGCCCTGGCGACCCAGTCGAATTCCGCGGCGGGCGTTACCGTGAAAATCACGCCGCGCACACTCACCGGCGCCATCTGGACTTTCGATATCGCATTCGACACCCACTCGCAGGAACTGAAAGACGACCTCGAAAAAGCAGCGGTGCTCGTCGCTGATGGCGGCGCCCCGCAAGCGCCTGCGAAGTGGCAAGGCGCCCCTCCCGGAGGACATCATCGCAGCGGCACATTGCAGTTCAAAGCGGTATCTCCAATGCCTGCCGCGATCGAATTGCTGATTACCCGCCAAGGTGAACCAAACCCGCGCTCGTTCAAATGGCAGTTGAAGTGAGCGCCCGGCCTTTTCGGACATCAGCAATCACAATCCTCTACGAAAATTACACTGGTCCGGCGCCCCTCCAGGCACCCTTCGACATACCAGCTTAACGCGGCCATCACCTCAACACTTAACAAGGAAAGGGTCACCACATGTACGGATATGAACATGGGTGGATGTTCGGCGGCGGCCTGGCGATGCTGCTGGTGTGGCTAGTGCCGATAGCCCTGCTGATATGACTGGTCAGTTCCTGGGTCATGCGCTCCACGCCGGACTCCACCGATAAGACCGCGCTCGATATCCTCAAGGAACGCTATGCCCGTGGCGAGATCGGGCAGGATGAATTCGAACAGAAGAGACGCGATATCGGTGACTCCTCGAATCAGTAATCGCAAATGAAGGTACAAAGAACAACATCGAAATCCGGAATCATCGCACGCGCCAGCCTGTGGTCCGCTCTCGCCTTCGCACTGAACCTAGTGTGGGAAATCGGCCACGCCAGGCTCTATACGCTCTGGGCAGGTTCGGATCGCATAAATATTGCATGGTCGCTGTTGCATTGCTCCTTGGGCGACGTCGCAATTGCACTCGCGGCGTTCGCACTGGCCGGCATTGCACTCCGGCAAACAAACTGGCTGGTTTACAGGCCGTGGGCCGGCGGTGCGATCGTCATCATTGGAACGATGGCTTACACCGTGTGGAGCGAGTGGCATAACGTCTACCAAGTCGGCAACTGGAGCTATACGCCCAGCATGCCACTGGTATTCGGCATCGGTCTCTCGCCGCTGCTGCAGTGGCTGTTTCTGCCGCCATTGATGACTATCGCCTATCGGGCGCTATGGCTGAAGTGGCTTGATCGACACCACACGGCAAGCCCGATTCCGGCAAATGGTTTTACAGAGGTTCCAAAATGAAAACAGATGCGAAACATCAACACCAGGCACACGCTCACGCCCTTCAAAATTCGGAACCCGCGCCTCACGCTACCGCAAAAACGGCAAGTACCGCCCAGTGGACCTGCCCGATGCACCCCGAGATCCTGCGCGACGCTGCCGGCGACTGCCCGCTCTGCGGCATGGCGCTGGTACCGGTCGCCGGCACTGGCTCCGCGGATACTGACGACAACGAACTGCGCGACCTGACCCTCCGGCTGTGGATCGGCATCGCACTGTCGATTCCTCTGGTGATACTTGCCATGTCGCCAATGGTCGGCATCCAGGAGCCCTTCGGTCTGCTGCCGCGGTCCCGTGGCTGGGTCGAATTCGTACTCGGCACACCCGTGGTCTGGTGGGTCGGCTGGTCGATCCTGCGCAAGTTCTGGTTGTCGCTTGCGCACCGTGCGCTCAACATGTACTCGCTGATTGGCCTGGGCGTGGGACTCGCATATTTGTTCAGCCTCGCTGCAGTGCTTCTCCCCGACCTTTTTCCGCCCGAGTTCCGCGAACACGACGGCGCGGTGGGCACCTATTTCGAAGCAGCAGCAGTCATCGTGACGTTGGTTATCCTCGGTGACGTCCTGCAAGCGCGTGCCATGGGGCAGACCAGCCAAGCAATCAGCGAATTGCTGCAGCTCGCGCCCAACCTCGCCTGGCGCCTGCGCGAAGACGGCACCGAGGAGCAGGTAGCGCTCGACTCGGTAATGGTCGGCGACCGACTGCGCGTAAAGCCCGGTGACAAGGTGCCGGTAGACGGCAGTGTGATCGATGGTGCGAGCCGGGTGGATGAATCGATGATCACCGGAGAACCTGTGCCGGTGGCCAAAACCGCCGGCGATCGGGTAACTGGTGCAACTATCAACGGCAGCGGTTCACTGGTCATGCGCGCCGAGCGCGTGGGCTCGGATACGCTACTTGCCAAAATCGTGAAGATGGTGGGTGAAGCACAGCGCACACGTGCACCAATTCAACGGCTCGCTGACATCATTGCCGCGTATTTCGTTCAGGTCGTTGTCGGAATCGCCGTCCTGACTGCACTAGTCTGGTGGGTTGCAGGACCGGAACCCCGACTTGCATACGCACTGCTGAACGCCATCGCCGTGTTGATTATCGCCTGCCCCTGTGCCGTCGGACTGGCCACGCCGATTTCGATGACGGTTGCCATGGGTGAAGGCGCACGTTCGGGCATCCTGTTCCGCAATGCCGAGGCCATTGAGCGTATGCGCGACATCGACACCTTGGTCGTCGACAAGACGGGCACGCTGACGCTGGGCAAGCCGGCGCTAACCGATTTTGCATCGACCGGCATGCCTGAAGACGTAGCACTCGCGCTCATGGCTGCCGTCGAACAGCTGTCCGAGCACCCCATCGCGCATGCCGTGGTCGAAGGCGCAAAAGCCCGCAATCTCGTGCTACAGACGGCTACAGAATTCGAAGCCGTCAACGGCCTGGGCGTACTGGCGAAAATTGCGTCCCACAAGATCTTGGTCGGCAGTGGGGATTTCCTGAAAAAGAACGGCGTTGATACCCAGCAATGGGAAACGCAGGCGGAGGCACTGCGCATCCAAGCCAAAACCGTGGTGTTTCTGGGGGTGGACGGAACTGCCACAGCCATCGCGGCCGTCGCTGATCCGATCAAGGACAGCACGCCGGAAGCGATTGCAGAACTCAAGCAATCCGGATTGCGCATCGTGATGCTGACTGGTGACTCGCGCAGCACGGCTGCCGCGGTCGCAAACCAGCTTGGCATCGACGAAGCGCTGGCCGAAGTGTTGCCGGAGGACAAGGCAGGGCTCGTCAAGCGCCTGCAGTCCGAAGGGCGTAAGGTCGCAATGGCAGGCGACGGCATCAACGACGCTCCTGCCCTCGCCCAGGCTGATGTGGGCATCGCCATGGGCACCGGCACCGACGTCGCGATGGAAAGTGCCGGCGTGACGCTGATCAAGGGCGATCTGCGCGGCATTGCCCGTGCCGCCAAGCTATCCCGTGCAACGATGCGCAACATCCGTCAGAACCTGGTATTTGCCTTCGGCTATAACGCACTCGGCATTCCGATTGCGGCGGGCGCGCTCTATCCCGCCCTGGGCATCCTGCTGTCTCCCATTTTTGCCGGCGCAGCAATGGCGTTGAGTTCGGTGTCTGTCGTCACGAACGCATTGCGTCTGCGCCGCTGGTCCGCAACATGATCTAGACCTTGCCCTGGTTCAACCCATAGACCCTGGCAAAGCGCTCGACAATTTCAGCAGTGCTGCCACCGATCCTGTGGGTTCGCAGATCAAAAGAGCGATCTGCCTCAATGTCATCAAGAAAACGGCTCAGATCCTGGCAGCCACCGCCACACGAAGATCGGGCGCGAGCAGTTGCGACTGGCGCAGTGCGTCGCTGGCGTGC
>RPOR01000207.1 GCA_003820645.1 Betaproteobacteria bacterium
ATCCCAGCTTGGTGGATGAAGGAGGGCGGCGCTCACGCCGGCCTCATCCATATCCTTCAGCAATTCATCTTTTGTATAGGCAGAAACCTGACGGTGTATGTGTACCGGAGTGCCGCTTGTCCAGATGTGCACCTGTGCATCAACGATTTGCATTTGTTCTGAGTACTTTCCGAAAATTGGGGATGCCATGTCAGGGATGCTGCTCTGGAAGGGGAGGATTTTCAGTCAAATCAATCCCGGATATGATCCTCCGTCGAGTTGGAGATTCTGCCCTGAGATGAAACCAGCCTGAACACTGCACAGATAGGCACAGGCATCGCCAAATTCCTCCGGTTTTCCAAAACGTTTTGCAGCAACCGACGCGACAATTTTTTCTCGGGCCTGATCCCAGGAGATACTGTCAACTTTCATGATCCGCTCAGTCATGAATCGTTGACGGTCGGTGTCAATGCGCTCGGGCAGCAGATTGTTCAGAGTGACATTATCCTTGGCCGTATCGAGCGACAACGCTTTGCATAATGCAGTAAGACCGGTCCTGGCAGCCGTAGACAAACCCATATGCGGACGAGGTGCCTTAACCATGGCCGAAGTGATATTTACGATTCGCCCAAATTTTCTGGCGCGCATTCCTGGAATGAGCCCTTGAATCAGGAAAATTGGTGCAAGCATGTTCGCTTCGAGAGCATAGTTCCACTCGGCTCTGCCCCAGTCTTCCAATTTTCCCGGGGATGGTCCCGCGTTGTTGTTGACCAATATGTCGGCGTCAGGGCATGCGGAGATCAAAGTCTCACGACCTGCATCGGTATTGATGTCGGCCCGGACCGGGGTCACGGCACTTCCGGTAAGCGAGCTGATTTCAGCTGCTGTCGTTTTAAGTCTGTCTGGATCCAATCCGTTAATGAATACAATGCAGCCCTCGCGTGCCAGTGACGTGGCGCAAGCACGGCCAAGTCCTCGTGACGATGCGCAGACAATTGCCTTGCGGCCTTTTAGTCCCAGGTCCATTTAATTTCCAGTAAGATGTTTTTAGATTTGAAATTTGGCGTCATTGACGGGGGATTTTTGCAATCTGCACCATTTCCGCATACCGCTTGTATTCGGTGCGAACGAAGTCTCTGAACTCCTGTGAGCTTCTGCCGTCAGGCTGGTAGCCCCCGTTTACGATGAAATCCCTCACCTTGGGCACTTGCAGCGCCTTTTTCGCTTCGGCTTGGAGTGAATTGGTAATCTTTGACGGGGTTTTTGCAGGCGTAAACCAGCCATGCCAACTGCCGGACAGTTCAAGTTGCGAAACGCCAGATTCGGTCATCGTCGGCAGCTCAGGCATTCCTGCCCATCGGCTGCTCCCCGTAAATCCCAATGCCTTGAGTTTTCCTGACTTGACGAATGGCAGGGCTACGGTAGGTGGCATGAAGGTTATCTGTGCCTCTCCCGAAAGGACGGCGTTCATTGCCGGAGCAACCCCCTTGTAGGGGACGTGGGATATTGTTGTCCCCGCGCGTACGTTGAAAAGGGCGCCCGCGAGATGCAGCGTGTTTCCGACGCCGGGTGAACTGTAGTTTAACTGCACCCCCTTTTTGGAGAGTGCTATCAGCTCGCGCACGGATGACGCAGGGACGGATGGATTGGCCAGAAGGAGATAGCCGTCACCCAGAACAATGTTTGTAACGGGAACAAAATCCCTGAATATGTCATAGGGCAGTTTTCGATAGATACTTGGATTGACCACGAACGACCCCGTTACATGCAGCAGCGTGTGTCCATCCGGATTTGCCTTTGCAACGATATCGGTCCCGATAATTCCGTTGGCGCCGGAGCGGTTGTCGATGACAAACGATTGCCCAAGCTGCCCGCCGACTTCAGTGCTCACCGCTCTCGCAATTGCGTCTGCGGTACCACCGGCAGGGAAGGGCGCCACAAGGCGGATCGGGCGGGTCGGAAAAGCCTGGCCGTACGCATTTGTTTCTGCGGCTGCCATGACTAACGGCAGAAGAATCAGCAATATTCGTCGTGCAGCCATGCTTTTCCTCCTTGATATTGGAGCTTAATGAAACACCCTCAGTTCGGTTGTATGCCAACGGCTCGAACGATCCCCTGGTACAGATCAATTTCTGACTTCAAAAATTGGCGCGCTTCTTCAGGTGTATTCCCGAACGGATCATAACCACCAGCCTGCAGAATCCCATGAACTTTTGGGGTGTGAACGGAAGTGTGAACGGCTTGCTGCAAACGCTTAAGCACGTTCGGCGGCGTTTTTGCGGGCGCAAGCCACAAATTCCAGCCAGAATCCTTGGAAAATCCCTTTAATCCCGATTCGTCGATGGTGGGAACATCCGGCAGAACCGACCAGCGCGATTTCCCGGTAAAGCCGAGAGCGCGAACCTTTCCGGATTTAATATGAGCTACGGCAACTGTAGGCGGAATGAACATGATCTGAACTTCACCACCCAGGACCGCGTTAATTGCAGGAGCAACGCCTTTGTAGGCGACGTGGGTCATCTTGATGTCTGCGGCTTTGGAGAACATTTCAGCGATGAGATGAGTGGAGTTTCCGACACCCCCGCTTCCGTAATTCACCTTTTTGTCGGGAGACTTTGCGATCGCAATCAAATCCTTGACCGATTTACCCGCAAAAGAGGGATTCGCCAGAAGCACATAGCCTGAACCCAAGGCGACGAAGGATATTGGGGTAAGGTCCTTGAGCGTATCGTAAGGCAGTTTTTTATAAATACTCGGGTTGATTGCAATGGAAGTTGAAACATGGAGCAGCGTGTAACCATCGGGTGCCGCGTTGACCACGATTTGAGTGCCGATGATGCCGTTGGCACCGCCACGATTGTCTATGACAATTTGCTGCCCAAGTATTGGCTCGGCATGACTCGTTACCGCTCGCGCCAGTATCGTCGCTGTGCCGCCGGCATCAAATGGAACAATCATCCGTATGGGGCGTGTCGGAAATTCACTGGCGATGGCATTGCCGAATGTGATCGCGGTTATCATGGTGAAAACGAAAAGAACCGAAATTTTCATTTGTATTTCTCCTGCTGTTGACGACAAAATCGATTCTTATTGAGCGGCTGGTTCCACAATTAAATCTGGATCAGGCTGCGGACATGTGCGGCAGCCTCGGATCGGGTTGCAATCCAGATGTCATCCGCTTCCTTTGCAATTTCAATGATGCGATCGTACGCCCAGATGCCCGCGGGACGACCAAATACGTGGCAATGAATGGTCGGGTCAATTTTCGCTTCGTGCTCATACTTGCGAACATATTTCAGCCAATCCTCGAACATATCGACCATCTGGCGCGGAGAATTGCCATAGCGCATGTAAAGCGGAAGATCATTGATATCCATTGTTCCAGGGATGGCAACGATCGATTTATTGCCAAACTTGACCACATACGGAAGATCGTCATTGAGCGTATCGCCATGCCACTCATAACCCGCTTCTATTAGAAGCTGCTCCGTACGAGGACTGGGAGTGCTGCGTGGGCTGATCCATCCTTTGGGGCGCACTCCTGCCGCCTTCTCGATGAATTCAGTGGTGCGTCGAATGTTGTCGCGTTCTTCCGCTTCGTTCAGGTAAACCGGAACAACATCCATGGCGTAGGAGTGCGCAACGATGTCGTGACCGGCATCAGCGATTTTCTTGACTGTGTCTGGAAACCGCTCGGCGAGAATTCCGTTTACCAGTATTGTTGCGCGTATGTCGTGACGGGCCAGCACTTCCAGGGCACGATGGATGCCACGGCGGTAACCGTACTGGCCAAAACCTCGGGCATTCAAATCAGGAAATCCCTGGCGAAGAGGGTTGCCCATTGGACTGATGCCGGGCCACTTGTCATCGGACCACCACTCGAAGGCGACTCGAAAGAAGACGGCGATGCGCTTTTCCTGGGGCCAGATGAAGTCGGAGGGAACTGGAACCTCGGTTCCTCCAGCGTGAATATCAAGTGCAGTCACATTCAGTTCCTTTTTGTCGGTGCGGGCGGAAAAATGCGGAGACGCATGAAATGTCGCAGGCCTTAGCTGACGTTCAGTTCTTGCGCAAGCCGCTGGGCAAATGCTTCATAGGAGGTAGGCTCTCGCCCGAGAATCATGGTCAACGTACGGTTGTTGAAGCCTGGCGTTCCATTGAGATCAAAAAACTTGAAGAGCGACCCCAATTGTTTCAATTGTTCCGGCGTGTAATGCTTGAAACGCTCGGCTTGCAGCGCCTTTTCAATGGGACGTGCACCGGCAACAATTTTTCTATTGAATGCACGGCCGAGAATTTCGGCCATCTCGTGCCTGGTGAGTGCCTGTTTGACACTGCAGAACTCGTAGGTCCCGCCTTCAAATCCAGGTTTTGTCAGGATATTCGCAATCGCTTCGCCCATATCCTCGACGTCAACGGAGACCATTCGGCGATCAGCAGACCAGGGAAGGGCAAATACGCCCTCATTGAGAATCGCAGGAAGTGACCAAAGCACGTTCTGCATGTATTGGCAGGGACGCACGATGAAAAATGTAAGTCCGGAGTGAAG
>RPOR01000208.1 GCA_003820645.1 Betaproteobacteria bacterium
CCGCCGCTGCTGGGCATGGTGGCAGCGCTGCTGCTATATCAGCTCACTCAAAGCATAGACGCGGTCTTAGGCTGGAAATCCGTGGTGAGCCCGGACAGCGCGCGCGCCGTGCTTGCCGCGCTGGCGTCATCCATGCTCACTTTCATCGTCTTTGTATTTTCCATCCTGCTGCTGGCCGTGCAGCTGGCAAGCGCCCAGCTGACGCCGCGGATCATCGCCCTGGTCTCCCGCAATCGCATCATGAAGTTTTCGCTGACCATTTTCATTTTTGCGTTCACCTACACGCTGGCGGCGTTGAGCCGCATCGATGGTCCGGTGCCCCAGATCTCGATGTGGGTGTCCGTGTACAGCTGCATCGCATCCATCGCCGTATTTCTTTACATGATCGACCATGTGGGCAAGGCGTTGCGGCCCGTAAGCATCATGACCCGCATCGGCAGCCTCGGGCAAGACGTCATCCGGGACGTCTACCCGCAGCCTCTTCCGGGAACAACGGACACGCCAGTCGATGCGGTTCCGTTGCCCGGGACCGCGGCCTCGCGCACCTTTTTGTCCAAACGCACCGGGGTCGTGCTGGCGTTTGACGTGCCAGGCCTGGTGGAACTGGCCCGGCGCGCCGACTGCATGATCGAATTCGTGCCCCAGGTAGGCGATTTCGTGACGACCGGCGACCCGCTGTTCCGTTTATCGAACGGAGGAGACACCATTACCGATCACCAACTGGATCAGGCCGTCGCCTTCGGGCCGGAGCGCACGCTGGAGCAGGACCCGGAATTCGCGTTCCGCATCATTGTCGATATCGCCGCCAAAGCGCTTTCTCCGGCGATCAATGATCCGACCACCGCCGTGCTCGCACTCGACCAGATCCATCGCCTGCTACGGGAGGTTGCCAGCCGGCAACTGGACAACGGTCGCATCTGCGATGCTGCAGGGCAACTGCGTCTGGCCTACCGTACTCCTGACTGGGAAAATTTTGTCGGCCTGGCGGTCACCGAGATCCGGCATTACGGCCGCGACAGCTTCCAGATCGTCCGCCGCATGCGGGCCATGCTGGAAAACCTGATTGAATCAGTGCCCTCGCAGCGGGTCGCCCCGCTGCGTGCGGAACTGGACCTGCTCAGCCGTGGCGTGGAACGCGATTTCCGCGACCCCGAGGATCGCCTGCGCGCCGCTTCCGGCGATTCGCTGGGTGTGGGCGGGACCTCCTGATCTCAGGCGCCATGTTGTCACGCAGCAGCGCCGATAATTACCGGGGGAATTGACGCAAATCAAGCCACGAGTAGCACGCAGTATTACCCTTCTACGCAATGGTTTGGGATCAGGCTGGCCCTTTTCGACCCGCACTACGAGACGTTTCAATTGGAGTTGTCACATGAAGAAATCCGCGAAGACCGTCAACAAAGCACCTGTTGCGGAATTTCATTCGCGGGAGGAACGGTTGGCCGTCGGACGGGCGCTGCGCGAGGCTGTGCCGCGCGAGCGTCATGCTGTCTGGAAACCGCAGGCCAAGCGCCGCGACCCCGTGGACATCCTGCAGGAATCCAATCGGGATCGGGTGCCCGAACTGGTACCCATCCGCTTTGGCCGCATGCTGCGCAGCCCTTTCACTTTCCTGCGCGGCTCCGCGGGGCTGATGGCTTACGACCTGGCGACGACCCCCAGCACCGGCCTGCGAGTGCAGGCCTGCGGGGATTGTCATCTGATGAATTTTGGCGTGTTCGCCACCCCCGAGCGCAACCTGGTCTTTGACATGAATGATTTCGACGAGACCCTGCCGGCGCCGTGGGAGTGGGACGTCAAACGCCTCAGCGTGAGCTTTGCCGTGGCCGCGCGCAACAACCGCTGCTCCGACAAAGAGTCGGCGGTCCTCGCCATGGAGTGCATACGCAATTACCGGGAACACATGCGTGCGCTTTCAAAACGCAGCCCGCTGGAAGTCTGGTACGAGCGCCTGGATGTGCAAACCCTGATCGACCAGGCGCCTGACGCCCAGACCAGAAAGCGGCGAGAGGAAATGGCGGCGAAGGCCCGGCAGCGCATCGGCGAATATCTGCTTCCCAAAATCACCAACTCGGTGGGTGGACGACGCCGCCTGGCGGATCAGCCACCCGTTCTGTTCCATGTCATTGAGGAGGGCGCCGAGAGTAGATTCCGCAAAGGCCTGGAAGACTATCGCCTGTCGCTGTCTGATTCTGTGCGCGTGCTGTTTGACCGTTATCGCCTGGAAGACTGGGCGGTCAAGGTGGTCGGCATCGGCAGCGTCGGCACCCGCTGCATGGTCGGCCTGTTTTTCTCGCCGGAAGGCCATCCGCTGCTGCTGCAGTTCAAGGAGGCAGGCCGTTCGGTGCTCGCGCCCTATGCCGGCAAAAGCGTCTACGAGAATCAGGGGCAACGGGTGGTCACGGGTCAACGCCTGATGCAATCTTCGAGCGACATCTTCCTCGGCTGGACCAAGGGAGAACTGGGCTTCCATTTCTTCGGGCGCCAGTTGCGGGACATGAAGTTCTCCTTCCCGATTGAGAGCGCCAAGGTCGTGGAATTGAAGCGGTTCGCAGGAATCTGCGGCCGGACCCTGGCCCGCGCCCACGCCCGATCCGGCGATGCCGCGAAAATCAGCGGCTATCTGGGCAAATCGGATGTCTTCGACCAAGCGATCGGCAAGTTCGCGCTGGCCTATACCGCCCAGAACGCACGCGATCACGCGAAACTGGCAGCCGCCGAGCGTAGCGGGCGCATCAAGGCATTGGTGGAAGAGGATCTATAGCAGGCGCAATGTTCAGCAGCGCAGCAACACCGCTTGCAGCGTGCAAGCGGCCATGGCCTGTTTTTTCGATCCAGCCCCTGTTCCAGGCTGAAGCGGCTAACGCAAAGGAGATGACCCCATGAGCGAACAAAACAGCACCGCCGGCGCACTCGCAGCCAGTGCTCCGGTGCGCGGCTGGCGTGCGGCGTTTCCCCCGGCGCAGTGGCTCGCAGCCTATCAGGCGAAATGGCTGCCGAAAGACGCGATTGCCGGGGTGACCTTGGCCGCCTACGGCATTCCGGTGTCGCTCGCCTACGCTTCGCTCGCCGGGCTGCCGCCGCAATACGGCATTTACTGCTATCTGGTGGGCGGCCTGTTCTACGCATTCTTCGGCTCTTCGCGCCAGCTGGCGATCGGCCCCACCTCGGCAATCTCGATGCTGATCGGCGTCACGGTCGCCGGCATGGCGGATGGCGATCCGCTACGCTTCGCGTCGATTGCGGCGCTGACGGCGCTGATCATTGCCGCCATGTGCGTGGTGGCGTGGCTGCTGCGCTTGAGCTCGCTGGTCAACTTCATCAGCGAAACCATACTGCTCGGCTTCAAGGCCGGCGCAGCGCTGACCATCGCCTTGACGCAGTTGCCCAAACTGTTCGGGGTCAAGGGGGGGGGACACAACTTCTTCGAGAGTGCGTACGCCCTCGGCAGCCAGCTCCCCGAGACCAACCTCGCCGTGCTCGCCTTCGGTCTCGTTGCGCTCGGCGTGCTGCTGCTCGGCGAAAAATTCCTGCCGGGTCGTCCGATCGCGCTGTTCGTGGTGGTGGTTTCCATCGTCGTGTTGTCGGTGACGCCGCTGATCGATCTCGGTTTCAAGGTTGTCGGTGCGTTGCCGCAAGGCTTGCCCGAGTTCCGCCTGCCGGGGCTGCGGGTACGCGATGTGGAAGGAGTGGTTCCCCTGGCCTTCGCCTGCCTGTTGCTGGCCTACGTGGAAAGCGTTTCCGCGGCACGCGCCCTGGCGCAGGCCAACGGCTACGAGATCAATCCGCGCCAGGAACTGCTCGGCCTGGGCGCCGCAAATCTGGCCGCAGGACTGTTCCAGGCCTACCCGGTGGCGGGCGGCCTGTCGCAGTCATCGGTGAACGACAAAGCCGGCGCCAAGACGCCGCTGGCGCTGGTGTTCGCATCGGTCACCATCGGCCTGTGCCTGATGTACCTGACCGGCCTGCTGAGCAACCTGCCCAACGTCGTGCTCGCCGCCATCGTGCTGGTGGCCGTCAAGGGCCTGATCAACATCCGTGAACTGCGCCACGTATGGAAGGTAAGCCGTTTTGAATTCGTCGTATCGATGGTCGCTTTCGTCGCCGTGCTGATGCTGGGCATCCTGAACGGCGTCCTGGTGGCGGTGGTCGTATCGATGCTGCTGCTCATCCGGCGCGCCGCGAACCCGCATGTCGCCTTCCTCGGCCGCATCCCCGGCACCCGGATTTTTTCCGACATCGAACGCAATCCGGACAACCAGCCCGTCCCGGGCGTGCTGGTGTTCCGCGTCGAGGCTTCGCTGCTGTACTTCAATGTCGAACACGTGCGCGAGGCGGTCTGGCAGAAAATTCGCTCCACGCCCGGGCCACTCAAGCTGGTGATATGCGATTTGGTCATATCACCCATGGTTGATCTCGCGGGCGCGCGCATGCTGGCTGGTTTGCAGAAGGAATTGCAGG
>RPOR01000209.1 GCA_003820645.1 Betaproteobacteria bacterium
CAGGAGCGGCTGCAACAACCACGTCAGGAGACAGGCCCGGCCGCGCCGCAGGCACCTAGGCCGCAACAGATCCAGCAGCGGGGACCGCAGGGCAGGGGTGATGCACGGCAACCCGGGGAAAACCCGGAGCGCGGTCAGCGGTCCGGGCAGGAGCGCGGCGGCGAACGAAATCAGGGGCGCCCGTAGTCGCCTGACCCGGCCCGGCCACCGGCGTCGCCGGCGGACTGCTTCGCCCGTATCAGCGGGACCGCGCGGCTTTCACGAAGTCGAGCGAGGCCTGGAACAGCTCGAGATCCTGCCCATAATCGGCTGGATCGGCACGGTCGATCTGTATCCATTCCCGCGTACCCGCGATGCCACCGGGCTGAAACGGGCTGATGTTGTCGCGGGAGAAATGCAGTTCCGTCGCGACGGCAGCGGGCAGGCGCAGGCCGACGCCGCTGCCGCTGATGCACGCGAACATCTTGTCGCTGACGAAATAGGCGTCCAGGCCGTTGATCTTTCTGGCACTGACGCCGGGGAGCTTGAGCAGCAGCGCGTCGAGTTGTGCCTTGGGGCCGGGCTTGCGGGTGTCAGTACTCAAAGGGAAACCGCCGGAGCTATGATGGGCAGGAGAGTGGAATTATAAACATCCGGACAAATACCTATAAATGTTTATTCGGTGACAGTCACGGGTGTTGACGCGGTTCCGTATTTCCGGAACGGCTGCAGCTGTCGCCGCGGCATGACACTCCTCGACACCAACCGCAAAGAGGCAAGTATCGTGAATGTCAGAATTCTGGGTGCCGCCGCAGGTGCGGCGCTGGTGGTCACCGCGGTCACGGCCGCCACCATCGACGTCTTCCGCGCGCCGGTCGGGCAGCGCGATGTCAGCGCGAGTTACTGGGAAGAGCCGTACGTGGGCGTCACGACCAGCGGCCGGGTCATGCCGGATCTGTTCAGGCTCGCGCCGTCGGGCGTGACGACCGCGCCGGTGCAGCAGGCCGCCGCCGCATTCCTCGCGAGCCTGACCGGCGCGCAGCGCAAGAAGACCCTGTTCCCCGTCGATGACGATGAATGGCGGCGCTGGGACAACCGCCACTTCGCGACGCGGCAGGGCATGGGCTTTTTCGAGATGAACGAAAAACAGCGCGCGCTCGCCATCGAGCTGATGCGCGCCAGCTTGAGCGCCAAGGGGCTGCAGCAGACCCGCGACGTGATGAATCTCAACGGCACGCTGGCCGAACTCACCGGCAACTTCGACGAGTACAGCGAATGGTTCTATTGGCTCACCATCATGGGCGAGCCCTCCGCGACCATGCCCTGGGGCTGGCAGCTCGACGGCCACCACGCGATCATCAATTACTTCGTGCTCGGCGACCAGGTGGTGACGACACCGGTGTTCATGGGTTCGGAGCCGGTGAGGGCGGACAGCGGCAAATTCAGGGGCACCGTAGTGCTGCAGCCCGAGCAGGACAAGGGGCTCGCGCTGATGCAGGCGCTCAACGCCTCACAGCAGGCAAGCGCGCGCATCCGCGGAGCCAAGCGCGGCAGCGACCTGCTCGCGGATGCCTACAAGGACAACCTCGTACTCGATTACGCCGGCATCCGCGCATCGGCGCTGAACGACAGGCAAAAGGCGCAGCTGCTGGAGGTCATCGCGGAATTCGTCAACAAAATGAAAGCTGGCCATGCCAGGGTCAGGATGTCCGAAGTGCGCAGGCACCTGAACGACACGTACTTCGGCTGGATCGGCGGCACTGAACCCGACGGCGTGTTCTATTACCGCATCCAGAGCCCGGTGATCCTGATCGAATTCGACCACCAGCGGCCGATCGCGCTGGGTCGGTCAGGGGTTCCCACGCGCAACCACATCCATACCGTCGTGCGCACGCCCAACGGCAACGACTATGGCAAGGACCTGCTGCGGCAGCACCACCGGCGGCACAAGCACTGAGCAGCGGCGGTGCGGGCGTCACTGATGCCGGGCCGCCATTTATTGCGTTTGACACGGCGCGCCGGCAACGGCGCGTCACGCCATCCGGAATCTGCGCACCGCGGCCTCGTTCCACGTGAGCCCGTTGCCCGGCCGGTCGGCGACGAGCGCATGGCCGTCAACAATGCGCAGCGGCTGCTCGACGACGGCATTGATCCAGTCCACGTATTCGAGCCAGTGCGCCGTCGGCGTGGCGGCGAGCAGGTGTGCGCTGACTTCCGGGTACAGGTGCGAGGACATTTTGATCCCGGCCGTCTGCGCCAGCCTGGCGGCGCGTTGCCAGCCGGTGACGCCGCCGATGCGCTCGAGGTCGGGCATCACGTAATCGCAGGCGCCTGCAGCCAGCGCCGTTTCCATGGCGTAGACCTGCGAAAAGTTCTCGCCGATCTGCACCGGCGTGTCGATCGCCGCCGCAATTTTCGCGCAGCCCGCGTAATCATCGTGGCGTATCGGCTCTTCGATCCAGTACACGCCCTCGCCATCGAGCGCACGGCCGCGCGTCACCGCCTCATCGACGCCGAGCGCCTGGTTGTAGTCGGTCATGATCGATATGTTGTCGGGCAGGCGCCTGCGCACCCCCCGCACTGCGGCGAGATCTTCCGCGAAAGTCGCATAGCCCAGCCGCAGTTTCACGGCACGGAAACCGCCGGCCAGCAGCTTGTCCGCCTCGTCGGCGACGGCCGCCGGTGCCATCAGGCCGAGACCGCAGCTGTTGTAGGCGGGAACCGGGCGCGGCGCAGCGCCGAGGTAGGTGGCCAGCGGCTGTCCCGCAGCGACCGCCAGCGCATCCCAGCCGGCGACATCCATCATCGCCATGGCCATGCGCACAATTCCCTGCACCCCGATCAACCGGTAGCGCTTTGCCAGCTTGTCCCACAGCTGGTCGGGGGCCAGCGCGTCGCCGCGGATGGCGCCGGCGGCATCCTCCAGCATGTGCGCGATCGCGGCGGCGGCGGCAGGCGTATAGCAGAACTGCCAGGCGTGCCCGACCGCGCCTTCTTCGGTCTCGAGGTCGACGAGCAGTAGCGGCGCGTCGCGCACCGTCGCCGCGCTGGTACCCAGGGCGTAGGTCATCGGCAGTTTCACCGCAACCGAGCGTACCGCGCGAACCGTGAGGGCGGGCGATGGCATGTCAGTTGCGCCGGCCTTTGGCATGCAGGGCCAGCACGTCCCAAACTGCGCGATTGACCGGCGTTGGCACGCCGACCCGGGCGCCGAGCGTCACCACGCCGCCCGACAGCCACTCAACTTCGAGCGGGTTGCCGCTGTCGAGATCGTGATGCATCGACGAAGTCATCTCCGCCGCAACGGTATCGGCAAACGCCAGCCGCTCGTCGGCATAATGCTCCGGCAGTGCGACGCCGTGCGCCCGGCCCACGGCGACGACTTCTTTCATCATGTCGTGCAGGAATGCGCGGGTCTGCGGATTGGCGCGGATCGGGCCGATGCTGTGGCGCATGGTGGTCGTGGTGCCGGAGAGCCCGACCAGAAAGGTGTATTTCTCCCACAAGGTGCGCCGGATGTCGGTGGACAGTTCCGCCTGCAACCCGGCCTTCAGCGCGAGGTCGAGCAGCGCCTGCGCGCGCGGTGAGCGCGTGCCGTCGTACTCCCCGAAAATGATCCGCTGCAGCGTGCCCACCTGACGGATCACGCCGGGGCGCGCGATGTGCGTGGCAACGTAACCGACGCCACCCATCACCGCGCCGTCGCCGAAGATGCGGCGCAGGACGTCGTCCTTGATGACGCCGTTCTGCAGCGACAGCACGGCGGTAGCGGCACCGACGATGGGCTTGAACGCCTGCGCGGCGGATTCGAGGTCCCACAGTTTCACGCCCACCAGCACCAGGTCGACCGGGCCGATGGTTGCGGGATCGTCCGTTACATTGACCTTCGGCAGGTGTATGTTGCCCTGGGCCTCGTTCTCGATCAGCAGGCCCTGCGCGCGCATCGCCGCGAGATGCTTGCCGCGCGCCACGAATGTGACATCGGCGCCGGCGTGCGCGAGTCGCCCGCCGTAGAATCCGCCGACACCGCCCGACCCGATCACTGCAATTTTCATCTGCATGCTCCAGTATCGCCTGAGTTGTAGAGTCTTCAATATTCTTCGATCATGTTTTCGCCAATGATCGTCATCCCGGCGCAAGCCCGGACCCGGGGCGCACCGGATGCACCGCCCGCGGCCGCCGGTTACCGGCGACTCAGCGTCACCGGTTGGCCGTGCGGCGTTGCGCGTGCCGCGGCGTCCCAGTCCTGCACCCGCTGTTCCAGGTCCTGCTCGGGGACGACGTTATTGGCGACGATGAGCTTTTCGAGGGCGGCGAGCCAGTGTTCGTAGTAATGACTGCCGTCGTCGGGCTCGCCGCGCGTGGCTGCGGCCGCGAGTTCGGCGGCCAGCGCGGCGGCCCACTCGCGCCAGGTGAACGTGCCGGCGCGATGCAGCGACAGCGTCATCGCGAACGCCTGCGCCTC
>RPOR01000210.1 GCA_003820645.1 Betaproteobacteria bacterium
GACGAGGACATCCTCGAGATGCTCAACGCCGGCCTGCTCGAGCTCGCCGTGGTCGACGACTGGAAGGCGAAGATGTGGGCGCAGGTGCTGCCGAAGATCACGGTGCGCAGCGACCTGGTGCTGCGTGCCGAGGGTTATACCGGGTGGGCCGTGCGCAAGGGCAGTCCTAAGCTGGTCGAGGTCGCGAATGATTTCTACAAGGATCTGGTCAAGCGGCAGGGCCCGCTGGAACGACGACTGGCCACATATCATCAGCGTATCAAGCAGATCCACAACAACACTGCGAGTGCCGAATACAAGCGGTTCGAGGCGACGCTCCAGCTGTTCGAGAAATACGGCGCCAAATACGGGTTCGATCCGCTGATGCTTGCGGCGCAGGGTTACCAGGAGTCGAATCTGCGGCAGGACGCGAAAAGCCATGTCGGCGCGATTGGCGTGATGCAGATCATGCCCGCGACCGGTAAGGAGCTTGCCGTGGGCGATATCTACCAGATCGAGCCCAATATCCACGGCGGTAGCAAGTACATGGACCAGCTGATGACCCGGTATTTTCCCGATGCGAAATTCAGCGACGCGGAGCGGCCGCTGTTCGCCTTCGCCAGCTACAACGCGGGTCCCGGGCGCATCGCACAGTTGCGCAAGGAGGCTGCCAAGCGCGGTCTCGATCCCGACAAGTGGTTCAACAATGTCGAACTGGTCGTGGCCGAGAAGGTCGGCATGGAAACCACCACCTACGTCCGCAACATTTACAAGTACTATGCGGCTTACAAGCTGACGATGGAGGCGCAGGTCGCTGCGCGCAAGGCGCGCGAGGCAGCCGGGAAGTAGCGCCGGGCAGAGTCCGTAGCTATCGTCAATATCAACTGGTTTAACGGGCCCCCGCAAACATGCGCCACCTGATTCGCGATGCCATATTCCGGCGCCTGCTGGCCGGAATTCTGATGCTGCTGTTGGCAACAGCAGCAAGCGCCCAGCCGGCGGTTCCGTCCGAGAAGCCGGTTGATGCGCCGCGAGTCGATACTGCACAGGTCGTCGTCAATGGCGAAGTGCTGTTCAAGGTGTATGGCATTACCGCGTTTCCGGCACGGCAACGTGCGGCCTCTATCGCCTCGCGCATCGAGGGCCTTGCCAGCGACAAAGCGTTTGATCCCGCATCCCTTGCCAGCGTGGCCAAGGAGGACCGCACGCTGATCATGGCGGGTGAGACTCTGGTTCTGTCCATTTTGGATGAGGATGCCGCACTGGAAGGCGTGTCACGCCAGATCCTCGCCGAGATTTACGTCGACAGAATCCGCGGCGTTATTCAGCGCTATCGCAACGATCGCCAGCCCGATGTGCTGCTGAAGGCAGTGCTTTATGTGGGTGCGGCGACGGTGATTCTCGGGGCACTGCTCTACGGGGTCATTGTGCTCTTCCGGCGCATCAATGGCCTGCTGGAGCGGCGGTTCAGACAGCGCATCGAGCAGCTGGAGGTCAAATCCATGCGCATCGTCCAGGCCCATCAGGTCTGGACCGCGCTGGCCGCCGGCGTCAGGGTGATCCGGACGCTGCTGATCCTGGCCCTGTTCTACGTCTATCTCAACTCCGTGCTGGGCTTGTTCCCGTGGACGCGATGGCTGGCGCGGGATCTGCTCAATTATGTGCTGGATCCGCTGCTGGTCATGGGCAGTGCCTTTGTTGCTTACCTGCCGAAGCTTTTCTTCCTGATCATTCTGGTGATCGTCGCCCGTTTCTTGCTGAAGCTGATCCGCGTGTTTTTCGATTCAATCGCCGAAGGCCGTGTGCATTTCCCCAATTTCGAACAGGAATGGGCGTGGCCGACGTACCGCATCGTGCGTTTTGTCTTTCTCGCCTTTACGCTGGTGATTGCCTATCCCTACATCCCGGGCTCCGATTCCGATGCGTTCAAGGGCGTGTCGCTGTTCCTCGGCGTGCTGTTTTCGCTGGGCTCCTCCTCCGTGCTGTCCAACGTGATCGCCGGTTACTCGATGACTTACCGGCGCGCCTTTAAGGTCGGGGACCGCGTGCGCATCGACCAGACATTTGGCGATGTAGTGGAAATGAGCGTGCTGGTCACGCACGTCCTCACTCCGAAAAATGAACGGGTGGTGATCCCCAATTCGAAAATACTGAATAACGAGGTCATCAATTACAGCGCGATGGCGCGAGACCAGGGGCTGATTCTGCATACCACCGTCGGCATCGGCTACGAAACGTCATGGCGCCAGGTCGAGGCCATGCTGCTGATGGCGGCGGAGCGCACGCCCGGATTGCGGCCGAACAGCCAGGCGTTCGTGCTGCAGAAATCGCTGGGCGATTTTGCGGTGAATTACGAGCTGAATGTGTATAGCGACGATGCCCACAGCATGAACAGGCAGTACACCGAACTGCATCGCAACATCCTGGATGTGTTCAACGAATACGGCGTACAGATCATGACGCCGGCCTACGAGGGCGACACGCCAGAGCCGAAGGTGGTGCCCAGAGATCAGTGGTACGCTGCGCCGGCGCAACCGCCGGCGGCGAAATGACCTTCGGCAAAACCGGGATTGCATCCCCGCGCTGCCCGCGGGGTCTCGGCAGCACGCGTTAGGGGGAAGCAGGGGTGCGACTTATAATGCGCCCATGCAAGTCGCCAACGCCAGCGCCAAGGACATCTTCAGCCACCGCAAGTACTGGGCGGCGCGTTTCGGCACGGCGCCGTTTCTGCCGATGTCTCGCGCCGAGATGGACCGACTCGGCTGGGAGGAATGCGACATCATCCTGGTGACCGGCGATGCCTATGTCGACCATCCCAGTTTCGGCATGGCCATTATCGGCCGGCTGCTGGAGGCGCAGGGTTTTCGCGTCGGCATCATCGCGCAGCCGGACTGGCACAGCGTAGATCCTTTTCGCGCGCTGGGAAGACCCAAGCTCTTTTTCGGCGTCACCGCCGGCAACATGGATTCGATGGTCAACCGCTACACCGCGGATCGTCGGCTGCGCAGTGACGACGCCTACACGCCGAATGCCGAGGGCGCCAAACGTCCCGACCGCGCGGTGATCGTCTACAGCCAGCGCGCGCGCGAGGCTTATCCGGATGTGCCCGTCATCATCGGCGGTATCGAGGCCAGCCTCAGGCGCATCGCGCATTTCGATTACTGGTCGGAGAAGGTGCGGCGTTCGGTGCTGGTGGACGCCAAGGCCGATGTCCTGGTCTATGGCAACGCCGAGCGTGCCATCGTCGATATCGCGCACCGGCTGGCGGCGCGGGCAACGCCGGACGGTATCACCGACATCCGCGGCACCGCGTTCCTGCGCGCGGCGACGCCGGCAGACTGGATCGAGATCGATTCGACGCGCATCGACACGCTTGGCCCGCTGAATCCGCCGATCGACCCGTACGCGATGGAAGGTGTGACCGAGAAAGTGGCGGGACCAGCGGCGCCGCAGCGTGCGCAGGTCGTGCGCTTCATCCGCGAAGTCAAAAATGCAGACCGCGCGCGCAGCGTGATCCGCATGCCGTCATACGAGGCCGTGGCGCAGGACCCGGTGCTCTATGCACATGCCTCGCGGATCCTGCATGTCGAGTCGAATCCGGGCAATGCGCGCGCGCTGGTGCAGCGCCATGGGGAAGGGAAAAATGCGCGGGAAGTGTGGATCAATCCGCCGCCGATCCCGCTGACGATGAAGGAGATGGACGCGCTCTACGAGCTGCCGTACGCGCGCGTGCCGCATCCGGCCTACGGCAAGGCGAAGATTCCCGCCTACGAGATGATCCGCTTTTCGGTGACCATTCAGCGCGGCTGTTTCGGCGGCTGCACGTTCTGTTCGATCACCGAGCACGAAGGCCGCATCATCCAGAACCGCTCGGAAGATTCGATCATCCGCGAGATCGAGCAGATCCGCGACGAGGTGCCGGGTTTCACCGGGGTGATTTCCGACCTTGGCGGACCCACCGCGAACATGTATCGCCTGGCCTGCAAGAGCAAGGACATCGAATCGGCCTGCCGGCGGCCGTCGTGCGTGTTCCCCGGGGTGTGCCCCAACCTGAACACCGACCACTCGTCGCTGATCCATCTCTACCGCCGTGCCCGCACGCTGCCGGGCATCAAGAAAGTGCTGATCGGCTCCGGCGTGCGCTACGACCTCGCGGTCGAGTCGCCGGCATACGTCAAGGAGCTGGCGCAGCACCATGTCGGCGGTTATCTGAAAATCGCCCCCGAAGCGATCGGCGAGGGCCCGCTGTCGAAAATGATGAAGCCCGGCGTCGGCACCTATTACAAGTTCAAGGAACTGTTCGACAAGTTTTCCAGGGAAGCCGGCAAGGAGCAGTACCTGATCCCGTATTTCATCGCAGCGCACCCCGGCACCACC
>RPOR01000211.1 GCA_003820645.1 Betaproteobacteria bacterium
ATCGCGGCCTTGCGCTCGACGCCCCAGCGATAACCGGTCAGTGCGCCGGAGGCGCGGATGACGCGGTGGCAGGGGATCAGCCAGGCAATCGAATTGGCACCGACGGCGGCACCGACAGCGCGCGCCGCGCTCGGCATCTGCAGCGCGTCGGCGAGATCGCCGTAGGTGGTCATCGCCCCCGGGGGCAGCGCCAGCAGTGCGCGCCAGACCTGGACCTGGAAATTCGTGCCTTTGACCAGCAGGGCCAGCGGTTGCCGTGCGCGCGCGGTCAGCGGTGCAAAGATCCGGCGGGCGACGGCTGCGGTGGCAGCGCTGTCGTGCCGCAGGCGCGCCCGGGGCCACGCCCGCTGCAGTTGTTCCGGTGCCGCGTGTGCAGCGCCGACAAAGTGCAGCGCGCAGACCCCGCGCGCGGTGGTCGCGATCAGCGCCGGCCCGAAGCGGGTGTCGTGGATGCCGTAACGGATGTCAAGGCCGGCACCGCCCAGCCGCGCCTCGCCGGGCGACAGCGCGTCCAGCGTGACGAACAGGTCATGCAGGCGGCCGGATCCGGACAGGCCGACTTCGGCTGCGAGGTCCAGCGTGCTGCGGGTGCGGTCGAGGCAGTGTTTGGCGTGCTCGACGGTGAGCAGCTGCAGGAAACGTTTCGGGCTGACGCCGGCCCAGCGCGTGAACAGCCGCTGGAAGTGGAATTGGCTGAGCCCGACATGACGTGCTGCGCTGGCGAGATCGGGTTGCGCGGCAGCGTGCGTCTGCAGCCACGCAATGGCGCGGGCGATGCGCGCGTAGTCACGGGCAGCGGTTTCGGCATGCGCGGCGGGATCGTTCATGGCGCACAGCATAAAGCCGCTCCGGGGCGGGAGGCTACCCGGTTCTTGCTGTTGATGGGCGAGCGGTAAGCAGTAAGCGGTGAGCGGTTTGGTGGGTTCGCACCCGTTGTTTTACTGCTTACTGCTTACTGCTTACTGCTTACTGCTTACTGCTTACTGCTTACTGCTTACTGCTTACTGCTTACTGCTCACCGCCCCTGCTTGCGCCGATCGCCGGCAGGCGGCGGCGCAACTTTCATGATCTCGTCGATGGTGGTCTGGCCAGCGGCGATTTTCATTGCGCCGCTGATGCGCAGCGGCTTCATGCCTTCCTTGTAGGCGGCATCGCGCAGCGCTTCGAGATCGGTGGCGGCGACCAGCAGGTCGCGCAGCGGCGGCGTCATGATCATCATTTCATAGATGCCGATGCGGCCCATGTAGCCGGTCATCCGGCATTCGAGGCAACCCTTGTTGGTGTAGGTCGAGCCTTTTGGGTTGGCGGCTTTCCAGGGGGCGACCAGCGCATTCCAGGCGGCATCGTCGTAATCATGCTTGACTTTGCAGTGCGGACACAGCGTGCGCACCAGTCGCTGCGCCATCACGCCGAGCAGCGTCGATTGCAGCAGGTAGGGCGGCACACCGATGTCGAGCAGGCGGCTGACTGCGGCGGGGGCGTCATTGGTGTGCAGCGTCGACAGCACCAGGTGGCCGGTCAGTGCCGCCTGTATGGCCATCTCTGCCGTTTCGAGGTCGCGGATCTCACCGACCATGATGATGTCCGGATCCTGGCGCATCAGCGTGCGGATGCCGGAGGCGAAAGTGACGCCGATACCGGCCTGCACCTGCATCTGGTTGAAGCTGGGTTCGACCATTTCGATCGGGTCTTCGACGGTGCAGACGTTGATTTCCGGTGCGGCCAGCTGCTTCAGCGTGGAATACAGCGTCGTGGTCTTGCCGGAACCGGTGGGGCCGGTGACGAGGATGATGCCGTGCGGTTTGCTGGCGATCTGGTGCCATTTGTTTTCTTCTTCTGCGGAGAAACCGAGTTCCCTGTAATCCTTGACCAGGTTCTCCGGAGCGAAAATCCGCATTACCATTTTTTCGCCGAACGCGGTCGGCATGGTCGACAGCCGCAGTTCGACCTCGTCGCCATCGGGCGTCACGGTTTTCAAGCGCCCATCCTGGGGGCGGCGTTTTTCGACGACGTCCATGCGCCCCAGTATTTTGATGCGCGAGGTCATCGCCGCCATTACCGGCGTCGGAATTTGATAAACCTGATGCAGTACGCCGTCGATGCGGAAACGCACGTTGCCGGCGTCGCGCCGCGGTTCGAGGTGGATGTCGCTGGCGCGTTGCTGAAAAGCGTAGTTGAACAGCCAGTCGCAGATATGGACGATATGCTGGTCGTTGGCGTCGAGCTGGCCGCTGCGGCCGAGCTGCACCAGCTGTTCGAAGTTGGCGATGTCCGACACCGCGCCCTGGTCCTTGTCCGACGCGCCCTTGACCGAGCGGGCGAGGTTGTAGAACTCGACGATGTAGCCCTGAATGTCGACCGGATTGGCAATGACGCGCTTGATATCCAGCCGCAGCACCTGTTTCAGCGAGGCCTCCCAGCCGCGCACCCAAGGCTCGGCGGTGGCAATGATGACTTCGCTGGTAGTGACGCTGAGAGGCAAGATGCGGTAACGCTCGGCGTAGGCCACCGACATCACCTTGGTCACGGCGTTGAAGTCGATCTTGAACGGGTCGATGTGCAGGTAGGGCAAGCCGCATTTTTCAGCGAGCCACTGGGTCAGCGTTTCAACGCCGAGCAGTTTGCGCGGATGGCGCGGGTCTTTCCATTTCTGGTCAGCGATGACCACCAGCGGGTGCACATTGGCGCGGCTGTAGCGACGGTTGGCGACCAGCGTTTCGGCTTCTTCCCTGGGCACCAGACCATCGGCGATCAGATCGTCGACGATCTGCGCCAGACTCAGCGGGCGATCGTCTGGGGGTGCTGTGGCGGGAACGGAAGACATGGAACCTGAATATACTAACTTCTTTTTTATGATTCGATGATTTAGGTGGTGTTACCGCAGTTGCGGCGATGGCTTAGTGCAGAGCCCAGTCTTGTCTGATCAATGCACGTTAATAGTGCATATCATGCGCCTATGCACCAATGATGGGCTAATTGTTGTCGGTATTGGTAAACTATTCTAATAAAAACAATAGCTTGAATTCAGGAACAGGTATTGCTTGTGTCGGCCGGATCCATTCAAGGGGGAGACAATCATGGAAGCCGTCAAAATCAGCACGGACACGTTGTTCATATTGCTGGGCGCCATCATGGTACTGGCGATGCATTCCGGCTTTGCCTTCCTGGAAGTCGGCACGGTGCGCAAGAAAAACCAGGTCAACGCACTGGTCAAGATCCTGACCGATTTCGCGGTGTCCACGATCGTCTATTTTTTCGTCGGCTACGGCATCGCCTACGGCGTGTCGTTCATGGTCGGCGCCGAGCAACTGGCGCAGAAAAGCGGCTTCGAAGTCACCAAGTTCTTCTTCCTGCTGACCTTTGCCGCCGCGGTGCCGGCGATCATTTCCGGCGGCATCGCCGAGCGCGCGAAATTCAATCCGCAGCTGGTGGCGACCGCGCTGATCGTGGGCCTTATTTATCCGTTCTTCGAGGGCATCGCGTGGAATGACCGCTACGGGGTGCAGCCGTGGATCGAATCCCTGGCCGGCGCCAAGTTCCATGACTTCGCCGGTTCGGTGGTGGTGCATGCCGTGGGCGGCTGGCTGGCGCTGGCGGCAGTGATGCTGCTCGGGCCGCGCATCGGCCGTTATCCCAAGGACGGCGGTGTCACCGCGCAGCCGCCGTCGAGCATCCCGTTCCTCGCGCTGGGTGCGTGGATACTGACCGTCGGCTGGTTCGGTTTCAACGTGATGTCGGCGCAGACCATCGACAAGATCTCCGGTCTGGTCGCGGTCAACTCGCTGATGGCGATGTCCGGCGGCATCGTCGCGGCGCTGATGATCGGCCGCAACGACCCCGGTTTCGTCCATAACGGACCGCTGGCCGGGCTGGTCGCCGTGTGCGCGGGTTCCGACGTGATGCATCCGGCCGGTGCGCTGGCCACCGGCGCGATCGCCGGTGCGCTGTTCGTCTACATGTTCACGCTGACGCAAAACAAACTGAAGGTCGACGACGTATTGGGCGTGTGGCCTCTGCATGGCCTGTGCGGGGCGTGGGGCGGCATCGCCTGCGGCATTTTCGGTTCGAAAGCGCTGGGCGGGCTGGGCGGTGTCAGCCTGACCGCGCAGCTGATCGGTACTGCGCTGGGCGTCGGCGTTGCGGTGATCGGCGGCTTTATCGTCTATGGTGCGCTCAAGGTTGCCGTCGGCATCCGCCTCGACCGCGAGCAGGAGTTCAACGGCTCGGACCTGTCGATCCACAAGATCGGCGCCACCGCAGAGCACGAGTCGGGCTGGTAGCAGAAGCCATCACGTCATTCCGGCGACCGCCGGAA
>RPOR01000212.1 GCA_003820645.1 Betaproteobacteria bacterium
GAAATTGCGGGTGAAGCCGCCGCCCTGCGCCATGAATCCCGGGATCACGCGGTGGAAAATCGTGCCGTCGTAAAAGCCGTCCTTGACGTACTGCAGGAAGTTCTCGACGGTCTTCGGTGCGTTCTCCGGATAGAGCTCGATGACGATGTTGCCCAGCGTGGTTTTCAGTTCGACTTGCGGATTGGCCGCAAACACGGTCGGGGCAACCAGCAGTGCGCATAACAGGAGCAGCAGTCGTTTCATGATTTATCCATTAAAAACAAAGGGGTGTACGTAATGCCGAGCGTCGTTCAGGCGGCACCTTCATGCACAATCCGCCAGACGCCGTGTTCGCGTTGCCAATACTGGCGCTTGCGCATTTTGTTGCTGATGTTGCTGCTGGTGTAATCCTGATCGAAAGTCACCACGGCGAGATTCTCGTCGCCCGGCTTGTTTTGCTCGGTGAGCACAATGCCGCGCATAAAGTGGCCGCGCGCATCCTTCGGCCGGGTCTTGAGGTAGTGGTCGACGCGTTCCATGGCACGGTCGGTCTGTCCCTGTTTCAACAGTTGCTGGGCTTCTTGCAGCTCGTTGCTTTGGGATACTGCCGGCGCAGCAAATCCCAGCAACAAGACGATTGCCGCGAGCCCGGCAGCGGCTGATCTGAAAGTCATCGTGCTATGATTCCGTGGTCATTGTCAGGACACTATTGAAGCGATGCCAGTGCCGTTGCCGGCGCGACTGCAGGCGTAGGGGTGACCGCTCATTAGTCCTTGAATTTTCTGGATTTTACCAAGAACAACCGCCAATTCAAATTTCTCTTTTTGCCGGGCAGTCGTTGCCGCGACACACAGCGAGACCAGGCGATCCGGCCGGTCGCAGAAGTGTGAATCAAGTATCGTCCTCAGACCCCAATGCTCAAAATTTATAACACCCTGGCCCGGGACAAGCAGGTATTCAAATCCATTGATCCGGGCAAGGTCCGGATGTACGTCTGCGGCATGACGGTTTATGATTACTGCCACCTCGGCCATGCCCGTGTGATGGTGATTTTCGATGTCGTGCAGCGCTGGCTGCGTGCATCGGGCTACGACGTGACCTATGTGCGGAACATCACCGACATTGATGACAAGATCATCAAGCGGGCCCAGGAGAACGGCGAGTCGATGACTGCGGTGACGGAACGCTTCATCCGCGCGATGGATGAGGATGCCGCGGCGCTGGGCGTCGAGAAACCGACTGCCGAGCCGCGTGCGACGGACTATGTGCCGGGCATGCTCGACATGATCAGCGTGCTGCAGCAACGCGGCTATGCCTATCAGGCGGCTGATGGCGACGTGAACTACGCCGTACGGAAATTCGCGGGTTACGGCAAGCTCTCCGGCAAGTCGCTGGAGGATTTGCGCGCCGGCGAGCGCGTTGCGGTGGACGCGGCCAAGCAGGATCCGCTGGACTTTGTGCTGTGGAAGCGCGCCAAGGCCGGTGAGCCCGCCTGGGAGTCGCCATGGGGCGCCGGGCGCCCGGGCTGGCACATCGAATGCTCGGTGATGTCGGGGGCACTGCTCGGCGCGCATTTCGACATCCACGGCGGTGGCCAGGACCTGCAGTTCCCGCACCATGAGAACGAGATTGCGCAGTCCGAGGGCGCCCACGGCGGCACCTTTGTCAATTACTGGATGCACAACGGTTTCGTGCGCGTCGATAACGAAAAAATGTCGAAGTCCCTCGGCAATTTTTTCACGGTGCGCGAAATTCTCACCAAATATGATCCCGAGGTGGTGCGCTTTTTCATCATCCGCGCCCAGTACCGCAGTCCGCTGAATTATTCCGCTGCGCATCTCGACGATGCGAAGCAGGGTTTGACCCGGCTCTATACGGCGCTGAAGGGCGTTGTTGCACAGGCCGGACCGGTCGACTGGAGCAATCCCTATGCCACGAGTTTTCGCGAGGCGATGGATGACGACTTCAACACGCCGGAAGCGGTCGCCGTGCTGTTCGACCTCGCCAATGAGCTCAATCGCTCCCGGTCGGCGGCTACTGCGGGGCTGCTGAAGTCGCTGGCCGGGCTGCTCGGCCTGCTGCAGCGCGAGCCGGAGACATTTCTGCAGGCGGGCCCTGCGCAGGGGGACTGGACGCCGGAGCGCATCGAGGCGGCGATTGTGGCGCGGACGGCGGCGAAGAAGTCCAAGCAGTTTGCCGATGCGGATCGGATTCGGGATGAGTTGAAAGCGGCGGGTGTTGTGCTCGAAGATGGCGCGCAAGGCACGACCTGGCGACGGGGTTGATTCAAGTTCGCCGGGGACGGCCCGGCGGCCCGCAAGGATGTGCGTGCGGTGATTCACATTTTTTGATAAAGGAAACACCTGTGACCTGCATCGCATCCGTCAAAGCCCATGCCGTTTCCGCAAAACTGAAGCATCCGCTGTGGACTGCACATGAGGAGTTGCACAGTTCCAGCGTGGTGCTGGTCGAGATCAAAACCGATGATGGATTGACGGGGATCGGGCAGATCCACGGTTCGCCGCTGAAGGACATCTGCCAATACGTCGACAAACTGGGCGAGGTGGTGCGTGGCATGGACGCGACGGCGCAAGTCGCGGTCTGGGAAAAACTGCTGTCACTGACCTCACCGCGGCCGACCGGCATGGGCGGGCGCGACGGGCTGCCGCAGCCGCTGCCGCGCGGCGACCGGCCGCAGATCATGGCGGCCATCGGCGGCATCGACATCGCACTGTGGGACATCAAGGGCAAGGCGCTGGGTGTGCCGGTATGGAAACTGCTCGGCGGCGACGGCAAGCCGCTGTTCACCTATGCCACCGGCGGCTATTACGAACTCGATGCGCCATTGTCCGCGTGTGCCGACGAACTGGCGGATTTCGTCAACCGCGGTTACCGCGCGGTCAAGCTGAAGACCGCGGGACTGAGCATCGCGCAGGAAGTGGAGCGCATCGAAGCCTCGCGTTCGGCGGTCGGCAACGACGTGCTGCTGATGCTCGACATGAATGCCGCCTACGATCTCGAGGACTGTATCCGCTTTGCGCACGCGGTCGAGCCGTACGACATTTACTGGCTGGAGGAGCCGCTCCACTGGTACCTGCAGCCGGCGGATTTCGTGCGGCTGGCGCAGGCGACGACGATCCCGCTGGCGCACGGCGAGCGCGAGATGACGCGTTTCACCGCGCGGGATTTCATCGCGAGCGGCGCGCTGGGGTTCATGCAGTTCGATTCGACGCGATTTGCCGGCTTCACCGAGTCGCTGCGCGTCAGCCACCTGGCCGAGCAGCACGGGGTACGCGTCGCGCCGCACCTGGTGCCGGAAATCCATGCGCATCTGGTGTCCGCGTTTCCGCGGCTCGGTTTTGGCGTTGAATCGCATGGCAACGCCGACCGCGACCCGCTGTGGTTCGAACTGTTCACCGAGCGTGCGCAGGTCAAGGACGGTTTTGTGCACATGAACGATCTGCCGGGATTCGGTTTCGAGATCGACTGGAAAACCGTGAAGAAGTACGCTGCCTGAGTGGCCGTGCTGCTATAGTCTGCGCCAACAGCGAGGGGGGGCGTGCAAGCATGAATATCGTGGTCATGGCCGGTGACGACATCGGCCCGGAAATCGTCAATGCCGCGATGGCGGTGGTGCAGGCAGCGGATGCGGAGTTTTCCCTGGGGCTGCGGTTCACCGATGTCGAGGTGGGCATGGCGAGTCACCGCAAATTCGGCACGACGCTAACGGACTCGGCGCTGCAGGCGGCGATCGACGCTGACGGTGTGATCGTCGGGCCCTGCGGCATGACCGATTATCCGCCGCTGACCGAGGGCGGCATCAACATCCCCGGTACCATACGCAAGCGGCTAGATCTGTACGCCAATCTGCGTCCGGCGCGCAGCCGCCCCGGCATGCAGGGTGCGCGCCACGGACTGGATGTGCTGGTCGTGCGCGAGAATACGGAGGGTTTCTATTCGGACCGAACGATGTACCAGGGCAACGGCGAATTCATGCCGACCGCGGACGTTGCGTTGTCGGTGCGCAAAATCACCCGCCAGGGTTCGCGGCGCATTGCGCAGGTCGCGTTTGAGTATGCCGCGCGGCGCAGCAAGCGCATCACCGCGGTGGGCAAGCGGCATGTGTTGCAGATGACCGATGGCCTGTTCATGGGCGAGGCATACGCCGAAGCGAAACTGCACCCGCAGATTGCGCTGAAAGAAATGGACATTGATGCGATGGCCGCCGACATTTACAGCCGGCCCGAGCGCCATGACGTAATCCTGATCACCAACATGTTCGGCGATATCCTGTCGAACCTCGCGGTCGCACTGTCCGGCGGCCTCGGGCTC
>RPOR01000213.1 GCA_003820645.1 Betaproteobacteria bacterium
CGAGATCGTCCACATCACGGGGTTTGTGACCCTGGTCGGATCGCTCATCGTGCTCGATCTGCGCTTGCTCGGCCTGTCGCAAGCGTTGCCGGTGCGGGCGCTGGCGCACCATGTGCTGCCGTGGTCCGTCGGCGCGCTGCTGCTGATCGTGCCCACCGGGCTGCTGATGTTCATTGCGCATGCCGGCGATATGATCGGCAATACCGCATTCATCACCAAGATGACGCTGCTGTGTTGCGCAGCCATCAATGCCGCGGTATTTCACGCCGGTGTGTTCCGCAGCGCTGCGGCCTGGGACAGCAGCGTTGCCGTGCCGGCGGCCGCACGGCTGCATGCGCTGATTTCACTGCTGATCTGGGTCGGCGTGCTTGCGTGTGGCCGCCTGTTGGCTTATGTATAACCCATGAACAGCCGATTTGCTTATGGCGCCGGCACGGCGATCTGCGCGGTGCTGTTCGGTGCCGGACTGTATCTGCAGCACGTGGTGGGGCTGGAGCCGTGCCCGCTGTGCATATTTCAGCGTGTGGCCTTCATCGCGCTGGGGCTGGTATTTCTCGTGGCCGCACTGCACGGACCGGGCAAAACCGGGGCGATCGTCTATGCGATCTTCGGCGGCGTGAGCGCCATCGCCGGCGCGGGCATCGCGGCGCGCCATGTGTGGCTGCAGAGCCTGCCCGCCGACCAGGTGCCGGCATGCGGCCCGGGTCTTGCCTACATGCTCGAGCAGTTCCCGCTGATGCGCATGCTGGAGAACGTATTGTCAGGGTCGGGCGAATGCGCCGAGTCCGGCTGGCAGTTTATGGGTTTGAGCATCGCCGGCTGGTCGCTGATCTGGTTCGTGGTGCTCGGCGCTTATATCGTCTGGCTGGCGTGGCACCGGGCGCAACGCAGCGCAAACAGCGGGATGCGCAGCGAGGCCGGCCGGTATTAGGCGCGGATATCCGGCGTCAGTTGCCGTTCGAGGATCGCGATCTGGTCCTTGACCAGCAGCTTGCGTTTTTTCAGGCGCTGCAGCTGCAACTGGTCGCGCACCGGCGTCTGCATCAGCCGCAGGATCACGTCGTCGAGATCGCGGTGTTCGAGTTTCAGCTCGGCAATGCGCGCTTCGATGGCGTCGGTTTCGGTGCGGTCGGTCATGCGCTGCAGGCGATGGCGGTAGGGAAGTCGAAGTATAGGCCCGGTTGCCGCACGCGGCAAGCCGGATTAATTATAACTAATTGTTTTTATTGAGTATTTTAATATGGCTCTGACGCTGCAGGTGAACGGACAGACGCGCGAAGTGCAGGCCGACGCGGAAACGCCGCTGCTCTACGCGCTGCGCAATGATCTCGGACTGGTCGGCACGCGCTACGGCTGCGGCCTCGGCCAGTGCGGTGCGTGCACGGTGATCATCGACGGCAAGCCGGTGCAGTCATGTGACATCACGGTGGCTGCCGTGGCCGGCAAAAAAATCATCACCGTGGAAGCGCTGGGCACGGTGCAGGCGCTGCATCCGCTGCAGCGCGCATTCATCGCCGAGCAGGCCGCGCAGTGCGGTTATTGCGCGAGCGGCATCCTGATGGCGGCGAAAGCGCTGCTTGATGTGAATCCGGATCCGTCCGATGCCGACATCCGGAACGCGCTGGACGGCAACCTGTGCCGCTGCGGCACCCACGGGCGGGTGTTGCGCGCCATCAAGAGCGCCGCTGCCGAAATGAGGAGGGGTTGAACATGGCACAGGCCCAGGACGCCGCTGCCCGCAAATTGCCGGGCAGCCTTGACACCAACCGGCGGCTCGATCGCTGGCTGCGCATCAATGCCGACGGCACGGTCACCGTGACCCCGGGCAAGGTAGAAATCGGCCAGGGCATACTGACTGCGCTGGTGCAGATGGTGGCCGAGGAACTGGACATCGCGGTCTCGCGCATCCGACTGGTGCCGGCAACCACTGCGATCAGTCCCGACGAGGGCATCACTTCCGGCAGCCGTTCGATTCAGGAAAGCGGCCTCGCGCTGCGCCATGCCGCCGCTGAAGCGCGCGACCTGCTGCTGGCGCGCGCGGCGCAGCGGCTCGGGGTCACGCTGGAGAGCCTCACCGTTGCTGATGGCGTGGTGTCCGCGCGCGGCGGCGGGTCGGCGACCTATTGGGAACTGGCGAGCCCCGACCTGCTCGCACGTGACGCAAGTTTTGATGTGATGTCCAAGCTGCCGGCCGAGCATGTTGTGGTCGGCACCTCGCTGGCGCGGGTCGACATTCCCGGCAAAGTGACGGGCCAGCCGTCGTACGTGCAGGACATGGTGCTGCCGGGCATGCTCCACGGGCGCATCACCCGGCCGCCGGGACCGCAGGCGCAGTTGCAGAGGCTGGATGCGCAAGAAGTCGAACAGATGCCGGGCGTGGTTGCCGTGGTGCGCGACGGCAGCTTCCTCGGCGTAGTGGCTGCACGCGAGGAACAGGCGATCCGCGCCGAGCGACGGCTGGCGCGCATTGCGCAATGGACACCGGGCCCCGACCTGCCGGCGAATGACCCGCGCCATTTGCGGACACTCGCGGCCGAAACCGAAGTCATCAGCGAGAAGGGTGATCCGGCCACCGCCGGCGCGCGGCAGTTCGGCGCCGAATACACCAAGCCGTACCTCGCCCATGCATCGCTCGCGCCATCATGCGCCATTGCGCACTGGGAAGGGAGCAAAGACCGTGGCAAAGTCCGGATCTGGACGCACAGCCAGGGCATTTTCCCGCTGCGCGGCGACATTGCGCAGGTGCTGGACATGCCCGAGGCCGACATCGTGATTACCCATGCCGAAGGTGCCGGCTGCTATGGCCACAACGCCGCTGACGACGTTACGCTCGATGCCGTGCTGCTGGCGCGCGCGGTGCCGGGCAAGCCGGTACGAGTGCAATGGATGCGTGAAGACGAATTCGCCTGGGAACCATTCAGTTCCCCGATGGTGATACGCCTCAGCGCGGCGCTCGACGACAGGGGCCACATCGTCAACTGGGGCCATGAACTGTGGAGCCATGCGCACAGCACGCGGCCCGGCGGGCGCGGCGGCGTCAACCTGCTCGCCGCGTGGCATCTCGAAAAACCGCTGCCCGCAGCGAAGCCGGGCAATCCGCCGCTGCCCGGCGGCGGCAGCCACCGCAATGCGATTCCGCTGTACGATTTTCCGAACCAGAAGGTCACCAACCACCTGATCCGCCAGTCGCCGCTGCGTACTTCCGCGATGCGTGCCCTCGGCGGCCATGCCAATGCGTTCGCCATCGAATGTTTCATGGATGAACTCGCCGCGGCGGCGGGCGCTGACCCGGTCGAGTTCCGGCTGCGTCACCTGAAGGATGCGCGGGCCAGGGCGGTCATCGAAAAGGCGGCCGGGATGGCGAAGTGGCAGCCCGGCGAGAAGGGTAATGGCGAGCGCGGCCGCGGCGTCGGTTTTGCGCGCTACAAGAACCTCGCCGCCTATTTTGCGGTCATTGCCGAAGTCAATATCGCGGAAGACGTGCGCGTGACACGGATGTGGGCGGCGGTGGATGTCGGGCAGGCGATCAATCCCGACGGCGTCATCAACCAGATCGAGGGCGGCATGATCCAGACCGTCAGCTGGACGCTGAAAGAGCGCGTCGATTTTGACCGCCACGGCGTCACCACGCGCACCTGGGACGATTATCCGATCCTCAGTTTCGTCGAGGCACCGGAAGTCGAAGTGGCGCTGATCAACCGGCCGGACGCCCCGCCGGTGGGGGCGGGCGAAGGTACGCAGGGTCCCGTGTCTGCAGCGATCGGCAATGCAATCTACAACGCGCTGGGTGCGCGGTTGCGCGACATGCCGTTTACGCGGGATCGCATTGTCGCCGCACTCAGCACATGAAACCATTGAGAAACAAGGAACAACACGATGAAAGTACTGGTCATCCACGGTGCCGGCCTCAATATGCGCGGCAAGGTCCAGCTCGAAGTCTTCGGCCCGCTGACGCTGCTGCAGTATGAGGAACTCATCCGCGGCTATGCCAGGGAGCTGGGCATCGAAGTGTCGTTTTTCCACTCCAACATCGAGGGTGAAGTGGTCGACAAACTGTACGCAGCCTTCGACAGCGACATCGCCGGCGTGGTGATCAACCCCGGCGGCTACACCACGGTGACCGGCCCCTTGCGCGCGGCGATCGCGCAGATGAAGTTCCCGGTGGTCGAAGTGCACTTGTCGAACCCGACCGCGCGTGGTGCCACCTCGGTGATGCAGCCGGTGTGCA
>RPOR01000214.1 GCA_003820645.1 Betaproteobacteria bacterium
CACCGGCTCGTAACCGATATCGCGGATCAGCCCGGACGCAATTGCAATCGCCTGCGCATCATCCCCCGCGATCGGCATGCCGACCTTGCCCGGTTCCTGCCAGGCTGCGCCCATGCGCGCCGCACCGATCGCGTTGAACGCGCGCACGATGCGCGCGCCGGGCAACAATTCCGCCGACATCAGCCCCGCGCCTTTTTCACGCGCCTTGACGCCGATCTCGCCATCGCGCTGTTCAAACGGATTGCAGGTGTCGATCACCACCTTGCCCTTGAGCAGCGCGCCCAGATCCTTGCCCACCGCGGGCAGCGCGTGGTACGGCACCGAGATGAGCAGCACATCGCCGAAGGCCGCCGCCTCGCGCGAGGTGCCCGCGCGCGCGCCATGGCCCACCCTGGCGGCGAGCGCCTTGTCTTTTTCGAGATCGAGCGAAGAGAACATCACCGTATGCCCGGACTTGGCCCAGGTGGTGCCGAGGGCACCGCCGACATTGCCGGAACCGATGATGCCGATTTTCATTTTGGCGGACGCCGCTGCGGCCTGCGCGCCGAACGGCAGGCTGCTCAAGGCCAGCGCAGCGGCAGCGGATTGCAGAAAATCGCGGCGGGAGTATTGGTAAGGGCGGCCTGTGTTCATCATGGGTCTCCTGGTATCCGGGGTTCAGTGCAAAGAAGGATTGCAGCAGCGCATGGCAATCGACGAAGTCAAAAGGTGCGTCACAGCGGCAATCACGCTAACCCGGCCTTATGTTCCGGGCAATCGGCATGTGACATGCACTATGGGGATTATTATAAATATCTGTTTTTATTGATAATTTCAACAGTTCGCCGCAGGCTGGATCCACCACCACCGTTCGCCCCCGGATCAAGTCCGGGGCAGGCTCTGAGCTTGTCGAAGGGTGAACGATCTCACCAAGAGAGTACGCGGGAAAAGTGAAACCGGCTCGCGCTACGCATCTGGAACAACAGATCGAATTGGACGGGAACAACCAAGTTCACCTCCCAAAAAATAAGTTTCTTCGATGTAAATCTCACCGCAATCAGATGCTCGCGAGCGGCTGCACTGTATCGGGATAGCGCCTGACCAGATTGATCAGCAATGCGGCCTGCGCATTGGGCCTGGCACGCCCTCTTTCAGTTCGGCAAACAAGTCGCGTTTCGCGGCTCGTAGTGATTTGGTCTTTGCAGCTGCTTTCATCAAATTCTCCTTGCTTCGAGTTCCGCCTTGATCATGGCCGTGAACACTCTGCGTTGCAGTGACGTCAGATCAGCCTTCGCTTTGCCCACCCTACGTCTGCCACGCGTGTGATATCATTATGATATCTATTTCCGGAGCCTGGTTCATGTCCGCCAAACAAAGCACATCCCGGCGCGCCCCGAAGGAAGTCCCCTTGGGGGGCGCCCCGAAGAAAGTCCCCTTGGGGGGCAAGCCAGCGGCCACCGAAGGCATCCTGCTGCGCTACCGCGATGCCGACACGCCGTACGGCGTCACCCGCAAAACCGCGAGCCGGCTCGCCAAAACCCTGGGCCTCACCGAAACCCAGGTCATCCACGCCGCCCTCGCGCATTTCGCACGGCAGAACCTGCCGCGTTATGAAGCCGACACCGGCCCGCTTACAACGGAGCAAAAAGAAGCCATCCACGAATTGCAGCCCTCGGGGCGGATGACCGTCAAAGAAAGCCTGTTCTGATGGCGGCACCGGCGCCGCGCTGGTTTGCCGCCCCGCACCCCGGCGACATCGTGTGGTGCCGATTCCCGCAGCGGGGCCTGCCCGGCCCTGGCCCCAAGCCGCGCCCGGCGCTCGTCCTGCGCGTGGGTGAACATGCAGGGCATAACGTTGTCGAGGTGTGTTACGGCACCAGCCAGAAAACGGATCAGCTCTACGCCGGAGAATTCGCCATCACCCCCGCCGATGACGCCGCGTTCAACACCGCGGGCTTGAGCTATCCGACCAAATTCAACCTCGGCGAAACGTACGAACTTGATTTCAACGACCAGTGGTTTGCAGTGGCGCCCGGGGCGCCCCATGGCCAGAACCCGAAGCTGGGACTCATGCACCCGAGCCTGATGCGCCGGGCTGCGGCTGCCGCCCGCGCCGCGAAAAAACGCTAATCACCCAGCAGGCAGCAGCACCAGCCTAGCGGGCAAAGTGCTTACACCTCCCGCTGCGGCTTCTTGAACACCTCTCCCTGATGCCATGCCAGGAACTCCGCTGCGGGGTAACTGGTTCTGCTCTGCGGCAACACGATACCGGCGCCGTGGTAACCCATGAGCCGCGCCCGCACTTCGTCGCTCCCTGTGACATGCTGGCTCACCACCAGCATGTATTGCCCGGGCAGCACGGTAAACACGCCCAGATCAAACAACTTGTGATGAAGCGAACACAAGGCCAGCCCATTCGGCTCGATGTCCGGGCCTTTGGCCTGCACCCAGCGGATATGCGCGGCCTCCAGCCCGACCACCTGACCATCGAGCCGCAAATCGTGGCGGCAGACACAACATCGATACTCATAGGCGAGCAAGACGCGGGGCCGGAAGGACGGGTCGCGACGTGCGCGGTCGGACGCAGCATCCGCACCGGCCTCCGTCCCTTCCAGCCCAACGGCAGAAAGCACATCCTGCTGCAGCGACTCCGGAAAATGACCTGCCACGATGCGCTGTGCGATCTGCGCAATCAGTGCAGAGTTTTTGAGCAGCGCTGCCAGTACATCCGGCGCAAATGAACCGGTCAGGGTGCGGGCTTCAGTCAAAGTCGGTGTCGCCGCAGGTGGTCTACCAATAATGCTCGACGGCCCGTCAAGCGCCCACAAGCCATCCGTGCGCAAGTGCCAGAATGGATTGTGACGCGACGCCGCCGCGCTCGCCGGTCCAAACTGATCCAGCAGCCTGCGCAGATCGTCCTCGATCTCATCGAATCGGGCCCGGGACTCGCCACGCGCAAGCCGACCGAGCATCAGCAAGACCAGCAGCGGCTTGTGCACAGCCCGACGATCGCCTTGCTGCCAGACACGAATCCGGTCAAAGCGCTCGAGCAATTGAGATTCCTGCAACAGCAAATTGCGCCTCATCGCCATGTAGTCTTAAAGGCTACGCGAAACCTAGGGTGCCGTGGTCGATTTTCCGCTTTGCCTGGCGCGCTGATACCTAAGGGAGTCGGCTCCAGCACTTTGGGTAACGTGGGCGCATCATGCCAGGTGAAAAAATCAGGGCTCCGTCCTCACAGTCATCGTCCGTAACCACGGCCATATCGCGCCACGGGGGGACGGGACGCTGGTGAAATCGGTGGCGGAACTGAAGCGGGGTTGACCCGGCCTGAAGCTAGAACCCGAATGCCCCCGCATCCAGCACGATCTCATCCGCCCGGCTCACCTCGAGCGGGGCCGACAGTCGCGGGCTTTGCGCCGGATCGTCAACGATATCGAAGGTGTTGATCTCAGGGCCGGGCCAATAGACATCCCATTTGGACTGGGGCTCTGCGCCTGCATCGGCATCTTCGGAATGGATGGCGATGCTGTCGACGCCGGCGAAGCCGCGATCGCCCACCGGGCCCAGCGGCAGGCCCGAACGCTGCAGGAATGCCGTCGCCGCCTCCAGCGCCAGCGCGGCGAGGCCATTGTCATAGCCGCCGCCGACGTCGCAGTGATTGCCGAGCATGGGGACGGTGGTCACGATGGCGGCCTGCGCCGAATAATCCACCGCCCTGAACAAGTGGCGGTATTCATCCTGAGCGCGGAGGTTGACGATGTTGCCGGCGTTGGCGGCAAAGGCGATGTTGGACTTGACCCCGGTGGCCACCGGATCAAAGTTGACCCCTGCTGAAACCGCGACCTCGAGCTTCGTTCTGCGTCGGCCCGCACCGACCGCGAGGCCTTTTTGATGCAGCAGCTGCGTGAAAATCGCCGCTGAAGCGATGCCGCGGCTGAACGACGTCAGCACCGCGCTGAGCGACCCCTGCGGATGCGCTTTGAGCCAGGTCGAGGCCTGCGCCGCGAAGTCCCGGTAGGCGGCATTGGCGGTGTTGCGAACCTGTCCCGTCGCCGCAGAGCTCTTCCAGGACGACGCAGTCAACGTGCCCTTGGTGCCGGGTCCGGCGAAATAGCCGCCACCCAGGTTCGGGTTGTGCGCGAGACCGGGCTCATACTGGCACCACAACTGCCGCACATTGGTAGTCTGGAAATTGCCGGCGTTGCGTTCATCGTTGTTGGTGCCGTCAAACGCGGCGAAGTAG
>RPOR01000215.1 GCA_003820645.1 Betaproteobacteria bacterium
CCCGGCGAATGCCCGGTCAGCCGGTTGGTGGCGACCATGCGGATCCAGCGGTCGGCTTCGTCTTCGCTGCCGTTGGCGCGGCGCTCGGCGAGGTAGGCGCGCAGGTTCAGCAGTTCGCGTTCGGTATCCGGGTGATAGAACATCGACAGGTCGATGTCGTTGCGCTGTCTGGCGCCGAGTTTGATTGCGCGCAGCCGCACGTCGATGGTGGCGATCAGCGGCACTTCGAGGCGCGGTTGCGTCAGCATGGCCGACAGCGGATTGACATCGTTGGCGATGACGTGGCGTCCCATCAGCGCCGCTTCGACGGCGGTGGTGCCGCGGCCGCTGAACGGGTCGTAGATCACGTCGCCGGGTTTGCTCAGGCGGTCGATGAAGTAGGCGGGCAACTGCGGCTTGAAACAGCCGCGGTACGAAACCTCGTGCAGCGGATTGGCCTGGCGCTGACGGCTGGTCCAGAACTCCTGCTCATACACCGGCACATTGCCGATGCGGCGCGGCGGCTGTTTGGTGCCGGCGGGTTTTTCAGGTGCAGTGACGGCCAGGTCGTATGCGGTGACGGATGCGACTGCGACCATGACATGCTCCCTCGGCAGGATAAATTGCAGCGGAGGGTACGCCCCTGTCACAAAAAGTACAAGTACCGTGCGGGTATTGGCGGGGCGCACTCACCACTTGCGGTGCCGCGGAGGGTACGCCCTTGTCATAAAAAGTACAAGGGGCAGGCAAGTAGATTCAGTAAAAGTACAAGCGTCATTCCGGCACAAGCCGGAATCCAGGAGGTTGTGTATTCGGAGATGCAGTACTGGATCCCGGCTTGCCCCGGGATGACGAACTCAGGATTTCAAAGCCTGTGACGACAGCAGATCATCCACCGCTTCGATCCAGTGCCGCACCGGCACTTTGGTCGCCGCCTGCAGATGGGTCTGGCAGCCGATGTTGGCAGTGAGGATCTGCGCGGGTGATGGCGCGGTCAGCGCCCGGATCTTGTTGCGCTTGAGTTGTGCCGAGATTTCCGGTTGCAGGATCGAATAGGTGCCCGCCGAACCGCAGCACAGGTGCGCATCGGTAATCGGCGTGAGATCGAAACCCAACTCGCCCAGCAGGGCTTCGACGCGGCCTTTCAGTTTCAGGCCGTGCTGCAGCGAGCAGGGCGGATGGAACACAAATTTTCCGCTCGGGCGATTTTCCGCAAGTATTTGCTTTAATTGATCTTTCTGCTTTTCGACGGCGCTGCTCAGATCGCAGGCCAGCGCCGAGATGCGTTTGGCGCGTTCGGCATACGCAGGGTCATCGGCAAGCAGATGGCCGTAGTCGGTGATCATGACGCCGCAGCCGCTGGCCGTAAACAGCAGTGCTTCCGCGCCTTGCTCGATGTACGGCCACCAGGCGTCGATGTTGTGGCGCATCGCCTCGCGGGCCTGCGCCTGGTGGTCGAGATGGAAGGCCACTGCGCCACAGCAGCCGGCATTGGGCGCGCGCACCAGCGATACACCCAGCCGGTCGAGCACGCGCGCGGCTGCGGCGTTGGTTGCCGGCGACAACGCGGGCTGCACGCAGCCGTCGAGTACCAGCATGCGGCGCGCGTGGCCGCCGATGGGCCAGGCGCGCGCGCGCGGTGGCTGCTCGGGCACGACATCGTCGAGCACTTTCGGCAGCAGATTGCGCGCAATGCGGCCGACGGCCAGCAGCGGATTGAACAGCGCGGATCGGGGCAATACGGCGGCCAGGGCCTGGCGCTGCGCCTTCGCCAGGCCGCTGCGCGGCACCTGCTGCGCGACGATGGCGCGACCGATGTCGAGCAGCCGGCCGTACTGGACGCCGGAAGGACAGGTGGTTTCGCAGGAACGGCAGGTCAGGCAGCGGTCGAGGTGCAGTTGCGTTTTTGCGGTGGCGGGTTCGCCTTCGAGCACTTGTTTCATCAGGTAGATGCGCCCGCGCGGTCCGTCGAGTTCGTCGCCCAGCAGTTGATACGTCGGGCAGGTCGCCGTGCAAAACCCGCAGTGCACGCATTTGCGCAGGATGGCCTCGGCCTCGCGGCCCTGCGGCGTATCCTTGATGAAATCGGCGAGATTGGTTTTCATGCCGCGGCTACAGGTCGGAGTACATGCGGCCGCGGTTGAGGATGCCCGCCGGATCCATGGCCTGCTTGACGCGTTTGTGCAGCTGCATCAGGGCTTCCGGCAACGGATGGAAGGCGCCGGCGTGCGAGTGGCCGCGGCGAAACAGCGTGGCATGGCCGTCGGCCTTGCGCGCCGCATTGCGGATGTGCGTCGCATCGGCGTCGGATTTGAGCCAGCGCAGCGCGCCGCCCCATTCGACGAGTTGCGGGCCGGGGACGTCGGGCCCGGGTGCCGTCGGCGTCAGCGACAGCCGCCAGACCGGCGTATCGCCGGAAAAAAACACGTCGCGCTGGTCGCGGATGTTGCGCCAGAACTCGGCGGCGTTGTTGACTTCCTCGCCGCCGATTTTCCTGGCGGCGGCCTTGACTGCGGATTCGGCACCGGCGAGCCGCAGGTACAGCCGTTTCTCGACATGGCAGGTCGCGGTGACCGGCAGTGGCGTGCCGGCCCAGCCATTCATCAGCGCGATGGCCTCGGTCCGCGGCTGTTCGCAGCACAGTGTCAGTTCGGCGGGCGGCAGCGGCAGCGTCTTCAGCGACACTTCGAGGATCACCCCCAGCGTGCCCAGCGAACCGGTCAGCAGCCGCGAGACGTCATAGCCGGCGACATTCTTCATCACCTGGCCGCCGAAGCTGAGGTCGGTGCCGCGGCCGTCGAGCATGCGCACGCCGAGCACGAAATCGCGCACTGCCCCGGCATACGCGCGGCGCGGCCCGGACAGCCCGGCGGCGACGCAGCCGCCCAGCGTCGCGCCGCCGCTGAAATGCGGCGGTTCGAAGCCCAGCATCTGGCCTTGTTCCCGCATCGCGGCTTCGATCTCGGCGAGCGGCGTGCCGGCACGCGCGGTGATCACCAGTTCTGTGGGCTCGTAGGCGATGATGCCGCGATAGGCTGACACCGCGAGCGGGTCGCCGGCCGGCGTGTTGCCGTAGAAATCCTTGCTGCCGCCGCCGCGGATGCACAGCGGGCGCTTCGCGTCGGCTGCGGCGCGGATGGTCTCCGCGAACTGCTGGATCAGGGCGTCGGCCATCGGCGCCTCAGAACCGCGGCAGTTCCGGAAATTTCTCCGCACCGGCGTGCACATGCATGCGCCCGAATTCGGCGCAGCGGTGCAGTGTCGGCACGGCTTTTCCGGGATTGAGCAGGCCGTGCTCGTCAAAGGCATGCTTCAGTGCATGGAAGGTTTCGAGCTCCGCCGAACGGAACTGGATACACATCGAGTCTATTTTTTCGACGCCTACGCCGTGTTCGCCGGTGATCGTGCCGCCGACATCGATGCACAGCTTGAGGATTTCGGCACCGAAAGCTTCGGTGCGTTCCAGCTGGCCGGGGTCGTTGGCGTCGTAGAGAATCAACGGATGCAGATTGCCGTCGCCGGCGTGAAACACGTTGGCGCAGCGCAGTGCATATTTCTTTTCCATCGCCGCGATGCCGCGCAGCACTTCGGCCAGGCGTTTGCGCGGGATGGTGCCGTCCATGCAGTAGTAGTCGGGCGACAGCCGGCCGACTGCCGGGAACGCCGCCTTGCGCCCGGCCCAGAATTTCAGCCGCTCGGCCTCATCGTGCGAAGTGCGCACCAGATGCGCGCCGCTCGCCGTCATGATGTCCTCGATGCGGCGGATTTCGTCGGCGACTTCCTCGTGCGTGCCGTCGGATTCGCACAGCAGGATGCCGGCGGCGTCCGTCGGATAGCCGGCATGCACGAATGGCTCGACGGCGAGGATCGCCGGCTGGTCCATCATTTCCATGCCGGCCGGAATGATGCCGGCGGCGATGACGTTGGCCACCGCCTGGCCCGCCGTGGCGACATCGTCGAAGGCAGCGAGCACGACCCGCGCGCTCTCCGGGCGTGGCAGCAGCTTGACGGTGATTTCGGTGACCACGCCGAGCAGGCCTTCGGAGCCCGTCATCAGCGCCAGCAGGTCGTAGCCCGCGGCATCGAGTCCGCCGCCGCCGATTTCGATGATTTCGCCTTCGATGGTGGCGACCCGCAGTTTCAGGATGTTGTGCACCGTCAGGCCGTATTTCAGGCAGTGCACGCCGCCGGAATTTTCGGCGACATTGCCGCCGATGGA
>RPOR01000216.1 GCA_003820645.1 Betaproteobacteria bacterium
CACCTGCACGTCTTCCCGCGACGGATTACGGTGCATGGCCTCTTTCAGAATTTCCTCGGCCTGCCCGTCCCGACCATAGGCGATGTAGACCTCGGCTTCAGCCACCGGATCAACATCATCGACCGCAGGCGCCGCCGCAACCACCGTCGTCGCCGCTGCACCGGCGACGGCCGCGGCAGCACCACTCGGCCCGAGGGTGGGCGCCACCGGCTCCAGTTCACCGATATCCTGACCTCGCGCACGACGCCGGCGCATTGCGGCAACGCCCAGCCCGCCAAGCACCAGGACCGCAGCGCCGCCACCTAGGAGCGGCAGATTGTCCATTACCATGTCCATCACACCCGGTTCCGGCGGGGGAGGCGGCGCAACCGGCTTGGGTTTCGGCTTCGGTGCCGGCTGTTGCTCGACCACCGGCTTGTCCGCCGGCGGCGGCACGGCCGTCAGATCCGGCCTGGTCTCGGTCGGCGGCGCGTCAGCCCCCTTCATCTCGGGCGTCGGCGCCGGCCCTTCTGACTTCGCGACCTCAGGCTTCTGCTGTGCTGCTGCCATGCCGGGACTCTTCAGCTCAACCAGTTTCTGGGTGTCTTTGATGGTCTTTTCGAGTTGCGCAATCCGTTCCCGCGCTTCCGCGAGTTCCTTGTTGCGGGCGACGAGTTCTTCCTGCAGGGCACGCGCCTGCGCTGCACCAGTCAGCGGCTTGTCACCTTTACCCGGCTCACCTTTGGACAGCCTTACGACATCCTTGCCCTCGGCTGCAGCGGGATCATCAACACGGGCGGTAATCCGGCCGCGCGCCGTGCTGCCGCCTTCGGGCGCCTGGCCGGCGGTATCGGCCACCCTTGCACTGTAGGCGCGCCAGTCGGCAACCTGGGTCCGGTACTCCTGCATGGCCTCAGCGGGTGAAATCGCCGCGAGTTCCTGCGCATCGGGAACACGCAGGATCCGGCCTGATTTCACCAAATTCAAATTTTTGCGGATGAACGCATCAGGATTGCTGCGATACAGTCCGACCAGCATCTGTTCCAGTGATACGCCCTCGGGCTTCAGGCTGGCGGCGATTTTGCCCAGGGTTTCACCACGCGCAATCGGCCCATATTCCTGCGCCGAGGGCGCGGCCGCAGCCGGTGCAGCCGAACGTGCCACAGGTGCCGGTGCCACGGGTGCGGTGATCGGCCGTGATTCGGGAACTGCCGGCGGTGCGACCGGCGCCGCAGCGGCGGACTGCTGACCATAACCCGGCGGATCCAGCAATGCGGTGTATTCACGCATCAGTTTGCCGCCGGACCAGAAGAGTTCGATCAGCAGATCGACGAAAGGCTCATTGACCGGCCGGTTGCCGGCCACTTTAATAAACGATTGTCCGTTGGCGCGCCGCTCGATGCTGAGCTTGATGCCGGTCATACCGGCGTTGTATTGCAGATTGGCCTGCTGGTAGGCATCGGGGGACGCGAGCCGCACGTTCAAACCCGATGCTTCGTCTCCCCTGACCGCGACCAGGTCTATCTCTGCGCTCAGCGGCTGCCCGATGCTCGACTGCACGGTGAGCCTCCCCAAACCGGCCGCATGCGCCAGCAGCGGCGCGAGCAGCAGTGCCACAGCCAGTGCTTTGCCAATAGTAAATGTGCGCACTTACCGCTCCCGTATCGTATTTTTGTGGGACAACAAAGTTAGCATCAATCAGTTAGGCATGCAAGCTAACAAAACCTCGAATGTTGCCGTCCAACCACATATTTCTTAAAGGAAATTCCGCATTACAGCCCGGCTTGCCGCGCACCGGTTCCCGGCCCAGCACCTTCTGCCGGATCAAGCACTTACCGGTGCCCGCAGGGCCGTTTTCGCCGGCTGCGCCACATCGGCCTCGAGCACAATGCGCAACATGCGGCGCAGGGGCTCCGCGGCCCCCCACAGCAGTTGGTCGCCCACAGTGAACGCCGCCAGATATTCCCCACCCATCGGCAATTTGCGCAGCCGCCCCACCGGCACCGACAATGTTCCCGTGACCGCGGTCGGCGTCAGCTCGCTGAGAGTGGCCTCGCGCTGATTCGGCACGACCTTGACCCAGTCGTTGGCCCGGGCCAGCAACTGCTCGATTTCCGCCAGCGGCACGTCGCGGGTCAGTTTGACAGTGAGTGCCTGGCTGTGACACCGCATCGCGCCGATGCGCACGCACACGCCATCGATCGGCAGCGGGCGCGCTTCGCGGCCAAGGATCTTGTTGGTCTCCGCCATGCCCTTCCATTCTTCGCGGCTCTGGCCATTGCCCAGATCCTTGTCGATCCACGGCAGCAGGCTGCCGGCCAGCGGGTGGCCAAACTGTTCCGTCGGCACCCCACCACAGCGCAGGGTATCTGCCACCTTGCGATCGAGTTCGAGGATGGCGGAGGCCGGGTCGTCGAGCAGGGACTTTGCCGCAGCATGGACCGCGCCCATCTGGGCGACCAGCTCGCGCATGTTGGCGGCACCGGCACCCGAGGCGGCCTGGTAAGTCATTGCAGTAAGCCACTCGACCAAACCGGCCTTGAACAGCCCCCCCATCGCCATCAGCATCAGGCTGACGGTGCAATTGCCGCCGATGTAGTTCTTGATACCCTTGGCCATCGCCGCATCAATCACATCGCGATTGACCGGGTCGAGAATGATGACTGCGTCGGGCTGCATGCGCAGCGCCGAGGCGGCGTCGATCCAGTAGCCGCTCCAGCCCGCCGCGCGCAACTGCGGGAACACGGCATTGGTGTAGTCGCCGCCCTGGCACGAAATCAGGATATCCATCTGCGCCAGCGCATCGACGCTGTTGGCATCGGCAACCCTGCCGGCGTCGCGGCCGATATCAGGTCCGCCGCCGCCGGCCTGCGACGTCGAAAAAAACGTTGGCGCGATCAGGTCGAAGTCGCGTTCTGCCCGCATCCGCTGGACGAGCACGGAACCGACCATGCCGCGCCACCCGATGATACCGACCTTTTTCATTAAAATACCTTCAAAAACAATATATTACATTACAACGCGGCAACCACGGCGTCGCCCATCTCCACCGTGCCGACCTGGCGTGCACCCGGTTCATCAATATCCGGTGTCCGGTAACCGGCAGCCAGCACGCTTTTTACGGCAGCCTCAATCCGGTAGGCCCATTCGTCCTGGTTGAACGTATAACGTAGCATCATCGCTGATGACAGGATAGTTGCCAACGGGTTCGCGATGTTTTTCCCGGCAATGTCGGGTGCCGAACCGTGGATCGGCTCATAGAGGCCGCCACCGGTCGCATTGAGCGACGCCGAAGGCAGCATGCCGATCGACCCGGTCAGCATCGAAGCCTCATCGGAAAGGATATCGCCGAAAATATTACCAGTGACAATAACGTCGAACTGCTTCGGGTTGCGCACCAGTTGCATCGCCGCGTTGTCCACGTACATATGCGACAGCGCCACTTGCGGATATTGTTTTGCGACGTCGTTGACGATCTCGCGCCAGAAGCGACTGGTCTCCAGCACGTTTTCCTTGTCCACCGAGCACAGTTTTCTGCCGCGCTTCAGCGCGGTCTGGAAGCCGACTTCGGCAATGCGCCGAATTTCCGGTTCTGCATACAGCATCGTGTCGTAGCCTTCGCGCTCGCCCCGCGCATTGTCACGCCGTCCGCGCGGCTCGCCGAAATAGATGTCGCCGGTCAGCTCGCGGATGATCATCAGATCCAGCCCGGACACCACCTCGGGTTTCAGCGTGGATGCGCTGACCAGTTCCGGGTAGAGCACCGCGGGTCGCAGGTTGGCAAACAGGCCGAGTTCCTTGCGGATGCGCAGGATGCCCTGCTCCGGACGCTGCGGGCGTGGCAGCGCGTCATATTTCGGCCCGCCGACGGCGCCGCACAGCACCGCGTCGGCGTCCCTGGCGAGCTTGAGGGTTGACGGCGGCAGCGGATCACCGTGCACGTCATATCCGGCGCCGCCAAAGGGCGCCTCTTCGAATTCCAGCTGGAGTCCATCCGCCGCCAGCCGGCGCAACACCTTGATCGCTTGGCCGACAATTTCCGGTCCGATGCCGTCACCGGCGAGTACTGCGATTTTCATGATTCAGAGTTGAAGTGTGAGAAATGAAGACTGAGGAATGGAAATCAAGGGAGCGGATACCGTAAACCCAAAATGACGCAAACCGCGGGTTAACTCAATCCTTGATCCCCCCATCCACAATCCTCGCTTAAAACAGCC
>RPOR01000217.1 GCA_003820645.1 Betaproteobacteria bacterium
GAGCCTCCATGGTTCTCGGCCCGCCGAGTGCATACATTCCGGGCTGGCCTGGTGCGGGCGGAGGCTTACCGGCATGACGCAGGAGAATTTGCATCGCTTTCGCACGAGGTGGGTTGGCCGCTGGGGTGGTAAACACGACTACAGCTACCTTGCCGCCCGGTCTCAACGCGCGATGAAGGCACTTTAGTGCGCTTTTCGGATCAGGGAACAGCATCAACCCCAGGCGGCAGATAGCCGCGTCGACGCTGTCTGGGGGAATTTCCAGTTCGTCTGCAGCGCCTTGCAGTGTCGAGACATTCCGAAGGCCGGCCTTATCAGCGTTCTTCCGGACGTGCTGCAGCATGGTTTCGGATATGTCACTTGCGATTACGTGGCCATCTGCGCCAACTTTTCGTGCTGCGCTGAGGGTTTGGCTGCCGGCTCCACAAGCGACATCCAGCACTTTTGCACCAGGTGCAACGCCCGCCAGTTCGAACATCGCCTGAGTCGCAGGCTCAGCCCACTCGGCAATGGCGTTCTCCCACTTCGCCCAGCCGGGCGCGGCACTTTCCCATTGATGCTGAGTTGTCGCCTTATCCATGGGGTCCTCCCGGACGCGACTGCGTGGAGAAGCGGCTGGTGCGGCGACGACATTACGCCGCGCATATGACAACGTCAATCAGGCGGAAAAGTCGCCTTAGTGCGGCGCAGCAATTCACGCATCAGGCCGAGTGCAGTCCATGGCGAACGACCGATCTCGTCCTTCAGTACCGGTAGGGGAAAGCAATGTGGGGTGGTGGGCCCTATTGAGGCTGAGTGTGGCGGAATTGTGGCGGATTGGAGGAGGGGCTGGTTCAACCAAAGCCTGTCATTCAGGCAGATACTTACGCGATGTCGAGCCGCTTAGGGAGGAGACCGATGGAAGGAAACGCGCGGGTGGAGGGTAGGCGATTCGAAGCTTTGACGTTCAAGAGCATTCGGGCTCGACCGGTGGTCCTCAAGCTAGAACGACCGGTTGTTGCACGCATCGCCACTATTACAGATTGGCCTCTAATTCTGATCGACCTCTACACCGATGAAGGCATCGTCGGACGGAGCTATCTAGAGCCTTATACAACGAAATCCATGAAATACCTGATCCCGGCGCTGCACGATTTCGGTGAAATGCTCAAGGGTCATCCAGTAACGCCGATCGAACTTTATAACCTTGCACGCAAGTCTCTTCACTTTGTCGGTTATCAGGGCATGTCGATGATCGCCGTCGCGGGGCTCGATATGGCCGCTTGGGATGCTTTGGCTAAGGCGGCAGGTATGCCGCTTTGCGTTCTTTTGGGGGGCTCGGTCGGTTCAGTCAGCGCCTATAACAGCAACGGATTGTGGCTAAAGCAGCCAGAAGCGGTGGCGGCTGAGGCGATTGAGCTACGCGAAGAAGGGGGATTCACCGGTCTCAAGCTGCGTCTCGGACGCGACAAAATGCGGGACGATCTGAGAACGATAGAAGCGGTGCGGAATGCGGTCGGCGATGATATGCGGTTGATGGTCGACTTTAACCAGGGCCTGCACCTTGGCGAGGCATTGCAAAGATGCCATAGCATCGACGATCTAGGGTTGGAGTGGATTGAAGAGCCTATCGTCTACGACAACTTGGACGGCTATGCACAGCTTGCCGTAGAGCTAAAGACTCCGATCCAGATCGGAGAGAATTTTTATGGCCCCCGCGACCTCTACGTAGCGATTCAAAAAAAGGCATGCGATTTTGTGATGCCTGATTTCATGCGTATTGGCGGCGTGACAGGCTGGGTAAAAGCAGCGGCAATCGCTGGAGCTGCTGGCGTTCCGATGTCGACCCATCTATATCCGGAGGTGGCTGCCCACGTAATGCGGGTCACGCATACGGCGCACTGGCTGGAGTGGCAAGATTGGGCCGACCCCATCCTGCAGAATTCATATGAAATCATGGACGGTCGGCTCCACATCCCAGATGTGCCCGGTATCGGTTTGGAATGGAATGAGGGGGCCGTAAAGGCCAATCTGGTGAATCTCTAGACCCGTAGTTCCGGTCTTGATCGATATCAAACAGCCGGTAAGGGAAAGCAATCCTGCGTTTATGAGTTTTATTGCTACTGAGTGTGGCGGAATTGTGGCGGATTGAAGCAGGGAGACTCAAGGCAGTCGCTGTCAGGTGGCGCCAAAAAACGAACGCCGCTGAAGCGGGGCAGATGCCTTACTTCGTGTCATGCCGCTGGTCCCCACTGCTTACTCCGTAAACTTGTAGTAAGTCGCATTCAAGTATGCAATGACATCCTCGATTTCCTGCGGCGTCATCTTCGGATTTAAAAAGTCATTACGCCGAGTCACCGCAGCTCGGAGCATGTCCAGCGAATGGATGCGTCCCTTGAACCGTGCGGGTTCAGTCGGTGGCATTTCGGAAAGACCGCTTGCGCGCAGCAGTGAATCGGCAAAGGTCGACATTGCGTAAGTCAGGGGCCGCGTGTAGCGCTCGATCCCGTGACAGGCGAAGCAGGCGCTATGCAACTTCGAACCTCGTTCTGGGTCACCGCGCAAAGGGCTAGGTGCCGCAGTTGCGGCTGCCTTCACATATTCAGCGCGAACTTTCGCTTTTTCTTCTGGCGTGGTGGCCGCCTGCATGCGGATGCGGTAGGCCTCACGCTCGGCACCGGTCATCCGGTCCGCGCCGGGAATCACTTCACGCTCGATTTGTTGCGCTGCTCGACCTTCAGCACTCTGGGCATACTGAGGCAGGATTGCGACAATCACCGCCGCGCTCACAAGCAATATGGAGACCCTGACTTCCTTCCTCAGGTCCTTTACACACGCTTCAGTCGTGGCCATGTAATCCCTCGCACTTCTGGACAGCCCCAAGGCGGGGCGGACCGTCCCCATCTGGTTTTGAACTTTCCACCTCATCCAGCGAGTGCGGTTTGACTTGGATCAACCATCTGGCCAAAAAACTGCAACTCCCTGATGAGTGCGCAGTTTACAGACGGAGCTGAAACTGCAATGGGACAGCTCGAACCGTATCCAGTGCTGCATCGGCATTCGTAAGTGAGAATGAAAATCGGTGGAGTATTTGGACCGTACCGGATGTTGCATTGCGGCGAACTTTACGATGCCTAGCAGGGGACGAACGATGGGCAGGTAAGGAAACAGTTCGCCGTTTCGTAAGCACTTTGGCCGCCGACCTCCAGGAACCAAGGTCATTGACGAGGGCCCGCTCTTGGCGGCGGATTCAACCGATTGACGCAACACGTTTCTCATGCAGTGAGGAGATTGCCGTTTATGGATCTTACTGATGCTCGTGTGGCGGAATTGCGGCGGATTGGTCTCAACGCGGGGACATACACGGGTCGCACCAAAAACAAACCCCGCCGAAGCGGGGTCTGTGTGAGTGCTGATACTGGTTATGCGACTTGTTGTTTTCTGCGCCGCGCGACCCAGCCCATGATGCCAAGTCCTGCTGCCAGCATGGCGTAGACTTCGGGTTCGGGAATGGCAGAAACTGCCGAGAAGCTTTCCGGTCCTCCTGCGACGCCAGTGATCGTGGACTCCAGCGCGATGCGGAAACCAGAAAAGCCAACCTGATTGAACACAGTGGCGTCGAGGAACGTCTGTTGGGCCGCGTCAACGCTAATGAGAAATCCCGCACTGCCGTTCCCGGGTATCGTGCTCGCGTATGCGAAATTGCCGTCGATGGCCGCGATCACGGTATTGCCGTTGTAGAACTTCAAGGTTACATCGGTAATGGCGAGTCCATCGCCGCCGGGTTCCGTCGCATTGAATAAAAGATTCACATCTGCGCCGCTTGTCCAGTTGAGCACCCCGAGGGTCGGAATACCGAATTTCAGGTCATCAGTCAGCGGACTCACTGTATCGCCGCCAGCATTCGTCACTCCGTTGCCACTGAACACCAAGCCGTCGCTGATGCCGGGCGTTAGGGCGACGATCGTGCCCGCGGAAATTCCAATTGCTCCCGACTCGAACGTGTTACTGCCCTGTGACGAAATTGTCAGGAGTCGGTGGGCGTTGCCGAAGCCTTGAGCGCCAATATCCAACTCACCATTCTGAACAAGATCTGCGTTTGCGCCCGCGGAGACTCCCAGCAAGGCACTAGCCATCGCAACGACTATCCAGCGTTTCTGCATATTCATAAACATCTCCTTGAAAAAGCGATTGAATACAAAGCAAAGGCA
>RPOR01000218.1 GCA_003820645.1 Betaproteobacteria bacterium
GGGCCGTATCCGCCGCCGGTTCCGGGGCCGTAACCGCTCATCATGCCAGGGCCATAACCACCCATCATGCCGGGGCCGTAACCACCGCCAGCACCTGGGCCGTAACCGCCCATCATTCCGGGCCCCATGCCATTACCACCTTGTTGTGCGTCGACGACGGTGGCGGTGCCCAGTGCGGTTGCGCCGATCAGTGCGGCAGCGATCAATGTTCTTGCGAAAATTTGTCGGTTTCATAATTGACTCCTGTAATTGGTTGGAACATTGCAGCCGGAAGCCGGCTGTGGAAAACAGCAAACCATGGGCGCAGGTGCCCTGCGCGCCATCGCGCCTTGCCGGAGTTTGTCCCCGACAGGCGGTGCAGCGAAGCTAACTGCGGAAGTTGCCGAAGAGGATGAAGCGGGGTGGAGCGGGGATGGGAATGCCGGCCCAAACGGCGGGCAAATAAGTTCCGGTTTCTGATGCGAACGAGGGGATGTTGTCCGAAATCAGCAAAGGCAGTTCAGTCTCAACGGCGATCGGGGTCAGCCCGATTTGCTGCGGATGAGGGGACTTGAGATGGCAGTGCAGGGGTTGGTCCGAGCCGTGACGTTCCTGCGTGTCCGGGAAAACACTGATGCGGTCATCGCACCCGATCTCATGCTCCGCGCATGGCACTGCATGTGCTGGGGAGTCGGTTGCGGCGGCCGCAAACGGGGCGCACAGCAGTACGGCCGCGATCACGATCAATCGCGCGAAGCCAAAGCGCTTCTTGTCCGACTGTTTCATGTGCCCATTCTCCATGCAGATGCCGGCCCGTTGTTGATTTGGATCAAATGCTCATGGGAATGCCCGCTATTTACCCAGGTTTTTCAAGGCTGTTCCGCACGCGTTCGAGCTTCGCTTTAACTTCCTGACCCAAAGCGAGTACGGCGGGATGGTTTACAAGCTTGAGAACGACTTCGGGATCCATGAATCCCACCCAAATTTTGCCGTCTTCTTCCTCGCGCACCACCACATTGCAGGGCAGCAACAGGCCAATGTCTGGATCTGCTTCGATCGCCTGGTGTGCTAGCGGCGGGTTGCAGGCGCCGAGGATGCGGTAAGGCCTGCGATCGACATCAAGCTTGGCCTTGAGAGTGGCCTTGACGTCGATATCTGTCAGAATGCCAAAACCCTCATCCCCGAGAGCGTTGGTGACACGGGTGATGGCGTCTTCAAAAGACGTGTCGAGGGTGGTGCTAAAACCATACATGACGATCTCCTTTTGCTCGGCAACTGCTTATTTCAACAGTGCCTCGAACGATTGCGGATTAAATCCCTGCATGCGTTGACTCCCCACCAGGATCAGTGGCACGCCTTGGCCGTTGAGGGCACGGAAATCGGCGAGATTCTGTGCTGAGGTTTCGATGTCGTACTCGACATAACTGAACTGATGGCGTTTGAAATACTCGCGTGCCTTGTAGCAGTAAGGGCACCATCGGGTGCTGTACATGACGATGGGGGTCTTGTTTGCCTGGCCATGGCCCTCGACCAGCGACAGTTCCTGCAGATATTGTTTGGCGGTCGGCAGTAAACCCACAAACAGGACCAGCAGGAGCAAACCCGCAAGCCGATACCGCTGCTTCATGGTATCAATGGAATCCTCTGAAAAATGAACACCAAAGCAAAGCTTGGCTCTCTGTCTTCCGCCCCTTTTTTAGAATACATCGCGACCGATGCCCGATCTGTACGACAGGACACATAGCCAGTTTCGTTTGATGACGCACTGTACGATCATTGCAGCTCAACGCTGGCTTTCCCGGAGCGTCAGGTCGCGCTGCGCCTCGCAGATTTCCTGCGGCCAGGATGACTTTATGTAGGTTATTACTACCCAGATGTCTTCGTCGGCAAAAACTCAACGACCCGCTGCGGCTTTCGTTAAAACCCACCCCTACCACCGGCGTTTGGGCAAGCCAACTTAGGGCGCGCGTTGCGGTCGGCTGAAAATACAAATCGAAAGTGCCCTGCAACGTGTAGGTGGAGCAGTCGTAGAGTCCGGGGTCTGGGAGATGAAAATCCACCACGTAATCGGTGCGGAAGGTCTCGGCGCCGCTAACCCCCGTGCCGTTCCCAGCAAGGCGAACACACTCAGTCCGAGTGCTGCCACAGCAGTAGCAAGCTTCATGGCGCCTCCTTTAGTCCAGAGGAACTACGGGCAATGCAGACACAGCCTGCGTTGTTAGTCCGATGCGGTCAATGGGATGACGCTACCGTCCACGGCTCTCCTTGATGCAGATCAAATTCTGTGAGGTCGAGAACGTTCGCGGGCTGGTAGCTGGTATACAGCAGACTTATTCTCTGAAGGAGGGTATAAATGAGCCTACCGGCATCCTGAATCATCTCCGACCCGTTAGATGCCGGTAGTTGCCGCGTAGGATTTCTCCACCTGCGCGGCTTTTTATTGTCCGAATGCTACGGGGCTTAATTGCTGATGCGTGTGGCGGGATTGTGGCGGGGAGTGGAAGGTGTCCGGTTACAACGTGCAGCGAATTATGGTCTGGGGCCAAAGCACTTTTCGATGATACGCACTGCCTCGGCGATCCCCGCTTCGGCCTGCAGTTTCCGGCCGATTTCCCTAGCTGCGGATTGCATCGCCGGCGTGCCTAGCACCTTACGTATTGCAGCAGCGATTTTTGCGGGCGTTGCCTTGCGCCGGCTGATGGCTGCGGGAGCCACACCTAACTGCCTGAGCTTGTTCCCCCAGAAGAACTGGTCGCTCGCATGCGCTACCACTACTGACGGGCAGCCATATCGCAGCGAGGTCTGCGTGGTGCCTGCGCCTCCGTGATGCACGACAGCGGCGCAATGCGGAAATATTTTCGTATGTGGCGCCGAGAGCAAACGGTATATTTGCGTATCCGCAGGCATCGGTGTCACCTCATTCCAGTGCGACTGTATGATCGCGCGACAGCCGGCTAGCTTTACGGATTCCACCATCAGTCGGGTCGCCTCGTTCAAGTCAGAATTGGGAATTGGCAGCCCGATCATGCTGCCGAATCCGATAAAGATCGGTTTTGTGCCATCTTCGAGAAACTGGGCAAGATCGTCAGGCATTTGCCAGTCGTTTGATTCCGCCGGTAAATTAAAAAAACCGCAGACGTGCTGATTTTCACCCCAGTCCACGTAGTGAGGACAAAGCTCGTTACTGACGGCTATTAGGTTGCAGATCGAAGATTCCCAAATTTGTCGGTAACTGCGTGCCAGTTGGCTGCTATGTTCGGCGCGAAAGCGGTTTATTGAGGGGAGCGCCACCTTGTTGATCATCTGTTCGACCATTCTCCACAGCATGCTGTTGCACCACCGACCCAGGTCGGGCAGCGGAGAGGGGGGCGCAAAACGGGTTGGAATAGCTCCTTGGTTAAGTGTCACTGTGACATAGGGTTTGCGCGCCTGCTCGGCGGCAAACTGCACTGGATGCATGATGAAGTGGCCAATTATCAGATCGTTTTCGGCACAGAGTGCTTGCGCTGCCGAATACATCGCTGGGATGCCAGGATCAAACATGCGCTCGAAGATGAAAGGAGTTTGCTCAATCGGATTGGAAATCTTGAAGAGTTCGCGGCCGATATCGTTAAGCGCCTCTTCGCTTTCCCCGATATGCCCGGCCTGCACGACCTGGAAACCGAGTTTCCGGCCTGTGGCGGTGAAATCTTTCCGCTCGGCACTTGTGATGACCAGCGTTACCTTATGGCCTGCTTTGGATAGTCCCGTAGCCAAAGCGATGAACGGATTCACGTCGCCGGTGCTGCCCCAAGTCTGAATGCCGATTTTCATGCACACTTTCGACAGAGGTTCTGAAAAAGGGTCATTCACCTAATCTTCAGGCTTCCATCCCGCATTCCAGTATTGCCTTAATGCAATATGGAGGGGGCTGCTCTATCCACTGAGCTACCGGGGCCAGCGCCGGATTATACCGCCCATCGGACCTTCGATTCGTCTCCGGTGCGCGCTACCGCCTTGATCCGTAACAGTTTGCGCTCGGCTAATCAAAGTAGTGCAAGGGCCAATATAGCAAGCCGGGAGGGGAAAGCAATGTGCTGTTATCTAGGGCAGGTCACTCCAGCACTATGCTGGAAAGAAGGCAGCTCGCAAGTGCAGATGCCAGGATTTCATCGGTCGACGCGTGGCTGAGAAATATTTTGA
>RPOR01000219.1 GCA_003820645.1 Betaproteobacteria bacterium
CGAAACCGAAATTCTGCCCGTCTGTCGCGAACTGGGCATCGGCTACATGGCGTACGCGCCGCTGGGCCGTGGTTTTCTGACCGCGACCATCAAGAGCGTGGATGCGTTGATCGCCAAGGACCGACGCCGTGAGCACCCACGCTTTCTGCCAGAAAATATCAATAAAAACAATAAGTTATTGAATACTCTCGAGGCGATAGCAAGCGCTCACCAAGCAACCCCTGCACAGGTCGCGCTGGCTTGGCTGCTGGCCCAGGGTCCCGACATCGTGCCGATTCCCGGCACCAAGCGACGCCAGTACCTCGAACAAAACTGCGCAGCGGCCGAGTGGCAGTTGAAAACGGCTGAGATTGCCCAGCTCAGCGCCGCCTTCCCGCCGGGCGTTACCGCCGGTACGCGTTATCCGGAAAAGCAGTTGAAGGCGCTGGGGATCTGAAGGGAAAGTCCGTGAGTGGTAAGCGGGAAGCAGTAAGCAGTAAGCAGTAAGCAGTAAGCAGTAAGCAGTAAGCAGTAAGCAGAAAAAATGAACCTCAAATGCGAATTGGCGTCTTCCGCTCACCGCTCACCGCTCACCGCTCACCGCTCACCGCTCACCGCTCACCGCTCACCGCTCACCGCTCACCGCTCACCCGCGCAGCGCTGCAGTGCCCGCGTGCAGCATCGCATCGCGCTCGGCAAACCACTCTTGCGCATATTCGCAGTCGCTGTATTCGTTGAAGTAAGGCCCGCCCAGCGTGTAGTGCACCAGCGCGGCGTCCTTGCGCGGTGCGTCGTAGCCGACGAGGTGGTTCCAGCGCGAGGGCAGTGCGCCGATCAGGTTGTCGTTACCCAGCCATTTGAACTGATGCAGTTCGAGGCCTGACGCGGTATTCACATACTCCGGCGTCAGTGCGCGGCAATGCGCGTTGTTGAACAGCATCACGCTCGACCAGTTTTTCTTTTCGTATTTGGTCTGCGGCTCGTTGAGGAACTTGCGCTCTTCCTTCGGCACATGTTGATGCTTGATCACCATCACCGCATAACGCTCATCGCGCAGTGCCCAAATTTTCGCGACATCGTCGAGCATCAGCATGTCGCAATCCATGAACAGCGACCATCCGCTGTAACGCGACAGGTGCGGCGTCAGGAAGCGCGAGAACGAAAAATCCGTCGACTGCAGCGGATGACGTTCGCGACGAAAAATCGTTTTCAGTTGCGACAGCATGACCGGTGCGATGGCCACCGGTGCCGATGCGCGGCGGTGGATGCTGTACGCCAGGACGTTGAAGGCGGCAGCTTCGCGGCCGTCATAACCAATGTAAACGTTGATCATAAGCTCTTGATTTTATTGAATTCACTGTCGATGCTGCGCAAGCTTAGCACGAGCTTGCCGGCCCCTGGTTCGCACGACATCAAAATCAGATGGGGCTGTCGCTGATCGAATGTATTTTATGCGTGACCGAGGTCAATAAATTGATGATTCTTTCATGCAACAAACAGGCTCTTACCCTGTGATTCTTTTGGATATTTTCTTGTTGTACATCTGCCGAATACCGACAATCTGCTCAGCCTCGCTAACCGGAGGGGGCGCAGGTCGCAAATGCCCGGTGCCAGAGTTTTTCTCGAACACCGCAGCGCAGCGGCACGAACCATAAACTTCTAGGAGATTTTACGCATGAACAAAAAACTGATGGCAGTCGCCGTTGCCGGCGCGCTGGCTGCGCCCGCAGTCGCGATGGCGCAAAGCACGGTGCAGGTGTACGGCAATCTGTACATTGAATACGCCTTCACCAACCAGAAACAATCGGCCGCTGGCACAGGACTCACCCAGATCGACCGCGTCGACGCTGACATTCTCCAAACCGGCGGTTCGGCAATCGGCTTCAAGGGTGAAGAGAAGCTGGGCGGCGGCATGTCGGCCTGGTTCCAGTGCGAATCGACTGCGGATCCGCGCGGCGCGAGCCAGGATGGCTGGTGCAGCCGTAACAGCGCGGTGGGCCTGAAAGGCGGCTTCGGTAACTTCTTCGTCGGCAACTGGGATACCCCGTTCAAGCGCACGATGATCAACACCGGCGGCCGCGACACCGGCGTGTTCGGCACGGCATTCCTGCTGACCGGCGGTTCGACGACGATCCTCGACGGCGCCACCGAAGGCCTGTTCCGGCGTCGGCAGAACAACTCCATCAACTACGACAGCCCGAATTTCGGCGGATTCCAGGTCATGGCGTCGACCACGAGCACCAACGCTTCGACCGGCGTGACGACCACGTCGGCGCAGGACAAAGAGCGGCTGTGGTCGGTGGGTGGTCAGTACAAGCAAGGCCCGATCGCCATCGGTGTGGGTTATGAACAGCACGACAAGTTCTACCCGGGTGGTGGCGACGAGAGTGGCTGGCACGTCGGCGGTTCATACACCTTCGGCGGCTTCACCGTCGGTGCCCAGTGGGTGTCGATGGAAGCCGACACGGCGCCTGGTGCGACTGCTGAAGTCGATACCTGGCACGTTGGCGTGGAATGGAAAATCGCCGGACCGCACGCCTTGCATTTCGGCTACACCAAGGCGGATGACATGGAAGGTACTTTAGGCGCGATCATGGGTACCGGCGCCACGGCGGCACGCCCGGCAGTCGGTGGCCCGGGTGCCACTGCTGCACTCCAGCGCTCCACCAGTGCCGACATGTTCCAGATCCGCTACCTGTACAGCCTGTCCAAGCGCACGACGGCGTCGGTCGGCTATGTCGCGCTGAAGAACGACGACGGTGCGTCCTACGACCTCGGCGGCCTGAACTATCCGGCCACTGCGACCGGTGCCAAGCAGGATGCCTTTGCCGTCAGCATTCAGCACCGCTTCTAAAAACCAAAGCTTTATCTCCGCAGCAACACGCGGAACTCAAAACGGGCGCCTCGGCGTCCGTTTTTTTATGGGTGATCGCCGATCGCGCAGGTGTCCCCGTCATCAGGGAATGGTGCTGTCGAAATCGGACGCAAATACAACGGCAGCGGAGCGCATCACGAGGGCTGGCAACGGGCTGCGTCACCGCGTCTCCGGCGACGGAACTAACCGACGATCACCAGAGCGGCTGGCCGCTTTGGATGCGCTGGGCCATTTCCTGCTGGAATTCCGGCGGGCCATAGGCATGCGCGGCCTGGCGGTTGCTGAACTTGCCGTTCTCCACGCTTTGTTCTGAATAGAGCAGCGTGCGGTGATGCTTCTGCGCGAACTGCTGCAGCCAGTGCAGCGCGCGCGGCGGGATGCGCCGACCGACTGGTACCGCGACGTCGACGGCCATGCCTCGCCATTGCGTCTGGTTGAACAGCACGATCACCTTCGCCATGTTGGGTTTCATCCAGTCGGGCAGCGGGCTGCCTGCCATGCGCCAGCCGCAGACGAAATGCCGGCACGGATCGACCGGGCGGTTGGCGTAATCGTCGCAGCCGGTGCCGGTGCTGTGATGGCAGGGTTTGCCCGGATAGACCGGCTTGCCCTCGACGACGATCTGCAGCCAGCCGTCGCAACAGCCGGTGCAAGGCTGACACTCGCGGGGTTGATGTTTGGCCACGGTTTGCGGTGTTGGCGAAAAGTTACTGATTGGCGAGCGTAACGCAAAATCGGCTGTGCAACATGCGCCGTGCCGCGGGCTGCGACCTAGAAACTCAGCTGTTGCAGGTCGCGCGCCAGCGTGCGCAGCGCGTCGTTCCAGTCGCCGCGCAATGATTGCCGGTACACGGTGAACTGCGGAAACCAGGGACTGGCACGGCCCAACGCCAGCCATCGCCATTCGGGCGGATTGGGCACCAGCACGCGTGCGGCGCGGCCGGCGGCAGCCCGTAAATGCATGTTGGTGTTGCTGACGCCGACATAGTCGTCGATCAGTTCGAGCAATGCCAGCATGCTTTCCAGGTCATCATTGAGATCGCTGAAATCATGCACGGTGGCGCCGAGGTGTGCGGCC
>RPOR01000220.1 GCA_003820645.1 Betaproteobacteria bacterium
CAGGGAAATCCGTACTCCGCCAGTAATTTCTTGCTGACGCGCTCCGTCAAAATTCCCTTTTCGCGCTTAAGCAACTCTCGCGCGGACTGTTTTTTAATGTCGCTCAGTCGAACCGGTGCCATGGTTTGGCGTCGCCGATCGAGATACTCACCGTAGCGCATGGCCGCTCGAACCGCCTTAAGGCAGCTCAAGGTATTCCGATAAACCGGAATGCCGCCTTCAATGAGTGTTTTCTGTGTAAATGCGGGGTCATCATTGCAGGCGCCGGTCCACAGCACGACCACCGGCTTCTTTGCCACTCTTGCCGCATCTGCCGCCTGCCGCACATCACTTGACTGCGACATCGTAAAAATCGGGATCACCACATCAACGCGCTCATCTTCAGCGATTGTTTCGATGCACTTTCGGAAAATATCCGGCTTCCCGATCACTGCGTTGGTGACGTCAGTCGGATTGCCGGTGGTTGCGAGCTTCGGCAATATCCCGGACAGCCTTGCCTTGGTCTCATCCCCATATTCGGGCCAACTGATGCCGACGCTGGCGCCTAGATCAACAAGCAAAACCCCATTGCCACCCGAGATTGTCGTTGCGCCGGCGCGCGTGCCTTTGGGCCACCGCTTTGTTCGCAGCAACATCGCGACTTCGGCGAGTTCATTGCAGTCATCAACACGGATAATTCCGCATTGCCGCAACGCAGCATCACAGATTGCATCGGAACCCGCCATGGCACCGGTATGTGATGCAGCCGCCTGGCTCCCCGCTTCGGTTCGCCCCAACTTAACCATTACGATCGGTTTTTCTTTTTCGGCTGCATGGTGTGCCACTTCAAACAAACGCTCGCCTTCGGGAATATGCTCAGCTAGAACCATGATGACGTCCGTTGCCGGGTCATCAATCATGAATCGCATGAAATCAAGTATGTTCAGATCGGCGGAATTGCCACAACTGACCTGATAACTGATACCAAGCCCCAATTCCTGCGCCCGCCACATCACATTCGTTTGCCCCGCACCGCCGCTCTGGGAGACAACGCCAATATTCCCGGGGGACTTCCTGGGCCCGGCAATCGTTGCTGAAGTGGTCATGGCGAAACCATCAACAAAGCTGATCATGCCATTGCAATTTGGACCCATGACCCGCATGCCAGCGCCGCGGGCAAAGGAAACCAGGTCCGCCTGCATTCTTTTTCCATCCGGCGTACCGGATTCTGCAAATCCGCCGGTATATACGGTTGCGAAACGCGTGCGATTGGCCGCGCAGTCCTCAAGTATCCCCATTACCCGATCAGCAGGGACCACGATGCCAACATGATCCACTGGCTCCGGCAGATCACGAACGCTTCCATAGCATTTCAGGTCGTGGACCCTCTGAAATCTCGGATTGACCGGGTACACTCGTCCCTTGTATCCAAAATTCCGCATCCGCATGAGCACTCGACCGGCGAATCTGGATAGATCCTCGGTCGCCCCGACCAAAGCCACACTCTCAGGGCCAAAGAATCGCTTAAGGTGTGGTTTTGGGGGCGAATCTGTCATGCTGGGAAAACCTCTTTGCCATGAACTTTGAATGGATGTTATCCGTTCAAGATACAAGGACATGCAAGGTGGTGTCTATTTTTATAACAGTATGGAATCTATAAAGAATACGGTATGTATTTCTGAGCGCACAAAAAGGCGCAACGCCATGTCTGCCTGCATATCAGTTGTTTATAGTGAGCGGCACGCCTCTCCAATCTGTGCCCGCATCCACTCATGACCTGCATCTCGATGCGTTCTCTCGTGCCAGTAAAGGGCTATGTTTTGTTCCGGAAATTTGAGTGGCAAAGGCATGATCCGAACAGGTAATTGCCTTGATGTCGCTTGAGCCAGTCTTGATGGGACGATCGAGATCAGGCTCGAATTCGCAACAACATAGGGCACAACCAGTGAATCCTGCACAAAGTGCGATATTCTGATGCGCATCCCACCCGCAGCAAGCGTCTGATCGATCAATCTGCCTGAATCGCTATTTTTATGAATCAGGGCCCGCACATGCGGGATTCCGCATAACTGTTCAAGTGTCAGTTTTCTGCCGATTTCGGGATGACTCTTCCGGACCATGCATACAAAGTGGTCCGTATAAAGTGTCTTGAAGCGCAGCGTATCCGGTGGCTCCTTGATCCAGCCGATTCGAAAATCAATTTCACCTTTCTCCAGCCACTCAATGGCGCGTTCCCGATTCGACGTCAGAATGTCCAGACTGATCCCTGGCGCCCGGCTTTCTATCCTCCGAATCAATCTCGGCAACAACAGGAAAGAAATATAGGACGGCACCGTCATTGAAAATTGCGCGTTGGCGGTCTTGGAATCAAATGGCGCTTCACCTTCGACCAAGGCGCTGAATTCATTCAGCATCCGCCGGATCGGAACGACCAGCTCAAGCGCTCTCGGGGTTGGTACCATTTCATTGTGCGCTCGCACAAAAAGTGGATCTCCGAAGATGCGGCGCAGCCGTCGCAATACCAGGCTCATGGCTGGCTGACTGATATTCAGCCGTTGTGCGGCGCGAGATACGCTGCGTTCCGAGATCAAGACTTCAAACCATTGGAGAAGTTTGAAATCAAGGTTAGTAATATTTTTTTTCATAAATAGTCTATATGTCGAATTAGGTATGGCTATTCAACGAGGTGCAGCATACTATGACCAAAGAATAAGAAACTCGCTTTAAATAAGAGCTTAACGAGGAGGCTCTCGATTTCACTTTCAAGTGCTTTCGCCCGCCGTCAGGCATCGGCATGTTGACGCGCTCTTGACTTATACACAGCGCGATAAGCAGCTGATTTTTCAAGATTAGGATTACCTGTTGGAATCAATCCAATCATCAATTGACCACAAGTTGATCCTGCTTACCGGTGCCAACGGTAAGACCGGGCACGCGATTATTCGGAATCTCGCAGCGCGGGGCGCATCAGTTCGCGCCCTTGTTCGCTCACCCTCCTCGGCAGATACCGTTGCCAAACTTGGCGCGATACCGGTCATCGGCAATCTTCGAAATGATGACGATGTAGATGCTGCGTTTGAAGGCGTTGATCGTGTCTACCATCTGTGTCCCGGCCTGCAGCCCGATGACGTCGAGATCACCCAGCGCATGATTCGCTCAGCAAAAGATTCCCGCGTCAAGCTCTTCGGCTACCACAGCGTAAGCTATCCACAACTTCCGGAAGTCGCTTTTCATTGGAAGAAGTTGCTCTCTGAAATCGAGATTCTTCACTCCGGACTTACGTTTTTTATCGTGCGTCCCTGCCAGTATATGCAGAACGTGCTTTGGTCACTTCCTGCGATTCTCAATGAGGGTGTATTTGCCCTTCCCTGGTCTGCTGATCGCCGAATGGTCTCAGTTGACGTCGAGGATATGGGCGAAGCTATTGCCAATATCCTGACAAGACCAGGATTTGAAGGCGGGACCTACGAGTTCTGCAGTGTCAAACAGGCACTCACCAGGCACGAGATGGCCGAAATGCTCGGCCGTGCATTCAATAGAAAAATTGTGGCCGGTACACGTCCCATTGAAAAGGCGTTGCAGGCCGAGCGTTTCAAGCATTACACGCCAGAACAATTAGAACAATTGGGGTCGCTCTTCAAGTTTTTTGATCTCAATGGAACGCCCGGATTCAACAACCGTACGTTGGCCATGATTCTCGGGCGAGAGCCTACCTCCTATGAAGCATTTGCCCGGCGGCTTGTGCAAGAACTGAACGTCAACTAACGCCTGCGACATTTCATCCATTTCCGCATTTTTCGCTCGCACCGACAAAAAGGAACTGAATGTGACTGCACTTGATATTCACGCTGGAGGAACCGAGGTTCCAGTTCCCTCCGACTTCATCTGGCCCCAGGA
>RPOR01000221.1 GCA_003820645.1 Betaproteobacteria bacterium
AGCGCGGCGAGCATGCCGGCATCGGTAACGGTCCGCGACAGGATGCCGATGGTGTCGAGGGATTCCGCCAGAAACTTCAGGCCCGCGCGGTTGATCAGGCCGAAGCTCGGCTTGTAGCCGACGACGCCGCAGTACGCGGCGGGGCGGATGACCGAGGATGAAGTCTGCGTGCCCAGCGCGAGGGGCACCATGAAATCCGCGACTGCGGCGCCGGAGCCGCTCGACGAACCGCCCGGCGTTTGCGTGAGGCGATGGGGGTTGCGCGTCTTGTTGGGATGGCGCGTCGCGAATTCCGTCGATACGGTCTTGCCGAGGATGACGCCGCCCAGTTCGCGGATCTGCGCGACGCAGGCGGCATCGGCCGCGGGCCGGTGGCCGTGGTAGATCGGCGAACCGTAGCCGGTCGGCATGTCGCAGGTGTCGATGACGTCCTTGATGCCGACCGGAATGCCATGCAGCCACGACCGCGGCGGCTCGCGGTCGAGCGCCCTCGCCTGCGCCAGCGCCTGTTCGGGGTCGATCCAGGCCCAGGCCTGCACCTCCGCCTCACGCTGCGCGATTCGCTCCAGACAGGCAGAGACCAGCGCCTCCGACGTCAGCCGGCCCGCATGTATTTCCACACTGGCCGCTGACGCAGTCAGCAAAGCATGAGCACCTTGGGGCGGAACAAGATCGGTGGATCCCGGCATGACTCCAAGCTCCTGGTGTCGGACGATCAATCACCCGTAATGTTGGCGATCTTGATGACCTTGGCCCATTTTTCCTGTTCCGACACCATGTATTTTGCAAACGCTTCCGTGGTCATCTTCTGCACTTCGGTACCCTGTTCGTTCAGACGCTTGACGACCTCAGGATTGTCGAGCGCGGCATTGATGGCCTTATGCATGTTGTCGGGATTGGTTTTTTTGGGTGCAAACACGCCAAACCAGATCTGCGACTCATAACCGGGGACACCGGACTCACTGATGGTCGGCAGTCCTGGCAACGCGGGATTTCTCTTGGGACCGCCCACGGCTATGGCTCTCAGCCGGTTGGCCCGCACTTGACCGATGACGGTCGGCACAGAACCGATCTGCAACTGCGTAAACCCGGCCGCTGTATCGGCAATTGCCGGACCGCCGCCCTTGAACGGTACATGGACCAGATTGATCCCTGCCATCATCTTGAAGAGTTCCGTGTTCATATGGGGGAAGCCACCAATACCGGAGGATGAATACAGCAGCTCGCCCGGCCGTTTTTTGGCCAGAGCGATGAGTTCCTTGACGGTGGTTACCGGCAGATAGGGGTTGACGACCAGTGCGCTGTCCGCCACGCCGATCATCGCAACGGAGGTAAACGTGTTGACCAGATCAACATTGGACTTTTTGTTGATGAGAAAACCATAACCGGTCGAATTGATCAGATAGTTGTAGCCGTCCGGTGGCAACTGAGAGGTGAACTGCAATCCGACAATGGAGCCCGCTCCGGCCCGATTTTCAACGATGACCTGTTGTTTGAATTGCTTGTTGAGATCCGCAGCCAGAATCCGTGTGTTGATGTCCGTGCTGCCGCCGGGCGCCCAGGGCACCACGATGCGCACCGGCCGCTCGGGCCATGCCGCGCTCGCGTTCATGGCGGCGAACACGGCTGTTGCCGCGACCAGGACCGCCCCCGCCAACCTGCCTTTTGCAATTGCTTTCATGTGGTCTCCAGTTTTTTCAGGGTTGCATTGGTACGCCGTTTGTTCCGACAGCCGTTTCCGACCTGCTGCTTTATTGCAAGACTTCATTGCAGGACTTCATTGCAAGAATCAGACCTGCCAGACCGTGTTGCTTCGCTATTTTTTTGTGATGGCTTGTTTTCAGGGCAGACTCAGGCTGGCAGCACCGGACGCTGCGCCGTCCACGCCGTTGCCGCTTCATAAGCTGCACCAACCCGATACACCGTCGCCTCATTATAGGGCGCTCCGACGATCTGGATGCCCAGCGGCAGGCCTTCCTTGCTGAAACCGGCCGGCACCGCGATGGCGGGACTGCCGGTGACATTGAACGGCGCGCGCGCCTGGCGGCTGTAGATGAATTCGCAGGCGTCCGCGTCATCGATGCGGCAGGCCGGGTCGTGTGCGCTCGCGGTGACGATGACGTCGACGTCGTTGAACAGTGCATGGAATTCCGCGGCGTACTTGCTGCGCATTCGCAGCGCATTGATGTAGTCGCTCGCGCTGTACATCGCGCCATAGAGGAAGCGCTGGCGCGTGATGTCGCCGTAATCCTGGGGCCGTTCGCGCAGCCATTTCTGGTGGATGGCATACGACTCCGAGCCCATGATGATGCGGTTGCAGGCCTGGAACTGGCTGAGCGGAATGGTTTTGACCTCGGTGACATGCGCGCCGAGTTCCCGCATTTTGAGGACCGCGGCATCGACGGCCGCGGCCATTTGCGGGTCGGCCTTGATGTCGTCGTGGTAAAAATGCCGGAGCCATCCGATGCGCACACCCTTCAGCCCCTTGTTGGTCAGCGCGGTGTAATCGACGCCGGGCCGGGCGATGCTGCCCGGATCCAGGCCGTCGTGCCCCGCCAGCACATTGAGCACGGTGGCGTTGTCGTGCACGGTCCTTGTCAGCGGCCCGACATGATCGAGCGAGAACGCCAGCGGAAATACGCCGCGGCGGCTGACCAGTCCGTACGTGGGTTTGATGCCGGTGACGCCGCACATGGTTGAAGGATTGCGCACGGAGCCGCCGGTGTCGGTGCCGATGGCAAAGGGCACGAAGCCGGCAGCGGTGGCGACACCGGCCCCGCTGGATGAGCCGCCGCAGAAGTAGTCGCGGTTCCAGGGGTTGCGGGCCGGCGGCCAGGGCAGGTCGAAACAGGGACCACCGATCGCGAATTCGTGGGTGGAGAGTTTGCCCATGAAGACGGCGCCGGCGGCACGCAGCCGCTGGGTGACGAAGGCGTCGGTCGTCGCGATGTTGTCTTTGAGGATGGCGGAGTGCGCGGTGGTCGGCAACCCGACGTAATCGATGATGTCCTTCAGGCCATAGGGCACGCCGTGCAGCGGACCGCGCCAGTGGCCTGCGCTGATCTCGGCTTCGGCACGCCGGGCGTCGCTGAGCGCGATCTCCGGCGTGAAGCGCAGGAAGGCATTCAGCCGGCCGTCGTGGCGCTCGACCCGGGCGATGAGCGCCTGCGTCCATTCGACCGGGGAGAGTTTTTTGTCGCGGATCAGCGCCGAGGCCTCCGCGATCGACAGATAGGCCAGGTCATTCACAGCGATTGCCCCGTGGCTGGAAGACGAAAGACCAGCGCCGGCTCATCGGCGGGCGACAGTCCGGAGGTGTCGAGCGCGTCGCGCCGCATGTTCGCGACGCGGGCCGCATTGAGCAGCTTGACCAGGTCCTGATCGGACAACTTGCGCAGGCCAAGCTGATCAGCGAGCCTGCGCGCCTCGAGCGTATCTTCTACGGAAAGTTTCTCCATGAACCTGCCTTTGACGGTTTGCGGGACGGCTTGATGAAGGAGTTCGGGCCACAGTGAATATACCGGGCAAGAATACTCCGTCGCGCCCCGGCCGTTCGAGGGCTTCGCGCATGTTGGACTCAAGCGCCAATACAGCCGCGAATGGACGGGACTTGCGTTGGAGAGGCTCCGTGCCAAGCGTCAGCAGCCCGTTGCCGTACCGAATCCGCAAGCGCCGCAACCAGTGGCCGCGCAACTGCAGCCGCAGGTGCCCGTGGTTTCAGTCCATCAGGCACAGCCTCTGGCCACCCTGACGCCGCAAACAACGGTATTCCTGCCGCAATGGCCGGCCATCGCACCAGCCACGCCCATCCCGGATTTCGCCCAACGGAAGTCATCTCGGGGAACG
>RPOR01000222.1 GCA_003820645.1 Betaproteobacteria bacterium
GCGATCGGCGAGCGTTGCGGCGATTTTTTCGGGCAGTGTTTGGGTCAGTCCGATTGCGGATGGGGACATGATTTGTTTATGTATTCAACGGGATAACCGTCGCCCGCAGTATACGGGCACGGCCCGCTGTCGCGAACGATTATTGATTATTAATAATCTGTCCGTATAATGCCCGCACGCCGTAGATCTGTCACCACATGCAAAGGACACTGCGATTATGTCTGCGCCATCCACTACCGTATCTGCCCGTAATCCCGCCGCCCAATCCGGTCTTGCCGTGGTGCCCATCGGCAAATACGTGGGCGCCGACATTGCCGGTGTTGACCTGTCGCTGCCGCTGACGGACGCGCAGTTCGCGCAGATCCACGCGGCGTGGATGAACCACCTGGTGCTGCGTTTCCGTGGCCAGCACCTGACCAAGGACCAGCTCCTCGAATTCAGCCGTCGTTTTGGCGAACTCGACAAGGCGCCGATCAACACCCGCGGCAAGCCGTGGCTGGAGGGTTATCCCGAAATGGCGGTGATGTCGAACATCAAGGTCGAAGGCCAGTCGATCGGCAGTCTCGGCTACGGCGAGGCCGTCTGGCACACCGACATGTCGTACAACGAGATCACGCCCTCGGGCGCGCTGCTGTACGCGATTGAAGTCACCCGGTCCGGCGGCGAAACCGGTTTCCTGAACATGTACCACGCCTACGAGACGCTGCCCGCCGACCTGAAGGCGGCGATCGAGGGCAAGTCGATCAAGCACGATTCGAGCCGCAACAGCGCCGGTGAACTGCGCGCGGGCTTCAAGGAAGTTACCGATCCGCGCGACGCGCCCGGCGCCGTACATCCCGCGGTGGTGCGCCACCCGGTTACCGGCCGCAAGGCGCTGTTTCTCGGCCGGCGACCGTTCGGTTATGTGATGGGACTGAGTCTGGAAGACAGCGAAGCGCTGCTCGACCGGCTGTGGACGCATGCGACGCGGCCGGAGTTTGCGTGGTTCCAGAAATGGAATGTCGGCGACCTGCTGATGTGGGACAACCGTTGCGTGATGCACAAGCGCACGGCGTTCGATGCCAACGAGCGCCGGCTGCTCTACCGCACGCAGATCAAGGGCGTGCGGCCGCAGGCCTGAGGCCGCGGCGCTGCCTGCGGGCGGCGTCAGGGGTTGGCGGCGGCCATGTCCGCCCAGTAGATCCGCGTCGGGTTGTCGACGAGGATTCTGCGGCGCAGGCTCTCGTCGTCGCAGTACAGTGCGAACAGGTCAACCAGTTCGCCTTCATCGGGCATGTCGTTCGGCACGTTCGGGTGCGGCCAGTCGGTGCCCCATACCACCTGGTCCGGTGCGGCCTCGATGATGGCGCGGGCGATCGGCACGGCGTCGTGGAAGGGCCTCTTGCCGCTCGCGGACACGCGCTCGCCGCCGGAGATCTTGACGAAGGCGCGTTCGTTCTTCAGCAGTTCCAGCAGGTTGCGCAGCGGCTGCTGGTCGAGTCCGCCATCGGATTTCACCCGGCCCATGTGATCGATGATGAAGCGCACCGGCAGCCGGTTCAGCAGATCGCGGTATTCGGCGAGATCCTGCGCATCGAAATGCAGTTCGACATGCCAGCCGATGGCTCGGGCGCGGGCCACGGCATTCCGGAAATAATCCGGATCGGGGGCGCCGCCCAGGTGGCGCACGAAGTTGAAGCGCGCCGCCCGCACCCCGCCGGCATGCAGCCGTTCGAGTTCGGCATCGGAAACATCCTCGGCGAGCAGGGCGACACCGCGGTATGCGCCATTGCTGTGGGCGATTGCATCGAGCATCGCCCGGTTGTCGGTACCATGCGGCGTGGCCTGCACGATCACCGCGCGGTCAAGTCCCAGGTGGGCATGCAGTCGCGCCAGGCGTTCCCGCGGCGCGGCCTCGCCCGGCGTGTACGGCCGGTGCTCCGCATACGGGAATTTCTCCGGCGGCCCGAACACATGGCAGTGGGCATCGCAGGCGCCGGCGGGCGCACGGTAAGCGGGCCTGGATGGATGCGCTACCGGCGGACGGGCGATTTTCATGCGCGGCACCGGGCTATTGGCGGGGGATGCCGGCCTTCTCGATCACGGCTTTCCACTTGGCGATATCGGCTACCAGTTGTGCGTGCAGTTCCTCGGGCGTGCCGGCGCGGGGATCGATGCCCAGCTCCTGCAGCCGTTTTTTGAGATCGGGCAATGCGATGGCCGCATTCACTTCGCGGTTCAGGCGCGTCACGATCGCCGCCGGCGTTTTTACCGGCGCCGCAAGCCCGTTCCACGACGAGGCTTCGTAGCCGGCCACACCGCTCTCCGCGATCGTCGGCACGTTCGGCAACAGCGCGGACCGCTTGCCGGCGGTGACCGCGAGGGCACGCAGCGCGCCGGAGGTAATCTGCGTCAGCACCGGCGCGAGTATTTCCACTGCGGCCTGCACGTCGCCGGCACGGGTCGCGGTGACGACATCCGGGGTGCGCTTGTACGGCACGACCTGGATTTCGATATTGGCCATCGACTTGAACAGTTCGGCGGCGAGATTCTGGGTGCTGCCGGGATTGATGGTGCCGATGTTGAGTTTTCCGGGCGTGGCTTTGGCGCGGCCGATCAGGTCGCCTACGGTCTTGATGCCGGAATCTGGGCCGGTGACCAGGACCAGGTCGAAATAGCCCACGGTGGAGATGGGCGCAAAGTCCTTGACCGAGTTGTAGCGCAGCGACTTGAACAGCGTTTCGCTGACCGCGTTGCCGTTGGTGATGAACAGCAGTGTGTAGCCGTCGGGATCCGCCCGCGCGACGGTTTCCGAGGCGAGGATGCCGCCGGCGCTGGGCTTGTTCTCGACCAGGACCTGCTGTTTCATGGCTTCGGTCATTTTCTGCGCCAGCGCGCGCGCCGTGATGTCAGCGACGCCGCCGGGGCCGAAGGGCACGACGATGCGCACCGGTTTGGTCGGAAAAGCCTGGGCGGCGGCGATTAACGGAACGGCGCACAACAGGGCTGTGCACAAGCCGCGAGTGGTGTGACGCAGGACGTTCATGCGGTTTCTCCTGTAGCAGGTGGCATTCGGCGCGGCAAACCGTCACCGCAGGATTCAGCGGGAGGTGCTGCGCCGCGCAGTTTACCAGCGGCGGCGCGCGCCGGGTGACCGGCACCGCCGCGGCGAATCAGGGCACGACCGGCAGCGCGGCGTCGGTCTTGTCCTTCAGATATTTCTCTTTCAGCTTCTTCATCGCTTCCAGATAGTCTTCCATCGTGGACTGGTTGTTCTCGTATTTGCCGGCGATTTTCTGGTAGGCGGCGATGTATTCCTGGTCGTTCATGATCATGTCCTTTGCGTGTCGGTCCACTATACGCCCTTCGCCGTGTTGCGATCGGGGTATCTGGGTCATGCATTGACGTGCTGACGGGACGGGCGGATGCCGGTGCCGCGGCCCCCTCGGTTAGAATCCTGTGGCGTGACCCATACTTCGCCATCGAGCGCCGCGGGCACCCATCGCCAGGTCTGGGCGATGGCCGGGCCGATCATCCTCGCCAATATTTCCGTGCCGCTGCTGGGCGCGGTCGATACCGCCGTCGTCGGCCATCTGTCCGAGGCGTATTACATCGGCGCCGTCGCGATCGGCGCGATGCTGTTCAATTTTATCTAC
>RPOR01000223.1 GCA_003820645.1 Betaproteobacteria bacterium
CAAGATGCTGTTCGAGTGGCTGGGCCGCACGCGCAATGATGCCAGGGCGACGGCCGCTGCGCAGCTGATGGATGCGGCAGTCGACCGGGTCATTGCCGAGGCGAAACATCTGACCGGCGACCTCGGCGGCAAGGCCGGGACCACGCAGATGGGCGATGCCATAGTCGCCGCCCTGTGATGTGCAAGCGCGTGATCCTGTAATAGACTCTGCATGGTTCAGCCGCGCACAGACACGGCGAACCTCCCCGGCACCAGCCGGGGCATCTCCGGGGAAACCGGTCGTGGCGGGGTCATCGCGCCACCGTTCTCCCGGGCCACAAGACCAGATCGAGGAGAACACAGCATGCAGAGAGCATCACGCGTTATCTTTTGTGCCGCCCTGTCGGTGGCGGCGATGGCCGGCGTCGCGCAGGCAGCCGGATATCCCGAACGGCCGGTGCGCCTGGTCGTGCCGTTTGCACCCGGCGGCGCGTCGGACTTCGTTGCGCGCATCATCCAGGACAAGCTGGGGGCGGAACTCGGACAGCAGATCCTCATCGACAATCGCACCGGTGCATCGGGCTACATCGGCGTCGAACTGGCGGCGCAGGCTGTACCTGACGGCTATACCGCACTGCTCGGCAACATCGGCACCATGTCCATCAACGCCTCGGTGTTTCCGAAGTTCAAGGTCAAGCCGCTGGATGCGTTTGTCGGCGTGACCCAGGTCGTCGATGTGCCGGGCATGGTGGTGGTGCATCCGTCGATCCCGGTGAAATCGATCAAGGAACTGATTGCCTTTGCCAAGGCGCGCCCGGGCCAGCTGAATTTCTCGGCATCCGGTGCCGGCAGCAATTCGCGTCTCGCCTTCGAACTGTTCCAGCAGCAGGCCGGCATCAAGGTGACCATGGTGCCGTACAAGGGCGGCGCCAGCGGGGCCTCGCTGGCGGTTGCGGCGGGCGAAATACCCCTGACCATGCTGACGTCGTCGTCGCTGCTGCCCTACATCCGCCAGGGGCGCATGCGACTGCTGGCCGTGGTGGCGCCGGAACGCCTCAGCGTGGCGCCTGACACGCCGACGATGAGGGAGGTCGGATTCCCAGATCATGTCGTCGGATCGTGGCAGGGGGTCTATGTGCCGAAGGGCACGCCGGACGCGGTGGTGAAGCGGCTGTTCCCGGCCGTGGTCACGACCATGAAGGACGCGGAGGTGATCCGCCGCCTGGCCACTGCAAGTGCGGCTGCCATCGTCAGCAAATCACCCGAGGATTTTCACCAGTTCTGGGTCAGCGAGCACAATCGCTGGGCGAAAGTCGTCAAGGACGTGGGTGCAGCGGTCAATTGAAGGGCCATGTATTGGTATTTCCTGTGTCGAGGCAAAAAGCGGCAGGAATTCACTGTATTGACAACAGGCGGTATGTTACAAGACCATAACTCGTATCTCCCGGTCGACTTTCGATAAACCGTCCGAAAAGCTGAGACCTATGAATGCCAATCAAGCTTTGAAATTGATCCCGGTCATCCTGGCCTGTTGTGTGGCGGGTCTGGCGTCAGCCAAATTGCCAGAGCCGCCACCGATGAATCCCGCCAAGGCGGCGGAAGTCAGGAAGAAGCAAGCGGAACTCGCCAAGAAAGATGCTGAAGCACTCGCCAAGGCTCAGGATCGGGTGGTCAGTCACTATAAAAAGCAGCACATGCCGGTGCAGCAGGCCGCTGTGCCGGCCAAAGGGGGGCCACACAACAGCGTGGCGCTCTTGAAGCAGCAGGGCAGTCCGATGCGCGGCAAGCAGGAAAGACTGTCCTGCAAACTGGGGACCGAAGATCAGCACGCACGGATTGCCGTCGAGCTGGTCGGGGGGCGCGTGAAGAGTTTTGCCTATTACTCGAAATGGAAGCCGCGCACCTGTTCGGTGCATATTGTGCGTGATGACTCCTGGAGTCGCTGGGAGGACACCGGCAGCCTGACCAAGGTTACGTTGAATGAAGAGAAAGGCACGTTCCTGATCGACTACGTGCGGCGCAGCGTGAAGTTCCTGTTCCGGGACGTCGACCGCGAGCGTTTCTGCGGCATGGAAGGCAAGATCAGCGGCAGCTTGACAGTGACCCGCGGTAAAAACCAGTGCGAGCTGGAGGGCGTAATGGATCAGGGGGAAGACATCATGAGGCAGGCCTCGGCCGCTTCCTGAGGCTCTTCGATCCGGCAGCGGCCGGTCAGGTGCCGCCCGCTGCCAGTTTCAGGCCGAAGATGCCGGCAATAATCAGTCCGATGCAGACGAGGCGCAGCGCAGTGGCCGGCTCACCGAACAGTACAACGCCGAGGATTGCGGTGCCGACCGCGCCGATGCCCGTCCATACCGCATAGCCGGTGCCCACCGGGATTCCCTTCAGCGCCAGCGCGAGCAGCCAGACACTGGCGATCATCGCCGCGATGGTGACAACGCTGGGCACGATCCGGGTGAAACCGACCGTGTATTTGAGGCCGATCGCCCAGACGACCTCCAGCACGCCAGCAATCAGCAATAACATCCACGAAGTCGACATCGAGTCCTCCGTTCGTGCCGGTTAGGCGGCGCGGTATTTGTCGTAGAGCACGCCGTCTGCGAACAGCGCCGCGATGTCGGCGTCGCGGTACTCGAGTCCGCGCACGGTTTCCTCGGTGTGCTGCCCGAGCCAGGGCGCGGCGCGGCGAATCGCCGTCAGCTCGCCGCTCGATTTCACCGGGATGCCGATCGATTTTATGCGGCCGATTTTCGGGTGATCGTATTCAACGACCATGTCGCGGGCCTTGATATGAGGGTCACCGAGGATCTGCGCATAGGTGTACACCGGTCCGCCCGGCACCTGCGCGGCGTCGAGTTTTTCGACCCAGTGCGCAGTCGGCCGGGTGGCAAAAACTGTTTCTATTTCCTGCTCCAGCGCATCGATGTTCTTGAGCCGGGAAGGCAGATCCTTGAAGCGCGGATCGGTCAGCCATTCGGGTTTGTTGCAAGTGATGTTGCAGAAGTTTGCCCACAGCTTGTTGTTGTTGGCGCCGACGGTGACGTAACCGTCCTGCGTCTTGTAGGCCTGGTAGGGTGTCGAGCGACGGTGGCGGGTGCCGGTCGCGAGGGGCTCCTCACCACCGCCGAAATACGCACCGGACTCCCAGTGGGTCCACGCCAGGCCGGCCTCGAGCAGCGAAGTCTCGACATACTGGCCTGTGCCGGTCCTCAGCTTGCCAATGTAGGCGCCGAGGATCGAATACAGCGCCGTGACTCCGCTGGCGATATCGTTCATCGCGATGCCGACCTTGGCCGGGCGGCCGCCCGGATAGCCGGTCATCATCATGATGCCGGACATGCCCTGGGCGACAATGTCGAAACCGCCCTTGTGGCCGTAAGGGCCGGTCTGGCCGAAGCCCGACATCGAGGCATAGATGACCCCGGGGTTGAAGGCGCTGATCGCCTGATAGTCGATGCCGAGTTTCCTGACCACGCCCGGCCGGAAGTTCTCGGCGATGATATCGGCCGTCGCCGCAAGTTTCATGAAGATCGCCTTGCCGCGCGGGTCCTTCATGTTGATGCCGATGCTTTTCTTGTTCCGGTTCAGCACGGCGAAACAGTACG
>RPOR01000224.1 GCA_003820645.1 Betaproteobacteria bacterium
CGCTCGGCATCTCGCTGACGCGACGCGGCATGAGCCGCAATGTCACCTTCGTCACGCCGCGTACCGGCTGCGGCGAAGACGCGCATGACTGGGCGCGCAGCGCGCTGGCTGCAGATACGTGCGCGGTTTATATGGGAGTCGGCGAGGCGGAGCGCATCGCGACTGCACTGATCGGTCGCGGTGCCCGGCCTGATCTGCCCGTCGTCATCGTCGAGAACGCGACGCTGCCGGAGCAGCGCAATCGGGTTGCGCGGCTGGCTGATCTGGAGGCGGCTGCGGTACTGGGCATTTCCGGGCCGGCGGTGATCCTGATCGGCGAGGTTTATGGCCGGGCGCAGCCGGCGGCTGTCGCCATGCCGCCGAGGCGTGCGGGCACTGCCTAACCTCGCCCGCGGAAACACGCTAAAATTCAGTCTTTTAGCGGTGTGCGAACCGGTCCCATGCAAATCCTGCGCAGCGTAGCAGACGCTGCAATCAGCCCGGTCGCGCTGACCATCGGCAATTTCGACGGGGTCCATCTCGGCCATCAGGCGATGCTGGCGAAGCTGCGCAGCGCCGCGTCAGCGCGCGGCCTGCCGGCCTGCGTGATGACATTCGAGCCGCATCCGCGCGAATTTTTCGCGCCGGACCAGGCGCCGGTGCGGCTGACGAGCATGCGCGAGAAACTGGAATTGCTGGCGCAGCATGGCGTCGAGCGCGTGCACTTGTGCCGGTTCAATTTCGCGCTGGCGCAGGTCACGGCGCAGGATTTTATCGATCGCATACTCGTGCGCGGCCTGGGTGTGCACTGGTTGCAGGTCGGCGACGATTTCCGCTTCGGTGCGCGGCGTGCCGGGGACATCAGCATGCTGAAGGCGGAAGCACCACGCCACGGCTACGAGGTCGAGGCAATGCCGACCGTGGTGCTCGACGGCGAGCGCGTGTCGAGCACCGCTGTGCGCGAGGCGCTGGCTGCCGGCGATGTGGCGAAAGCGGGGCGGTTGCTCGGGCGCTCGTACAGCATCAGTGGGCGCGTGGTCCGCGGTGACCGGCTGGGCCGGGAGCTCGGGTTCCCGACCGCGAATGTGCAGATGAAGCACAATCGCCCGCCGTTGACCGGTATCTTCGCGGTCGAGTTCACCCGCGGTAACGGGGCACCGCTGCAGGGCGTGGCCAGCCTGGGGGTGCGGCCAACAGTGAAGGCGCGTGGTGCCGCGCCGGTGTTGGAGGTATATGTATTTGATTTTAAAGAAGAAATTTACGGGGAGCATGTGCGCGTGGATTTTTTGCACAAGTTCCGCGACGAGGCCAAGTATGTGGATCTCGAAACGCTGAAGCAGCAAATCGCGCATGACGTGGTCAACGCCCGGAATTATTTTGCGCAGCGTGCCGGACGAACTGCGGGTGCGGATCGAAGAGTCCGATGATGAACACGCGGCGACAGCATGGTCGTTGCCTGAATTAACCGATGTCGAGACATGGCTGATTACAAGAACACACTGAACCTCCCGGACACGCCGTTCCCCATGCGCGGCGATCTCGCCAAACGCGAACCGAAAATGCTCGCCCAGTGGGAAGAACGCCGTTTCTACCAGCGCATCCGCGAAGCGAGCCGCGGCCGGCCGCGCTTCGTGCTGCATGACGGCCCGCCGTACGCCAATGGCGACATCCACATCGGCCACGCCGTCAACAAGATCCTCAAGGACATCATTGTCAAGTCAAAATCGCTGTCGGGATTAGATGCCCCGTACGTGCCGGGCTGGGACTGCCATGGCATGCCGATCGAAGTGCAGATCGAGAAACAGCACGGCAAGCATTTGCCGACCGCTGAAACCCAGCGTCTGTGCCGCGCCTATGCCGCGGAGCAGGTCGAGCGCCAGAAAAAGGATTTCCAGCGGCTCGGTGTGTTCGGCGACTGGGACAACCCGTACCTGACCATGGCTTTCGGCAACGAAGCCGATGAAATCCGCGCACTGGGCATTTTGCTGCAGAAGGGCTATGTCTATCGCGGACTGAAACCCGTGAACTGGTGCTTCGACTGCGGCTCGGCGCTGGCGGAAGCCGAGGTCGAATACGAGGATCGCAAGGATGCGGCAGTCGATGTCGGTTTCCCGTTCGCGGAACCGGAGAAGATCGCAGAGACATTCGGGCTGCCGTCGCTTCCCGACAAGCCGGGCTATGCGGTGATCTGGACCACCACGCCGTGGACGTTGCCGGCGAACCAGGCGCTGAATGCGCATCCCGAGTTCACCTACAACCTGGTCGATACCGAAAAGGGGCTGCTGATCATTGCGGCCGACCTGCAGCAGGCCTGTCTTGCGCGCTACGGGCTGACCGGGACGACACTGGCATCTTGCAAGGGTGCGGCGCTGGAGAACCTCAGTTTCAAGCACCCGTTCTATGAGCGCCTGTCGCCGGTGTATCTCGGTGAGTATGTAACGCTCGACACGGGCACCGGCATCGTGCATTCGGCACCGGCGTACGGCGTAGAGGACTTCCAGTCCTGCCGCAAATACGGGCTGAAGGACGATGAAATTCTGACGCCGGTGCTGGGCGACGGCAAATACGCGGAATCGCTGCCGTTGTTCGGCGGCCAGATGATCTGGAAAGCCAATCCGCAGATCGTTGCGCACATGGCGGACAAGGGCGTGTTGCTGGCCAAGGAAAACTACATCCACAGCTACATGCATTGCTGGCGCCACAAGACGCCGATCATCCTGCGTGCCACTACACAGTGGTTTGCCGGCATGGACGATGTGCCCGGCTACAACGGCGTCAAGCCCGCCGAGACGCTGCGCACCACCGCGCTGCGCGCTGTCGAGGCGACACGTTTTTTTCCGTCATGGGGCAAGGCGCGGCTGCACGGCATGATCGCCAACCGGCCCGACTGGACGCTGTCGCGGCAACGGCAGTGGGGCGTGCCGATGCCCATTTTCGTGCACCGGGAAACCGGCGCGATGCATCCGCGTACGCCGGAGTTTCTGGAAGCCGTTGCGCAACGCGTCGCCCAGGAAGGCATCGAGGCGTGGCAGGCCCTGGATGCCGGGGAATTGCTGGGGGCCGATGCGGCGCAATATGAGAAGGTCAAGGACACGCTGGACGTCTGGTTTGATTCGGGCACTACCCATCACACGGTGCTGCGCGGTTCTCACGCGGCGCAGTGCGCGTTTCCCGCAGACCTTTATCTGGAAGGTTCGGACCAGCACCGCGGCTGGTTCCATTCTTCGCTGCTGACGGCGAGCATGATGGACGGCCGCGCGCCGTACGACGCCTTGCTGACCCACGGTTTTGTCGTCGATGGCGAAGGCCGCAAGATGAGCAAGTCCAAGGGCAACGTCATCGTGCCCCAGCAGGTGATGGGGGAACTCGGTGCCGACATCCTGCGGCTGTGGGTGGCC
>RPOR01000225.1 GCA_003820645.1 Betaproteobacteria bacterium
GCCGGGGCAGCATCTCGCTGGTGGTGAACAGCCGGCCTGGCGCGGCGCCGCGCACAAATGCCATCACCCGCTGCGTTACGGCAACCGCCTCTATACCAGCTACTGGCACGGCGGTTTTGTCATTCTCGACATCGACGACATGAGCAAGCCCAAGTTCGTGTCGGGCCTCGACTGGAGCCCGCCGTTCCCGTGGCCGACGCATACCGCGCTGCGCATCCCGTTCAAGATCAGGAACCGCGATTTTCTGGTGGTGTCGGATGAGGACGTGGTGCGCCTGCCGGACTGCCCGACGCACAACTCGGCGTTCCTGTGGCTGGTCGACATCACCGACGAGAAACATCCCGCGGTCGTCTCCAGCTTCCAGCTCGAAGACATTCCGCCGGAGCAGCAACCGTACGCGACCGGGTGCCACCAGCCCTGTGAAAAAGTCACCGGCACCGAGATCCCGGTGGCGTGGTTCGCCCACGGCCTGCGCATCATCGATATCGCCAATCCCCACGCCATGAAGGAGGTGGCCTGGTTCGTGCCCGACGTGCCGCAGGGGTCGGAACGCGTGCAGAGCAACGATGTCACGGTGGATGACCGCGGCCTGATGTACCTGCTCGACCGGGTGCGCGGCCTGCACATTCTCGAACGCATCTGATTGATTGATGCCAATCGCAAGAACATCCAAGGAACATAGACATGGCCTCCGGCGTATTTGACGACATCCTGATCCAGCACCTGTGGAGCACCGAGGAGTTTCGCAATATATTCAACGACCACAATCGATTGCAGAAGTGGTATGACTTCGAGGCGGCATTCGCTTTGGAGCAGGGTGAGTTGGGGATTATTCCGAAGGAGGCCGCTGCGGATATCGCCGCAAACTGCAAGATATCGAAAATCGACGTCAATGCGGTAGCGGCTGAAATCCGCCGCATCAAGCATCCGCTGGTGCCTGCGGTAAAGGCGGTGCAGCAGCTGTGCAAGGGCGACCATGGCGAATACATCCATTTCGGCCCGACGACCCAGGACGTGCTCGACACCGCAGTGATGCTGCAGATCAAGGATGCGCATGCACTCTACCTGCGCGACATCAAGGCCATCGGCAATGCGCTGGTGAAGCTGTGCGAGCAGCATCGCGACACGCCGATGGTCGGCCGCTCGCATGGTGTGCAGGCGTTGCCCATCACCTTCGGCCACAAGGCCGCGGTCTGGCTGTCGGAAATGGGGCGGCACTACGAGCGCATGCGCCAGCTGGAACCGCGGATGTTCGTCGGCGGCATGGTCGGCGCAGTCGGCACCCAGGCATCGTTCGGGCCCAAGGCCAAGGCGCTGGAGCAAGGCGTGATGAAGCGGCTGGGCCTCGGCGTAGCGGACATCAACTGGCAGCCCGCGCGCGACCGCTTTGCCGAATACGTCAACGTGCTCGGCCTGATCAGTGCGACGCTGGCCAAGATCGCCAACGAAATCATCATTCTCGAGCATACCGAGATCGGCGAACTGTACGAACCGTTCAGTGCCGGCAAGGTCGGCTCCTCGACCATGCCGCACAAACGCAATCCGTCAAGCTGCGAAGCGGTGGTCGGCGCCAGCCGCGCCGTGCGCTACAACGTCGCCTACATGCTGGAGTCGATGCTGATCGAACATGAGCGCGACGGTTCGGCCTGGCGCGGCGAGTGGAAAGCACTGCCGGAGTCGTGCCTGATCACCGGCGGCATGCTGTCGATCATGAAATATGTGCTGTCGGACCTGCACGTCGATGTTGCCGGCATGCGCCGCAACCTCGACAGCCTCGGCGGTTTCCTGCTGTCGGAGCGGGTGATGTTTGCGCTGTCCGAGAAGGTCGGCAAGCAGACCGCGCATGATCTCGTCTACGAAGCTTCCATGCACGGCATCGAGAACGGCATCTCCTTCGAGGACGCCTTGCTGCAGAACCCACAGGTCAAAAAAGCGATGACCCTGGCGGAAGTGAAGGCGGTACTCGATCCGACCACCTATGTCGGTCGCGCGCCGGAAATTGTCGACGAAGTGCTACAGCAGCAACGGGCAGCAGGCTGGCTGAATTAAAATATCAATAAAAACAAATACTTATATAAATCATCAAGGCGACACATCGTGAAAATCTCCATCCTCGACGACTACCAGGATGTCATCCGCACACTGGATTGCTACGGCAAACTCAAGGGCCACGAGGTGCAGATCTGGAACGATCACAGCAAGGATGTCGATGTCCTGGCCGAGCGTCTGAAGGATACCGAGGCGCTGGTGATGATCCGCGAGCGCACGCCGCTCCGGGCTCTGTTAATCGAGAGATTGCCGAAGCTGAAACTGGTCAGCCACCACAGCGTTTATCCCCATGTCGATGTCGGTGCGCTGACGGCCCGCGGCGTGCTGCTGTGTAGCAACCTGCATCCGGGCCAGCCGTCTTATGCAACGGCCGAACTGACCTGGGGCCTGATCATCGCCGCGATGCGCAAGATCCCGCAGGAAGTGGCCGCGCTGAAAGCAGGGCGCTGGCAGTCGACCGTCGGCCTCGGTCTGCGCGGCAAGACGCTGGGTGTCTACGGCTACGGCCGCATCGGCGCGGTGATCGCCAGCTACGGCAAGGCCTTCGGCATGAAGGTACTGGTGTGGGCGCGCGAAGCGTCATTGGCGCGGGCGCGGGCCGACGGTTATGCCGCTGCGCGCAGCAAGGAAGCGTTGTTCGAGGACAGCGACGTGATCACGCTGCACCTGCGGCTGATCGATGCCACGCGCGGCATCGTCACGGCGGCGGACCTGGCGCGCATGAAACCGACCGCATTGATCGTCAACACCAGCCGTGCCGGGCTGATCGCGGCGGGTGCGCTGGAGCAGGCGCTCCGGCGGGGACGTCCCGGGATGGCGGCAGTCGACGTGTTCGAAGAAGAGCCGGTGCTGAATGCGGATCACCCGCTGCTCAAGCTCGACAACGCGGTATGCACGCCGCACATCGGTTATGTCGAGTGTGCCGGCTATGAGCGGATTTTCGGCAGCATTTTCGATCAGATTCTCGCTTACGCCGACGGCAAACCGGTGAACGTGGTCAATCCGGAAGTGCTGGGCGGCGCGCAGCCCTGATCCGGATCAGTTGATGTAGCATCTCATTGCAGGACAAAAACATTACCGAGGAGGAACACCATGAACACCAGATTGATCGTGGCGCTGATGGCTCTCAGCCTGGCGGGTGCCGCAATACCGCAGGCCGCGGCACAAGGCTCGGCAGCGGGTTATCCGAGTCGGCCGGTGCGCTGGATTGTGCCGTTTCCGCCGGGCGCATCCAACGATATTACGGCGC
>RPOR01000226.1 GCA_003820645.1 Betaproteobacteria bacterium
AGATGGTGACGCCGTAGACGGCGATGACGATCAGGATGCCCAGCGCGATGATGGTGCCGATACCCATGGAGGTCTCCCTGTGTTTTTGTGGGTGTGACGGGGGGATTGTATAGCAGGGGTGCCAGGCGGGTGTCAGGAACAAAGTCAAATTCGCCGGGCTGCCTCCGGCGGCTCGCGAGGGGCGACTGTAGCCCGTAAGCAGCGCAGCGAATTACGGGGAGTGCATGCCCGTTTACATGCGGCGCAATGCGCTGCGCTTATTGCGCCCTACGCGTTCTTTCGTGTGGATTGCCACGTCTGAGCGTTGCGACATGGTTCAGTGTCTCCCGGTGCGGTCTCACGTTTGAGTTAGGCGTCGCTTTGCCTGCAAAGAACTGCGGTTCCTACTCGCGCCAGTACTCAGGCCTTGTCAGACTTGCCGCGCAGGTAACGGTACCTTTGACGGTGCCAAGTAGATTGGGAGCAAGCGAACGGACCATCCATGCCTCATCAGGAACTATGGGGTACGGAGCATGGAGTCCGTATGGAGTTGCCGGGACGAAATCGTATCTCGTGTAGTAAGCAGGTTCGCCAAGAACAAACAGCAACTGAACACCAGCGCCTGCGAGTGCGCTGGCACCGTGCTCGATAAGAGCCCGGCCCACCCCTTGGCTCTGAGACGTCGGGACAACGGCCAATGGGGCAAGGATGGCGGAAGGGACGTGCGGCGAACTACCGACAAGAGCTACCTTGGTGAACAGAGCGTGCCCGACTGGCCGATCTGCCTCGTAAGCAAGGAGCGAAATGCTTGGCTGAGCAGTCTGATCTCGAAGCAGGGCAGCCACCAAGTGCGGCTCATCGTCGCGCGAGAAGGCCAAGCGTTCGACGCACAGTACGACATCGATCTCGGCCGGGCTCGCTTCAACTATTCGCATGGCGCTGAGTTCTTCTCGTGACGCCTAACGTGAATGCGTTGACATTTTTAGTTGCCAATTTCAGGCGCCATGATTATTTGACATTGCGCACCGGATTGGCACCCATCATAGGCCACGCCACATCCGCGCTCCATCGCCCGCACGAATGCCGGCTTACCAGGTGTAAGTCACGCTGTAGCGCAGCACGGTTTCCGCTCCCGCGGCAATCTTCAGCGGAAACGTCACCGTCCGTGCATCGTCCTTGCGATAGTCATGCGTTTTTGTGGTGAGCTGCCAGTTGGTCCAGCGGTAGAGGTTTTCCTTGACCATGACGTTCACGGTCTCTTTTTTCTGGTTGCGGATTTTGACTTCGATGTCCTCGGTCATGGTTTTGCGCGCGTTGTCGACGGAGAAGTTGACCTGGCGGCGTTCGCCGACGACGTCGAAGGCCGAGCCGAGCTTGATCAGCACCTGTTCGTTGCGCGGCGTGTGGTCGATCACGTCTTCGCCGATGAACTCCAGCGTGTTGTCGGCATCGTCCAGTTTTGAGACGCGCACGCGGCCCGCCGGCAGCGGCATCCCCATATGCTGTTCCTTGGCGTTCCTGAAGCCGAGGTAGACGTCGACTTTCCTGTTGCTCTGGACGCCGTAATTGCGGTCGGTCGCCGGATCGCCGTAGGGTCGGACGCCGGCGGCACCGTAGTAGACCAGGGTTTTCTCGCAGGGCACGGCGCGCGCCGCGGGGAACAGTTCGATCTGCTTGGTCGAGTTGTCGGGCAGTGTGGTCGACCGGCCCAGCGTGTAGAGGTGGTACTCGAAAAGTTCTTTTTCCTCGAAGCCCTTGGCACGGTCTTCCATGGCCAGGGCGCGCTGTGCCGCCGGCGCGGCATAGACGCGGCCCTGCGGCTGCGGGCGGTGCACGTCGCCGGCGACGAGTTTCAGCTTGGCGTCGGTGTAGCCCGCGCCGGATTTGTTGATGATGCTGACCCATGCCCCGACGTCGAGCCTGCAGGCGTTGGCGTTCGCGCCTTCCTGATAGGTCAGGTTGTAGTCGGCCCACCAGGTGATCCCCGCGGTCTGGTAGGACACGCGCGTGGCGTGGGCGCCGGCACGGGTGGCGGCGATGTCCCAGACCAGCGTCGGGCGCGTGATCAGGCCGCCGGGGAGTTCCGGCAGGCGCACCCCCGCGTTGTGCGGCAGCGTCTGGATGCTGCCGTCGTCGCGCTTGAGCACCAGGCCACCGGTGGTCGACAACAGCAGGCCGGCAAACGATTCGACGCCGCTGCCGCGAACCTGGTCGACGGTGATGCGGCGGTCGATGTATTTTTCCAGCAGCTTCTGGGGATTGACCAGGTCAAACTGGAAGTTCTGCTCGACGACGCTGGTGCCTGCGCCATCGGTCAGCGACTGGAAACTGACCGTTGTCGGATCGATCAGCGCCGCGACATCGCTGAAGCGCACCGCATTGCGGCCGCGATTGAGTGGCAATTCACGCTGGTGGCGAACGACGGCGTAGCCGGGCACGGCCACACTGTTGCCGCCGCCGCGATAGAACTCCGGAGGTAACGCGCCGGGACGCGCATTGCTGTAGATGGTCAGCGCGGTGCCGACGGTGTCCTGTTGCGCAAAGGCGGGCGCCAGCTGGAGAGTGGCAAGCACGGCAGCGCCGGTGATGGCGGGTCGCAGCAGTTTCATGTTTTTTTCCTTGTTGTCAGGTGGTGGCAGCTATAAACGCATGCTGGCCCGGTTCGGGGTTAACGGTGGATATCAAGGCGCATGATCGGCGCAGGCCGGGCGCGATGATCGTCTACAATCCGGTGCTGAATCGATCAGGATTTTGCCATTCCATGCACAGTATCTGCATATTTTGCGGTTCCAATCCCGGTAGGGGCGCGGCTTACAGTGACGCCACCCGCGCCATGGTGCGGGCGATCACCGCCGCGGGCATGAAAATCGTGTTTGGCGGCGGCAAGGTCGGCTTGATGGGCGTGGTGGCGGAGACCGCGATTGCCGCAGGGGCCCATGTCATCGGCGTCACCCCGCGCCGATTGCTGGAACACGAGATGGTGCATACCGGCCTGACCGAACTGCATGTCGTCGATTCCATGCATGAGCGCAAGGTCATGATGTCGAACATCGCCGATGCCTTCATCGCGCTGCCCGGCGGCATGGGCACGCTGGATGAAATGTTCGAGATGGTGACGCTGACGCAGCTCGGCGTGCACCGCAAGCCCTGCGGACTGCTCAACGTTGCCGGCTTTTACGACCGGCTGGGGGCGTTCCTTGACCATGCCGTGGCGGAACGCTTCATCAGGGCCGAGCATCGCGACATGGTCCTGGTCGATGATGATCCGGCACGGCTGATCACGCGGCTGCAGACCTGGTCCCTGCCCGAGA
>RPOR01000227.1 GCA_003820645.1 Betaproteobacteria bacterium
ACAACCGAGGGGAAAAAGAAACCCGGTGCGACCAAAAATCCGAGGATGCTATCTTGACGCTTGAGATCTACAAACGCGATATCAAGGCGGGACGCAATCTGGCGAAAAAGGCACATCCCAGCGGGATTTTTTCCGGGATGTCAGGTAGTTAACAGACTGCTCTCAGGCTTCGGGGTATTAAGAAACGATATCTGAATTCCTCCTCCTTTCGGATACCGGTAATTGCCGCGGAAGGGTTCTCGACTTGCGCGGCTTTTTTCTTTCCTTGATGAAACGCACCAAAAAAACCCCGCCAAGGCGGTCCTGCAAGATGTGACCTCCTTCGAGGAAACCCAGGAAACCCTGGCCATGCTGAAAATCCTCGCACTGGGCAATCAGGACGTGGCATCCGGCAAGGTCACGCCTGTGGCGGACGTCGTTGCTCGTCTGCGCGCCAAGCGGGCCACTGCCTGATGGCAGGCGCACCTGCCAAATTCGAAGTCCTGCTCACTGAAGGGGCCGAGCAGGACTTGGAGGCCATTGACGACTACATCTCGGAATTCGACTGTGTTACCCAACGCCAACTGCGTTTTGGACGAGTTGATGGCGGTTGTGGCGAGCCTGTCGCAGTTTCCGGAGCGTGGCAGCAATCCCAAGGAGCTGGTCGCACTGGGCATCAAAGAGTACCGCCAGACCTCGTTCAATCTTTACCGCGTGATCTGCCGCGTCACAGGCCGTCAAGTCATCATCCACCTCATCGCCGACGGTCGTCGCGATATGCAGTCGGTGCTTGCCCGCAGACTGTTGGGGGCATAGTCCATCGGCTGCAATGTTGCCTACAATCCGCAGGTGCCCGCAGCGGTGCTCATCAGTTCAGTGGGCACGTTTCGCGGACGGCAATTATCCGACACAAATTACCAGGACCAACCTCAGATGAAGTTGGTTTTTTGTCGATTCCCGCAATTTTTTGCGTGATGGCACAGTCGTGATCCACGATCCATCCCATCCGGCATAAACAACCGCAGAGGATTAATCTGCCGACTGCACCGCCGTCACCACGATTTCAATCCGGTAGTGCGGATCCGAGAGCGCTGCCTGCACGGTGGCACGCGGCGGCGCAGAACCCGGGGTCACCCAGGCATCCCAGATCTCGTTCATCGCACCGATCTCCGTGATGTCGGCAAGAAAAATCTGGGCCCGCAAGATGCGGGTTTTGTCGCTGCCCGCCTCGGCAAGTCGATGGGCCACCTGGGCCAGTACATCGGCCGTCTGGCTGCGGATATCGGCGGCCGCACATTCCGGTACCATGCCGGCAAGGTAAACCACACCGTTATAAATGGCCGCCTCGCTGTAACGCGGTGCGACATGCAGTCGCTGCAAACCCATCGCTTCCTCCCGTTGATTGAAGTCGCAAGGCCAGCCCGGCATGAAGTGCCCCGCCTTGCCAACCAGCCGTTGCCGATGTTACTGGAATCCGTTGCATTCGATCGGTGACTGCGCAACGGGCACGACACCATATCCTGTGCTCTAATCCCGGCCATGCTTTCCTACCGACATCAGTTCCATGCCGGCAATGTGTCCGACGTATTCAAACATGCAATCCTGACGCGGTTGCTGCTCGCCCTTGCCAAAAAGGACAAGCCATTCTGTTATCTCGACACGCATGCGGGTCTCGGCCGCTACGACCTGACCCATCCGTGGTCGCAGAAAACCGCCGAGTGGCGCCACGGCATCGGCCGCGTCTGGGCCCGGGCCGATGCGCCGGCCGCGCTACAGCGCTACCTCGAGATCATCCGTGCGGAAAACCCCGATGGCCACCTGCATTGCTACCCCGGCTCGCCGTGGATCGCCCGTCAATTGATGCGCCCCGACGACCGGCTGGTGCTGTGTGAACTGAACAAGGATGATTGCGCGGCGCTGAAGACCGTATTCGCCAGTGCGCGCCATACCGCGATACACAACCAGGACGGCTTTCAGGCAATCCGCGGATACCTGCCCCCCAAGGAACGACGCGGGCTGACGTTCATCGATGCGGCTTTCGACGAGGCCGACGAGTTCGGCCGGATCACCCGCGCGGTCAAGGAAGCCTGCACCCGCTTCGCCACCGGCATGATCGCCGTGTGGTATCCGTTGATGGCGCCGGCGGCGATGCAGGCGTTTGCCCGCAGCCTGCAGTCCATCGGCCTGCCAAAAACACTGCAGCTGGAATTGTCGGTCTACCCCGAGGACTGGACCGCCCACATTCGCGGCAGCGGGATGATCGTGGTCAACCCGCCCTTCGGACTGGACCGCGAAGCACCGCCGCTGCTGGACTGGCTATGGCGGGCACTGTCAGCGGAACAACGGGGCGGCACGCGCTGCGTCTGGCTCGTGCCGGAGTAATACCGCCGGAATCAGGCCGTTCAGCCTTTGGTGCGGCTGCGGTATTCGCCGGTGCGGGTGTCGATTTCGATCTTGTCGCCGGTGGCGCAGAACAGCGGCACCGGGATTTCATAGCCCGTGCTCAGCTTGGCGGGTTTCAGCACCTTGCCCGACGTATCGCCGCGCACCGCGGGTTCCGTATAAATGATTTCGCGCACGAT
>RPOR01000228.1 GCA_003820645.1 Betaproteobacteria bacterium
TTTCGGTGGCGCCGTGCAGGCCGGTCTTGATGGCGTCGAGGTTCATGCAGTGCTTTCGTTGCGGATCACGATGGCAGGATGTTACATTGAATTATCGCCGTTCAATGTGATGTGTGGGGAGGATGCTACATCATGCGCCTGGGATTTTTTACGATGCCGCTGCACCCGCCCCACCGGCCGCCGGTCGTCACCCTGGAGGAAGACCGCGCCGCGATCATCCTCGCCGACCAGCTGGGTTTCTACGACGCCTTCGTCGGCGAACATCTGACCGAGCCCTCCGAAAACGTCACCAACAGTTTCATTTTCCTGGCAACGCTGATCCATCACACCAAAACCATCAGGCTCGCCACCGGAACCTCCAACCTTTCCCACTCGCATCCGACGCTGATTGCCGCCCATGCGGCAATGTTCGACCACCTCGCGCAGGGCCGCTTCATTTTCGGCATCAGCCCCGGCGCTCTGTCTTCCGATGCCGAGGCGCTGGGCCTGCTTGCCGAGGACCGCAACAAATTGTTCGCAGAGGCCATCGACGTCATTCTTGCGATCTGGGAAGGCAAGGTACCCTATGACATCGATCTGCCCGGCAACCGCTTCAAGGTCACCACCGCCACCACGCAGAATGCCGCGATCGGCCGCGGCACCATGTACAAACCCTACCAGCAGCCCCGCCCCGAAATCGTCGGCACCGTGGTCGCACCGGGCTCCAAAGGCGTCATCGCGATGGGCGAACGCGATTTCCATCCGCTATCGGCAAATTTCCTGTTGTCGAAATACCTGCCGTCCCACTGGAACAACTATGCCGAGGGCAAGCAACGCGCGGGCCAGATTGCCGCGCCCGAGGACTGGCGTATCGCACGCACCATTTTTGTTGCGGACGACGACAGGACGGCGCGACGTTACGGGCTGGAAGACAGTGCCAGCCCGTACCGTTACTACTGGGACCTGCTGCTCCGGAAAATGCTGATTTCGAAGCGGCAGGCGATTTTCAAGACCCATCCCGGGCAGGACGACCGCGAACTGACCACGGACTACATGGTCAAGCAACTGGTGATCTGCGGCAGCCCGAACAAGGTCGCCGACCAGATCCTCGCGTTGCGCGAGGAGGCCGGCGACTTCGGCGAAATCGTCTATGCCGGCATGGATTGGGTAGACCCGCTGCTGGCGAAACGCTCGATGGAGTTGATGGCGGAACAAGTGATGCCGCAGGTCAACGCGGCGATCAACCGCTCACGCCGGCAGGCCGCCGCCTGACCGGCCTGCCAATGCTGCGACTGCGGCTCAACGCATGAAGTCGCGAAGGTATTTCCTGTAATCCTCGCCAAACACCAGCGCGTCCATTTCCTGCGCCGACGCGATCTTGTCCTTGAGGTCGGTCGCAGCACCGCCGCCGTGGAAATGCGCATAGACCTCGCGCAATGCCTTCACCGCCGCCGCCACCGGCTGATGGCCCTGCAGCAGCACGCGGGCGCCGGCCTTGGCAAAATCCTCGCGCGTCGCCGACGTTTTTCCCGGACCGACAATCACCGGCAGCTGCGAGGCTTCGCGCACGGCCTTCACCTGTTCCGCTGTTTCCACGCCGATGATGAATATGCAGTCCACGCCGGTCGCGGCATAGGCCTTGACCCGCGCCACGGTTTTTTCGACACCCTCGACTTTCAGCGCCGCAGTGCGTCCGGCAATCACCGTCGAGGAGTCACGGCGCGCAGCCACCGCTGCCTTCAGCTTGCCGATCATTTCTTCCACCGCAATCAGCTCATCCTTGCCGTCCGGCTGACCGAAACGGATCGGCAGTGACGTGTCCTCAATGCTCATCGCCGACACGCCGGCGTGTTCCAGTTCCTGCACGGTGCGCATCACGTTCAGCGCATTGCCATAGCCATGGTCGGCATCGACCAGCAGGCTCAGGTCGCTGACGCGCATCATCCGCCGCACCTGGTCGGCGAAATCGGTCAAGGTCAGTACGATCAGATCGGGCGCGGCCAGTGTGGTATTCGACGACACGGATCCGGCGAGGATGCCGAGCCGATAACCGACGCTCTCCGCCACGCGGGCGGACAGCGGGTCATATACGCTCGCCGGCGACAGGCACTGGCTGCCGTTGAGGATGGCACGGAAACGTTTGCGTTGCTCGGTGTGGCGCAGGTGGCTCAATTGGATTCTCCTGTCGGTGTTCGGCTGTGCCGGGAAAATACGTGGCCGCCACGTTAGCAGCAAGCAGGCGCCGCGTAAAATCAAAAGGCCCGCGACTCACATCGCGGGCCTCGGTGCAACTGGCGCGGCCGGAGGGATTCGAACCCCCTACCCCTTGGTTCGTAGCCAAGTACTCTATCCAGATGAGCTACGGCCGCTCAAGGGGGCGGATTATAGCAAAA
>RPOR01000229.1 GCA_003820645.1 Betaproteobacteria bacterium
AACAGATGAAGAGATTTTGGCGCTGGCGAACCCCATGTGGGCTGATCTTGTTAAATACTCGAATGAGAAAAACTATGGTGCGTTCACCCGTAATTTCTCAACGCCGATGAAAATGGGTGCGAATGAAATCGAGATGGGTAAGCAGTTTGCAAGAAGCGATCTGGCGAAAAACCTGTCTACCGATTATCAATATCTTGGCATTATCCGTCGTGGTGAATATGTAACGGTTCTCTATAAACAGATTAACACCAAGGATAAAGGTGAATGGCTGGGCAGACTGGTGCTGGGTTATGAAAAGGACAAGGTAAAAATATTTGGCGCTACGCTGTTCTAAGACAATTTAATCGTTAACAGGCCTTTCTAGTCATGTCAGATACAATACAAAACGATAAATTCGTTGAATTAAATTATAAGGTCATCGATCAAAAAACCGGTGATGTACTGGTAACCGTTGATTATCCTCTGGGATATGTTCATGGCGTAAATGATGTTCTGTCTGAACAGGTGACAAAAGAACTGGATGGCAAAAAAGTGGGTGATGTCATCGAAGTGCCGATTGACACCGGATTGTTATTTGGTGAGCGAGACGAATCGCTGGTGTTTACCGATCACATCGATAATGTCCCGGAGGAATATCGGGAAATTGGTATGACCATCACCATGGAAAATGAAAAAGGTGAGCCCAGAAACTTTATCGTTACCCGATTCGATGACAAAACATTAACCGTCGATGGCAATAATCCATTGTGTGGCAGAGAAGTAATATTCAGGTTGGAAGTTTTGACGATACGTGACGCTACCGATGAAGAAATCGAACTTGGCGGAGCGGTTGGCGCCGACCCTGACATCAATGAAATTCTCGGCCGGGCATAAATGAAGCTCTCAAATAATTACATACTTTACCCGGACAACAGGGCCCTGGAACGCGCCATCGCTAGTTCTTTAGGCATGCTGGGGAATGGGTTGGTCGAAGCGGCTACTCCGGATAACAAGGTAACCGTTGCTGATAATTTTCTTTACACGCGGGGAAATTATGAACAGCACCGTTTCAGTTCCAATATTCTTGACAGTGTGCGTGAGGCACTTGCAGAGTCGCTGACAGACCAATATCGCGATCAGGAGCCATTAGCCTGGGCTGAGACTCAGAATAGTCTTGGAAACATTCTGGCGGCACAGGGGCAACAGCAAAGAGATGTTGAGTTGTATGAAAAGGCCATTGAGTGCTTTAACAAGGCGCTGGAAGAGTTTAAGCAGGAAAAGTCGCCCCTCGACTGGGCTGCAACCCAATATAACCTGGGAACGGCAATGCAAGCCTTGGGCCGGCAACGGGATAACGCGAAATTATTGAAAGCAGCCATTGATGCTTATACGAATGCGTTATTGGAATGGTCCCGAAAAGAGACGCCTGAAAAATGGGCATCCGCCATGCATCAACTTGGTGCCACTTTCCATGCGCACGGCAGACTTCTGAAAGGTAATCGTACTTTTCAAAAGTCCGTTGTCGCCTACAAAAATGCACTGGCCGTATTCGATGCCGATAATTACGCTTTCGAGTTAGCCGCTACACACAATAATTGTGGTGCAGTGCTGCATAATCTGGGTGAATCAGAAGAAAACCCGGATCGCCTGGACGAGGCAATAAGATCTTACGAGACGGCGCTGACAGTATGCTTGGAGCAGCAACTCCCCATTCATTTGGCAGTACTATGCAGGGTCAATCGGTCTACTGCACGAAGTGTGCTGGCTGAGTTAACAAAAGATACTACACTTGCCGACGACGTGGCTGATGAGTTTGAATTGATTATCGAATGTTTTCCGCATGCCCTTCAACCGCTCTGTTTAAAGCATTGCGAGGAGCAGATTAATAAGGCAAAGTGCGCTAGCACTGGCGATTAGCGCTAACAGATGATTCAGGAAACAGGAAAGAGCCAGATTATTTTATTGACGTCAGTTCAGTGGGAGTGGCTGACAGACATGTTTATATTCCTCCCGATTCAACCATATAGGAGTGATGACTATGAGTGATGCACCAAAAACCAGACCCAAGGTTCCAGACGGCAAGTCTCGTTTTCTGACAACCACTCAGATGCCGGCAAATGAAAAGGGCTACGTCGGCTATAAAACCACCTGGGAAGCTTTCCAGAAAGAAGTACCATACAAAACTCCCAAGAAGCCCTGAGACAATCAGCCGCGTGACCCTGCAAGTCGCGCGGCTACTCAATGCAGAATTAGTTTGTGATAAGCACGCTTTATAGAGCGTGCTTTTTTTAAATCCGAAAAATTGAATACGGCTAAGCCACCTGAACTTGCCCGTGAGTATTAGCGGGTGACAGCAACTACAGACATATTTTAATTTAAAGCTTAAATACGCTCAGAAAGCTGGTAGTCCACATTAATAAAAGCACCAATATCTGCCAGGAAGCGGATCGTTCTGGCACCGAAACCGACATCGGGCACTGATTCAGTTTTATCAACAGACAGTACCAGAACCAAGTCGATCCTCGGTGACAAGTTGTGGCTTTTACAGATTTCCAGGATCTTGTCCTTCGCCGGCTCGATTTTCTTGATCAGATCGTCCGTCAACTTGTAAACGTCGATATCACCGGTAACCGTCTCGGTCGACAACTCCCAGGAACTCAACACCGGTTTGCTTAATTCGCTGTGGGCACCCGAAGCATCGACCGAGGTCGGTTGGATGCCAATATGTTTGGTGATGACGTCGGGGTTGAAATGATAGCCCGCCAAGGTGAAGTGGGCCCGCGCTTGATTACCTGCCAAAGTTTTACCCTCATCAATTGTTTGTGGGCATAACCGTTAACAGTAGTGCCCATTGTTACTGGCGTGATTATTCTTAGCTTGTCCGATCAGGCCCAGTTGTATTTGCAACAAGCAGCATGTGAAAACGTGTTCGAGATTAATCGTTTTAATCCATAGTACCACCAGGCTATCGACCGCTTTGAAATAATACTCTAGTATTTTATCAAAGCGAAAAACCAGTCTCGTTGCCACGTTTCGGACAGCTATACAGCCTACCGCCACGCGACATCGTTCTGCTTATAACCCACGGTGGTATGCTGACGCCCACCGCTGCCCTGCCCGCAGCCCCCTCTTGCCCCTTGCCCGCTCATGGCCCGCAACCAACCGATTACCGAACAGCGCACCACCAGCCGCAACCTGCGCGTGCTGACGCATTTGTTTGGCTTTCTGCGTCCGTATCGTAAAAACCTGGCGGCGGCGCTGCTGGCGTTGTTTATCGCCGCCGGCGCGCTGCTCGGGTTTGGCGTGGTGCTGCAACGGGTGGTGGATCATGGCTTGAGCAGCGGTTCGGGCGCGGAACTGAATCAGGCGTTGCTGTTGTTTCTGCTGGTGGTGAGCGTGTTGTCGGTGGCGGTGGCGGCGCGCGTGTACCTGGTGAACTGGCTGGGCGAGCGCGTGGTGGCCGACATTCGCAAGGCGGTGTTCGCCCAGGTGCTCAAGCTGGAGCCGGCGTTTTTCGAGGTGACGCGCACCGGCGAGGTGATCTCGCGGCTGACCACCGATACCTCGCTGTTGCAGGTGGTGGTGGGCACGACCCTGGCGGTGGCGGTGCGCAACACGCTGCTGTTTGCCGGCGG
>RPOR01000001.1 GCA_003820645.1 Betaproteobacteria bacterium
GAGCAACACCAGCGCCGCGAGCTTCAAGCTGGTAATGGCGAGCATCGTTAAGCCGCCGGCAAACAGCAGCGTGTTGCGCACCGCCACCGCCAGGGTCGTACCCACCACCACCTGCAACAGCGAGGTATCGGTGGTCAGCCGCGAGATCACCTCGCCGGTGCGCGTCACTTCGAAAAATGCCGGCTCCAGCTTGAGCACCTGGGCGAACACCGCCTTGCGAATGTCGGCCACCACGCGCTCGCCCAGCCAGTTCACCAGGTACACGCGCGCCGCCACCGCCACCGACAACACGCTCACCACCAGCAGAAACAACAGCAACGCCTGATTCAGTTCCGCGCCCGAACCGCTGCTCAAGCCATGATCCACCACCCGTTGCAGCACCACGCCAAACCCGAGCAGCGCGCCGGCGGCAATGAACAACGCCAGCAGGGCGGCCGCCAGGTTCTTGCGGTACGGGCGCAGAAAGCCAAACAAATGCGTCAGCACCCGCAAGTTGCGGCTGGTGGTGCGCTGTTCGGTAATCGGTTGGTTACGGGCCATGAGTGGACGAAGGGAAAGAAAGGCTGCGGGCAGGGCAGCGGTGGGCGTCAGCATACCACCGTGGGTTATAAGCAGAACGATGTCGCGTGGCGGTAGGCTGTATAGCTGTCCGAAACGTGGCAACGAGACTGGTTTTTCGCTTTGATAAAATACTAGAGTATTATTTCAAAGCGGTCGATAGCCTGGTGGTACTATGGATTAAAACGATTAATCTCGAACACGTTTTCACATGCTGCTTGTTGCAAATACAACTGGGCCTGATCGGACAAGCTAAGAATAATCACGCCAGTAACAATGGGCACTACTGTTAACGGTTATGCCCACAAACAATTGATGAGGGTAAAACTTTGGCAGGTAATCAAGCGCGGGCCCGCTTCACCTTGGCGGGCTATCATTTCAACCCCGACGTCATCACCAAACATATTGGCATCCAACCGACCTCGGTCGATGCTTCGGGTGCCCACAGCGAATTAAGCAAACCGGTGTTGAGTTCCTGGGAGTTGTCGACCGAGACGGTTACCGGTGATATCGACGTTTACAAGTTGACGGACGATCTGATCAAGAAAATCGAGCCGGCGAAGGACAAGATCCTGGAAATCTGTAAAAGCCACAACTTGTCACCGAGGATCGACTTGGTTCTGGTGCTGTCTGTTGATAAAACTGAATCAGTGCCCGATGTCGGTTTCGGTGCCAGAACGATCCGCTTCCTGGCAGATATTGGTGCTTTTATTAATGTGGACTACCAGCTTTCTGAGCGTATTTAAGCTTTAAATTAAAATATGTCTGTAGTTGCTGTCACCCGCTAATACTCAGGGCAAGTTCAGGTGGCTTAGCCGTATTCAATTTTTCGGATTTAAAAAAAGCACGCTCTATAAAGCGTGCTTATCACAAACTAATTCTGCATTGAGTAGCCGCGCGACTTGCAGGGTCACGCGGCTGATTGTCTCAGGGCTTCTTGGGAGTTTTGTATGGTACTTCTTTCTGGAAAGATTCCCAGGTGGTTTTATAGCCGACGTAGCCCTTTTCATTTGCCGGCATCTGAGTGGTTGTCAGAAAACGAGACTTGCCGTCTGGAACCTTGGGTCTGGTTTTTGGTGCATCACTCATAGTCATCACTCCTATATGGTTGAATCGGGAGGAATATAAACATGTCTGTCAGCCACTCCCACTGAACTGACGTCAATAAAATAATCTAGCTCTTTCCTGTTTCCTGAATCATCTGTTAGCGCTAATCGCCAGTGCTAGCGCACTTTGCCTTATTAATCTGCTCCTCGCAATGCTTTAAACAGAGCGGTTGAAGGGCATGCGGAAAACATTCGATAATCAATTCAAACTCATCAGCCACGTCGTCGGCAAGTGTAGTGTCTTTTGTTAACTCAGCCAGCACACTTCGTGCAGTAGACCGATTGACCCTGCATAGTACTGCCAGATGAATGGGGAGTTGCTGCTCCAAGCATACTGTCAGCGCCGTCTCGTAAGATCTTATTGCCTCGTCCAGGCGATCCGGGTTTTCTTCTGATTCACCCAGATTATGCAGCACTGCACCACAATTATTGTGTGTAGCGGCTAACTCGAAAGCGTAATTATCGGCATCGAATACGGCCAGTGCATTTTTGTAGGCGACAACGGACTTTTGAAAAGTACGATTACCTTTCAGAAGTCTGCCGTGCGCATGGAAAGTGGCACCAAGTTGATGCATGGCGGATGCCCATTTTTCAGGCGTCTCTTTTCGGGACCATTCCAATAACGCATTCGTATAAGCATCAATGGCTGCTTTCAATAATTTCGCGTTATCCCGTTGCCGGCCCAAGGCTTGCATTGCCGTTCCCAGGTTATATTGGGTTGCAGCCCAGTCGAGGGGCGACTTTTCCTGCTTAAACTCTTCCAGCGCCTTGTTAAAGCACTCAATGGCCTTTTCATACAACTCAACATCTCTTTGCTGTTGCCCCTGTGCCGCCAGAATGTTTCCAAGACTATTCTGAGTCTCAGCCCAGGCTAATGGCTCCTGATCGCGATATTGGTCTGTCAGCGACTCTGCAAGTGCCTCACGCACACTGTCAAGAATATTGGAACTGAAACGGTGCTGTTCATAATTTCCCCGCGTGTAAAGAAAATTATCAGCAACGGTTACCTTGTTATCCGGAGTAGCCGCTTCGACTAACCCATTCCCCAGCATGCCTAAAGAACTAGCGATGGCGCGTTCCAGGGCCCTGTTGTCCGGGTAAAGTATGTAATTATTTGAGAGCTTCATTTATGCCCGGCCGAGAATTTCATTGATGTCAGGGTCGGCGCCAACCGCTCCGCCAAGTTCGATTTCTTCATCGGTAGCGTCACGTATCGTCAAAACTTCCAACCTGAATATTACTTCTCTGCCACACAATGGATTATTGCCATCGACGGTTAATGTTTTGTCATCGAATCGGGTAACGATAAAGTTTCTGGGCTCACCTTTTTCATTTTCCATGGTGATGGTCATACCAATTTCCCGATATTCCTCCGGGACATTATCGATGTGATCGGTAAACACCAGCGATTCGTCTCGCTCACCAAATAACAATCCGGTGTCAATCGGCACTTCGATGACATCACCCACTTTTTTGCCATCCAGTTCTTTTGTCACCTGTTCAGACAGAACATCATTTACGCCATGAACATATCCCAGAGGATAATCAACGGTAACCAGTACGTCACCGGTTTTTTGATCGATGACCTTATAATTTAATTCAACGAATTTATCGCTCTGTATTGTATCGGACATGACGAGATAGGCCTGTTAACGATAAAGTAGCTTAGAACGCCTAACAAAATGAATATGCATCATCCCTTCACGCCGCACCCCCTCCCATTCCCTCCCCCTGAAAGGGGGAGGGTTAGGGTGGGGGTCGAGTGCTGAGGTCATTTAGTTAGGCGCTCTTAGAACAGCGTAGCGCCAAATATTTTTACCTTGTCCTTTTCATAACCCAGCACCAGTCTGCCCAGCCATTCACCTTTATCCTTGGTGTTAATCTGTTTATAGAGAACCGTTACATATTCACCACGACGGATAATGCCAAGATATTGATAATCGGTAGACAGGTTTTTCGCCAGATCGCTTCTTGCAAACTGCTTACCCATCTCGATTTCATTCGCACCCATTTTCATCGGCGTTGAGAAATTACGGGTGAACGCACCATAGTTTTTCTCATTCGAGTATTTAACAAGATCAGCCCACATGGGGTTCGCCAGCGCCAAAATCTCTTCATCTGTTTTTTCGGTAATATTCATCATTCTCTTCTTCAGTTAACACATGGCTGGTATTGCCGGGTTATCCATCGGAATAGGGCGGCATACTAC